>JAGRHQ010000306.1 GCA_020444905.1 Candidatus Competibacteraceae bacterium
CCACTGCTACTCACGGAGTTCCGCTGATGCCGAACCTGCTCCGCCACTGGTTACTGATTCTGTTAGCCTGCACTTTGCCACTCGCCGTACATGCCGCTGACCTGCCGTTTCAGGAAGGCAAGGACTATGTGCGATTGCCCACCCCGGTGGCGCCTGAAACTTCCGATAAAGTCGAAGTGATCGAAATGTTCTGGTACGGTTGTCCGCATTGCCACGATCTGGAGCCAAGCGTCCAGGAATGGCTGAAACGTAAACCGGATAACGTCGAATTCACCCGGATTCCGGTGGCTTTTGGAGCAAGCTGGGAGCCAGGCGCCCGGGCCTATTATGCTGCCGAGGAATTGGGGGTGCTGGACAAGGTCCATCAACCGCTGTTCGATGCCTATCACCAGCGGCGCAAACTGAGCAACGAGGATGAACTGGCGGCATTTTTCGCCGAGCACAGCGTGGATCAGGAGGCGTTCCGCAAGGCGTATAAATCCTTTCAGACTGAAACCCAGTTGCGGCGTGGCAACCAGCTAGCGCAGCGCTTTGGGGTGCGGGGGGTGCCAGCAGTGATCGTCAACGGTAAATACGACGTGCGTTCGCCACGCATGTTCGAGGTCGTGGATTTCCTGATCGCCAAGGAAGCCAGCCCGCAAAGCTGAAAACGCAGGGAGGGGGCATGGCTGATGATCATCACCCCGGACCGCAGCGGTTGCGGCTACTGAGCTATAACATTCAGAGCGGACTGAGCACCAACAAGTATTCAGAGTATCTGACCCGCAGTTGGAAGCATCTGGTGCCAGTTCCCTCGCGAATGACTAATCTCGATGGCATCGCCCGCATTCTGGCGAATTACGACCTGGTCGGCCTGCAGGAGGTGGATGCGGGCAGTCTGCGCAGCGGTTTCGTGAATCAAGTCAAATATCTGGCTGATTATGCGGGTTTTGAACATGTCTTCGATCAGGCCAACCGCAAGATCGGCATGATCTCCCAACACGGCAACGCCCTGTTAAGCCGCATTTGCCCAGATACAATCACCGAGCACAAGCTGCCTGGGCTGATCCCGGGCCGAGGCGTACTGGAAGTTCGATTCGGTAATGGCGTCGATGCGCTGCATGTGTTAATTTTGCACATGGCTCTCGGTCGTCGTGGGCGGTTGCGGCAAATCGAATTCCTGGCGGATCTGGTGCATGATTATCGTCATGTGATTTTGATGGGTGATTTGAATTGCCATTCGGACAGCCGCGAGATGGCCGTTCTGCTGGCAAACGCACGGCTATCTGAACCGGTGCCGGGGCTGCATACCTTTCCCAGTTGGCGACCGGATCGGCAACTGGACCATATTTTGGTTTCGCCTTCGATTACTGTTGAGCAAGTCAAGGCGCTGGATCATGTCTATTCGGATCATCTGCCTATTGCCATGCAGGTGCGGTTACCGGACGAATTACGACTCCCCATTCCAGACGTCCCCCATCAGATCAGAACTCCCAATCGCTGGAGCTTAACGCCTTGAGGCAAGGTTGCAGTAGGTGTCTTCACTGTCGTGCGCGACATAGTCAACGGGAACAGCCAGCGGATTGTTCTCCCTTCCTCGATTGACCCGCTCCCGAACTTCAGGCCAGCGAAATTATAATGCTTCTGCGCCAGTTCGCTCGAACCGTAACCGGATTCGAGCGCCCATTGAGCAAGCCTGACGGTCTTCAATGCCGGAGCGTCTGCTTGTCAAGACAGGTTATGACGCTTATAATCCGCTTTTAGTTTTTGAAGGGCGATTAGCTCAGCGGGAGAAAAGAGCACTGCCTTCACACGGCAGGGGTCACTGGTTCAAATCCAGTATCGCCCACCATTTATTTCAAATCGTTATCCTTGTTTTTCCCGTTTGTCCTCCTGATCCGCGTGACCGGATCGTGACGCGCAATCCCGATCAAGAACGGCGACGGCGCATCGTATATTCTCCTGCGCCGGATGAGCATAGCGTTCGGTCATCGTGATACTGGCATGGCCCAGTAAATCTCGGATTTCTGCGAGCGTAACGCCATTGCTGACGAGCCATGCCGCGCAGGTATGGCGCAGGTCGTGTATGTGAAAATTGGCGATTTCAGCACGACGACAGGCCGTTGCATAAGATCGCCGAACGCTGGCCATGCGCTCGCCGTCTGCATGGCAAAATACCCAAGGTGATGCCAGGCAATGTTCAGCGCGAAATTGTGCGCGCCGGATCAATGCGTTTCGTGCGCTCGCATGATGGGAATGCTTCGATGCTTGCCGCTTTTGGTGTACATTCCAGCCAGATAAATGAGATTCGCCGAAAAATCGACGCGATTCCATTCCAACCCCAGGAGTTCACCTCGGCGCATTCCCGTATTGATTGCAAGTCGAATGAAGTCCGGCAGGTAGTGGGTGGCTTGTGGTTTGGCTTCTGCTGCTTCGATCAATGTTTGAGCTTCGGCTTGCGTGATCCAGCGGGCGCGACCTTCCGGTTCCGCGAGGGTTCGTCCAGTAACCGGATTGTTCAGCCGCCATCCCCATTCACTTTGCGCGTGGTTGATCGCCACGGATAACAGGCGAAATCGGTTGAGAATGGCGACGTAGTAGTGGGTGATCAGCGTAGTGATTACGGGGTTGACAATGGCATCTATCGTGAAGGATTTACTGGTTGTTGTGACAACACTCCCGCGCGCCAGGACTTGCACGGTGAACGGGTAGCGCCCCACTTTGGGTCGGTGTGCCTGACAGTACGCCGGTTCGACCGCTTCCCGTGAGGGTGACGCCGCTTGGTAGTGATCCTGAGATCAGACTCCATTCGTAGACTGAATTTGCAGGACATTCCCCACCTGAACACAGCGCCTGGAACTC
>JAGRHQ010000307.1 GCA_020444905.1 Candidatus Competibacteraceae bacterium
CTGCGGGATCGGTATTGAGCACCGCCGCCGGCGGATGGCCCTCGGTTGAAGTCGATGCGCGCACCGTGGGATTCAGGGTGTACGTATGCAAAGGTTCGCGTTCCTCGAAAGTCAGATCATCGATCCAGATCGAACCTTTGCCTAGCTCGTTCGCCGACAGGGCAAACTCAATGACCGCAACCTCTTCCAACGGTCCGCCAGGTCCCCAGGCGCGCTGGAGATGCCGTTTCCGAACGGCGACCGGCTGCCAGTCACTGGAAAAAGCATGATCGCGCTGCTTGAACCACCAGACATTTTGGCGGGAATCAACAATCTTGAATTCGGCGTCGCTGCGTGGGGCAACGCCGCGCATGGCATAGCGGAAGACGAAATTTTCAGGCAGCGGCAACCGGAAAATCTTGCGGGCCATCACAAAACTGGCGCCTTCCACAAACTCGAAATCCAGACGCATGGCCCGCCGGCCATCCAAGCCATCATCCTGCGCAATCTCCAGCCGGGCGCCGGGCGATGTCACGATGCTCCAGCCGCTTAAGTCCTCGAAATCGTCGAGAAGATGCGTTTTTCGAGACGAGGTTTCAGTCGCGGGAGATGGAACGGCGATTGAATCGGGAGAGGCCATTGCAGGGGTCAGGTAAAGCCCCAAGAACAGGAGAGCTGCCTGCCATAAAGCGGACTGGGTGGAGAAAGAGGGCATGGGTGAATACACACATGTAGGAACCGGCCTGTCGGCGATTCGACAAGTTATCGCCCACAAACCGGCTTCTATGCTTATGGATATTAGGTACTACTTCTTCTCTTCCTTAACCGCTGGAGCCGCTTCCGGGGCTGCCGCAGGCTTGGTCTCGCTAACCTGGATTTCCTTGACCTCGATCTTGGCGCCAGACTTCAGCTTCTCCAGATAGTCGTTAACCATCTTGCTTTGCAGCATTTGCTGAATTTGCGGCTTCAGCTCATCCAGTGACGGCGGCGTGGCGTCGCGAGTATCTTCCAGAAGGATGACATGCCAGCCAAAGGGCGTTTGCACCGGCTCCTCGCTGAACTTGCCCTTTTCCATTTTGGCGACTGCCTGCGCGAAGGGCGGCACCATCATGCTTGGAGTAAACCAACCCAGGTCGCCGCCATTGGCTGCGGAACTGTCGCTGGATTTGGTTTTAGCCAACTCGGCGAAATCGCCGCCTTTTTTCAGTTCAGCAATGACTTCCTTGGCCTTGTCCTCGGAATCCACCAGGATATGGGCCGCCTTGTATTCCTTACCTTTCATCGCCGCAGTGGCGGTTTCATATTCCTTCTTGATAGCGTCTTCGCTAGGCGCATTCTCACTCAGCATCCGCCGCACTACGGTGCTGGCCAACAGGCTGCGCTTGACGATCTCCAGCTGCTGCTTGATCTGCGGATCATCCGCCAGCTTCTCCTTGTTGGCTTCCTGCACCAGCAATTCTTCCATGACCAATTGATCAACGAGCGCCTTACTGGCCTCTGGCGTGTCCGTTTTAGCCCGATTGCGCAACTGTTGAGCGTACTGTTCAAAAGTCGCCTTGGAAATCGGTTTACCGTTAACCACGGCGACGGGATCGGGAATGTTAAACTCAATCGGTTGCGCAGCAGCAGGCGCAGCCGTAGCGGCTGGAGCGGGCGCGGCTTCAGGCTTTTTGTCGTCAGCGGCCAGTGCGGTCCCGGCCAGCAGGAGCGCCGAAGAGAAGGCCAACAGCGGGAAGGTCAGTTTGTTCGGTTTATTCATCATCATTTCCAGGAACAGGCTCGGTTACAGGGTTTAGGGTCAGGTTTCATCGGGGGTTCGGGCCTTGGCGATGCTCAAGGCGTGAATATCCCCGCGCATCAGATCGGCCACCGCCGCATAGACCAAACGGTGGCGCTGAATCAGGGTTTTGCCCGCGAAGGCAGTAGAGACAATGTGGACGGTGAAGTGGCCGCCCTCGCGCGCTCCGGCATGGCCGGCGTGGGCTGCGCTATCGTCGATGATTTCCAACGCATCCGGCGCCAGCGCAGCCCGCAGCCGTTCCTCAATTAACGCAACCCGCTCGCTCATGCGGGCAACACCTTGCGAAAGGGATAGACTTCAACCGTCGTCCACACGCCAGCGCCGACATAAGGATCGGCGTTCGCCCAGGCGCAAGCTTCTTCGAGAGAGGCAAATTCGGCAACCATCAGGCTGCCGTGGAAGCCCGCCGGACCGGGGTCGGGACTGTCAATCGCTGGCAGGGGGCCAGCCAGAATCAGGCGGCCTTCAGCGAGCAATGGATTCAGACGTTCCAGATGAGCGGGACGCACGGCCAAGCGCTGCTCAAGACTGTTAGGCGCATCGCGGCCCAGGATGGCGTAGAGCATGTTCAGGACTCCTCCGGGGGGGTATCATCAAGTTTGAGATGACGGCTCATGTAGGCCGCCTGCGCCAGTACGAACACCACGGTCAGGCCCAACATGCCAAACAGCTTAAAGTTCACCCAGGTGTTCTCGTCAAACGTGAAGGCGACATAAAGATTGGCCACGCCCATGGCGATAAAGAAAACCGCCCAGGCCAGTGTCAGCTTGACCCAAACGGATGCGGGAAGTTCCAACTGTCCGCCCAGCATCCGTTCCAACAGCGTTTTCTGACCGATGAAGCAACTACCCAGAAACGCCACTGCGAACAACCAGTTCACTACGGTCGGCTTCCATTTGACAAACATCGGATCCTTGAGTAGCAGGGTCGCGCCGCCCAGCGCCAGCACGAGTCCGGCGGTAATCAGCGGCAGCTTCTCAACCCGATGCCGCCGCCACCAGAGCCAGCCGGTTTGCGCGAGAGTCACGACGATCAGCACCCCGGTAGCGACATAAATA
>JAGRHQ010000308.1 GCA_020444905.1 Candidatus Competibacteraceae bacterium
CGGAACGCCCCTGGTGACCGGCGCGGCGATCCGGCTGGAAGGGCAAGTGCTGGTCTGGCGACCGGGTAGAGAAAACGCCTGCTATCATTGCCTGTACCGGGGTGCTGCTGTGAAGCCGGAAACCTGCGCCCAAACCGGCGTCCTCGCTCCCGTCGTCGGCATCATCGGCAGCATCCAGGCGGCCGAGGCCATCAAGGTCTTGACGCAACTTGGCGAACCGCTCGAAAGTCGCCTGCTGTTGCTGGACGCCTTGCGCATGGAATGGCGGACCATCAATGTGCGACGCTGGCCAGAGTGCCCAACGTGTGGATGCCGGTAGCAAACTGGATGTGATAAAGGAGACTGTGCTGATGGCAGCCGCTTCGAATACGTTGAATTTGACCCGTCTGGAACACTCCTCGCAAAAAGTCGCTGAAATGCTCGACGCTACGTCTTGGGCAAAGGATTTTTCCTGGCAACAAATGCTGTTGATGGGTAACTATTTTAAACCCTGTTCGATCGACGCAGGATTGCTCCTGTTCGATGAAGGCAGTCCGGGCGGTTCCATGGGTATTTTGATCAAAGGCTGCATTGAAATTTATAAGAAAAACAAATTAATCGCTACTCTGCGGCCCGGCAGAACCTATGGCGAGATGTCCTTGATCGACCATCAGCCCCGCTCGGCGAAAGCCATCGCCAGAGAAGAGAGTGAGTTGCTGATTATCGACGATGCGCTGTTTGAGAAACTGTCGGAAGATCATCCGCGATTGGCTTTGTCAATCATTTCAAAGATCGCCTATTTCCTCAGTCAGAACCTGCGCAAAACCAGCGGAGATTTGAGCGACCTGTTGGCGGAGCACTCGGAATGACATCCGCGGCCGGGATCGCTATGCTTGCGCATCATGAAAGCAACCACGACTTCCCGTTGGCGACGCCGTCGGCACTACGGGCGTTTGGCGTTTGATGCGCTGGCCTTCCTGGCCGTCTTGCTGGGATTAGGCTGGCTCCTCGTTGAGGGCGCGAGCGCCCTGCATTACAACTGGCAATGGTACCGGATTCCGCAATACCTCTACCGTATCGAGGATGGCGCGTTTTACCCCGGCCCCCTCTTGCGCGGGCTGGGCGTAACGCTGGAATTAACCGGCTGGAGTTTGCTGCTGACCCTGATTTTCGGCCTGGCGGCAGCGTTATTGCAACGCTCCTCCTCCTGGGCGGCCCACGCCGTGGCCCGCATCTATGTTGAAATTGTGCGCAACACTCCCCTGCTGGTGCAGCTTTACCTGGTTTATTTCGTCCTGGCGCCCATTCTGGACCTGGATCGTTTCGTGGCGGCGGTGCTGGCCCTGGCGATTTTCGAGGGCGCTTTCGCTGCGGAAATTTTCCGCGCTGGCATCGAGGCGATTCCCAAAGGCCAGTGGGAAGCCGCCCGCGCGCTCGGGTTGTCGTCCCCTGCTGTTTACCGTCTGGTCATTCTGCCCCAGGCCATCCGTCTGGTGCTGCCGCCGCTGACCGGCCTGGCCGTGTCGCTGATCAAGCATTCCGCCCTGGTTAGCGTCATCGCCGTGGCCGATCTGACCACCGAGGGGCGTAATCTGATCGCCGACACTTTCATGACTTTTGAACTCTGGTTCACCGTCGCCGCGCTGTACCTGGCGCTGACCGTCAGCTTGTCCTTGCTGGTGAGCGCGTTGGAGCGTCGCCTGCCGATGCGTGGCGCCGGGCATTAAAATGCCGCCGCGCAAGTTGCGTTTTGGTCGACTGGACGCCCTCATTCTGGCGGTCGTTGTCGGATTGATCGGCTACATTTCCTATCGAGCGCAATTCCATTTCCACTACAATTGGAATTGGCAGCTCATTCCCGGTTATTTCGCGCGCCATGACCCCGAATCCGGAAACTGGGTGTTCAACCTGCTCGGACAGGGTTTTCTCGCGACCGTGCGACTTGCGATCTGGGGCGGACTGTTGGCGGCGTTGATCGGCGGAGTTTCAGGGGTATGTCGCGTGGCCAACAGCCTGTTTTTACGGCTGCTCAGCCTGACTTATGTCGGACTGATCCGCAATATTCCGCCCCTGGTGTTCATCTTCATCTTCTACTTTTTTATCAGCGGCCAGCTGATGCCGTTGCTGGATATAGAAGGATGGATCAGCGGTGCGGATTCAGAAACGCTGAACGTGCTGGCGATCCTGTTCGGTCCGCCCACATTACTACCCAACTTTCTATCCGGGTTGATCTGCCTGGCGCTGTTCGAAGGCGCTTACGTTGCAGAGATCGTTCGCGCCGGCATTGAAGCGGTGCCCAAAGGCCAGTGGGACGCGGCCAGGGCGTTGGGGATGCATTCCGGTCAGACGATGAGCAAAATTGTGTTGCCCCAGGCGCTAACTAAAATGGTTCCGCCACTCGCCGGCCAATTCATCTCACTGGTTAAAGATTCATCATTAATTTCATTGATTTCTATTCAGGAGCTGACCTTTGCAGGAACCGAACTAGCGGTGTCTTCCGGACGAGTATTCGAGGTGTGGCTGACGGTGGCGGCTCTCTATTTCCTATTATGTTTTGGACTGGCGCGGCTGTTTGGCGAGGTGGAGCGGCATTTAAGCCAACATCGTTAATGGTTCATATTTGCTGATGACGCCGATGCATAGAACAGGCTGTAATGAATTGCGATAGAAATAATATATTTTTAAATTAATAACTTTGATCTTAATCTGCGCGAACGGGCCGAGGCGTTGCTCAAGCGGTCGCGCGAGGAGCAGATTGATTAAAGATGAGTAGCTTGGCGTTGAATCATCTCCTATGATCAGTCAGAGCCGCTGTCCCCTACGGGACAGGGGCGACAATGCCGCTTCA
>JAGRHQ010000309.1 GCA_020444905.1 Candidatus Competibacteraceae bacterium
GCAAGGCGGCAATCACCAGCGCCATGACCAGGGCCGTCACCAGCGTGCCCAGTGTCACCGACACACCGAAAGCCAACGCCAGCGCCACGCCCAGGATGGCGCCATGGGCGGTTGCATCGCCGAAATAGGCCATGCGCCGCCAGACGATGAAAGCGCCCAGTGGGCCAGCGGCGAGCGCCACGCCTAGACCGCCCAGCAGGGCGCGCATCAGGAAATCATCCATGTGTATTTTCCTCAATAGCAACCACGCTGCCATGCAAATCATGGCGATGGTTGTGATGATGATGGTAAACCGCCAGTCGCCGCGCGCCGTCAATGCCAAATAACTCCAGATAAGCCGGGTCTTGGGCAACCAGGTCGGGATGACCGGAACAGCAAACATGCCGGTTCAGGCACAACACATGATCGGTAGCCGCCATGACCAGATGCAATTCATGCGACACCATCAAAATGCCGCAGCCTCGCTGTCGTCGCAAGTTGCTGATAAGATCGTATAATTCATATTGACCGGTCAGGTCGACGCCCTGGATCGGTTCATCCAGCACCAGCAAATCCGGTTCTCGCAGCAAGGCTCTTGCCAACAACGCTCGTTGTGTTTCACCGCCGGAAATCGCCTGCATCGGCGCATCCAGGACATGCGCCGCACCCACTTCTCGAAGCGCTGACTGGACTCGCTCCCGCGACACCGACGTACCCAAGGTCACGAAGCGTTGTACCGTCAATGGCAGGGTATCGTCCACCATTAACCGTTGCGGCATGTAACCAACTCGCAATCCGGGCTTGAGACGAACTTGGCCGCGATCTGGGCGCAGCAAACCGAGTACGATACGAACCAATGTGGATTTGCCAGCGCCATTGGGGCCAATCAACGCAACAATTTCGCCGGGCGATACCTGGAGATTGACCGCTTGTAGAATCGGGTTGCCGCGAATGGCGAAATGGACGTTTTCAACAGTGAGCAAGGGTTCAGTGGACATGGCGCGGCATTTTCCTTTGGCAAGTGAGGCAACCACTGGGCGCTTCCATAGTCTCAGCGAGCGATTTGGAAATCGCGCGTGATCGCCTCGGCGCGCACTCTATAACATAACCACAGGATTCATGTCATGTTGCCTTATGGACGCTTTCTGAACAGGCTGCGAAGAGAAATAGGCAGTTTGTTGTTGCTATTGCCGTTAACCGGATGGGCCGCCGGATTGCCCGTCGTGGCCAGCATCAAGCCGGTGCATTCCCTGGTCGCGGGCGTTATGCAAGGGGTCGGCGAACCCTATTTGTTATTGACCGGTGGCGTTTCCCCGCACGACTACCGGTTGCGGCCTTCGGATGTTCGCGTGATCGAACAAGCCAAGGCTGTGTTCTGGATCGGACCGGATCTGGAGACCTTTCTGATCAAACCTCTGGCAAACGTTAAGGGCCAAGTCCGCGCAGTCGCCTTGCTGGAAGCGCCTGGAATCAAGCTTTTATCCTTGCGGGCGGGCGGCGCGTGGGAAGCGCACCGTCATTCGCAAACCGGATCGGATGAAGATCATGATGCGCATGATCACCACGACCACGAGGTCAGCCACGATCCGCATCTCTGGCTGGACCCGATGAACGCTATCGCCATGACCCACCAGATCGTCGCAATCCTGAGTGAGGTTGATCCAGATCATCAACCTGATTATCAACGGAATGGCGCGGCGTTAGTCGAACGCTTAAACCGATTGAACCAGCAATTAGAAGCCGATCTGGCGTCTGTCAAGGATCAGCCTTATGTGGTGTTCCACGACGCTTATCAATACTTTGAGCAACGCTATGGTTTGCGAGCGGTCGGTTCTGTGGTGCTGGACCCGGAGCAGCGGCCTGGCGCACGGCGCATCGCGCAAATCCAGGCGCGCATTCGCGATCTAAAAGTCCGTTGCGTTTTCAGCGAACCACAGTTTGAATCGACGCTGGCAGCCACTCTGGTCAGCGGCAGCGATGCGCGACTTGGGGTTCTCGATCCGTTGGGCGCCGAGTTGTCAGCGGGTCCCGACGCTTACTTCCAATTGCTGGAGGGTTTGACCCATGCTTTGCAGACTTGTCTGAGTGAGGATTGAATCCGGCTGCTTCAGGGAATGCCAGCGGCATTCACGAGCAAGATGTTCTATGCTGTTATGCGCATCCGCTGGCTCCAAGCCGCCATTTTGGACGGCTTGGAGCCAGAGAATGATTTTTAAATCATAAAGTTAATCCGTATGACCGATAGAAAGGCGAATGATCATGGCTGACACGTTTGCAGGCTTCAAGCCTTACAGCGCGGAACCGGACGAGGAATACATGAATGACCGGCAGAAGGCTCATTTCCGCGCCATCCTGCTGGCCTGGAAGGAGGAATTAATGGAAGAAGGCCGGCGCACCGTCAACAACATGCAGGATGAAGTGCTCAATCTGCCCGATCCGAATGATCGCGCCAGTCAGGAAGAGGAGTTTTCCATTAGCCTGCGGGCGCGGGATCGGGAACGCAAACTTTTGCACAAGATCGACAAGGCGTTCGGTCGCTTGGCCAATGACGAATACGGTTATTGCGAAGGGTGCGGCGTGGAAATCGGCCTGCGCCGGTTGGAGGCGCGACCTACCGCCGAATTATGCATCGACTGTAAGCACCTGGAAGAACAGCGGGAAAGAAGTCAGGCGACTTGAATGTAAAGCAACCGTCTGGTTCGCCTTTAATAAGGAGTGTAGCCCGGATGGGATGTCGAAATCCCCCCCGACCCCCCCCTTTTTCAAAGGGGGGAGACTCCGCAGTAACGTCATTTAACACAATGGGAATTGGTATTAGAGAGTGAGGAC
>JAGRHQ010000030.1 GCA_020444905.1 Candidatus Competibacteraceae bacterium
AGGGACGTAAGCCTCCGGTTGATAATAATCGTAATAGGAGACGAAATACTCGACCGCGTTTTCCGGGAAAAACGCTTTCATCTCGCCATAGAGTTGTGCCGCCAGGGTTTTATTCGGCGCCAGCACCAGCGCGGGACGCTGCACGGCGGCGATGACATGGGCGACCGCGAAAGTTTTGCCGCTGCCGGTAACGCCGAGCAGGGTCTGGTGCGCCAAACCATCATTCAGGCCAGCGACCAGGTTGCAAATGGCCTCCGGTTGATCCCCGGCGGGTTGAAAAGCGGCTTGGAGGGTAAGGGGTTTCGCGTTTTGCATGGGATTTTGGCCAGGCGGAAATTCCAGTATCATCCGACATCGTGTTGAGTCCGCGTGTTCAACTCATCCTTCTCTTCCCAATCATCATCCAGGAGTTTGCCGTGAGTACCCCGCTTTCTGAACGTGTACAGCGCATTAAGCCCTCCCCCACTTTGGCGGTCACCGCCAAAGCCAATGCCTTGAAAGCTGAGGGCAAGGATGTCATCGGCCTCGGTGCGGGCGAGCCAGATTTCGATACTCCGGATTTCATCAAGGAAGCCGCCATCAAGGCCATTCACGCCGGTTTCACCAAATATACGCCGGTGGACGGTACGGTCGGCTTGAAGAAGGCTATTATCGCCAAATTCGAGCGTGACAATGGTTTGACTTATGAACCCAAGCAAATTCTGGTGTCCTGTGGCGGCAAACAGAGTTTTTATAACCTGGCCCAGGCGTTGCTGAACACCGGAGATGAAGTGATCATCCCGGCCCCATATTGGGTATCGTACCCGGACATGGTGCTGTTGGCCGATGGAACGCCGGTCATTGTCAACGCTGGCGTTGAGCAGAATTTCAAGATCACTGCGGCGCAACTGGAAGCCGCAATTACCCCCCGCACCCGCTTGCTGGTCATCAACAGTCCTTCCAATCCGACCGGCATCGCCTATAGCGCGGCGGAATTGACGGCGCTGGGCGAGGTGTTGCGTCGCCATCCGCAAGTGTACATTGCCACGGATGATATCTATGAGCATATCCTGTGGACCGAGGAGAAATTCCATAATATCGTGAATGTCTGTCCGGATTTGTACGACCGGACGATTGTGTTGAATGGCGTGTCCAAGGTGTACTCAATGACCGGTTGGCGCATCGGCTACTGCGGCGGGCCAAAGGATTTGATCAACGCTATGACCAACATCCAGTCGCAGAGCACGTCCAACCCCACCTCGATCTCCCAGGTTGCGGCGGAAGCCGGGTTGAATGGCGATCAGTCCTGCGTGACCATGATGGTCAAGGCGTTCAAAGAACGTCATGACTCTCTCTATGCCGCCCTGAAAGCGATGGATGGCGTTGAAGTCGCGCCGGCGGACGGGACGTTCTATTCCTTTCCCAGCTTCCAGAAGGTGATCGAGCGCATGGGCCTGCCCAATGACATTGCCTTCGCGGAACGCTTGCTGAGCGATGTGGGCGTGGCGGTGGTGCCAGGCTCAGCATTTGGCGCGGAAGGTTGCGCGCGACTGTCGTTCGCCACCAGCATGGATAATCTGACCAAGGCCCTGGAGCGCATTGGCCGGATGATCGCGGGTTGACCGGGGATTGACAGCATGACCGGAGATCAATAGAATTTCTTTTCTTAATTCCCCAGTAGCTCAGTCGGTAGAGCAGGTGACTGTTAATCACCGGGTCCGTGGTTCGAGTCCGCGCTGGGGAGCCAGATAAATCAACGCCTTGCCGCAGTTTTCGGCAAGGCGTTTTTTGTGCCTGCGCCGGAATTTGTGCGAATGACCCTCGGCCTGTGTAAACGGACGCATGGATTGAGACTCACGGGACACATAGTAATGAGTCTCAATCCATGCGTCCGTTTACAATGACCTCAACCGGGCAACTGGCCGGAGTAGCCTCCCACTTCGCGCGCCAGACGGCAAAGTCGTCCGCTGGCAAGGGGTGACTGAAGAGATAGCCCTGAGCCAGATCGCAGCCCTGTTCCAATAGTATGCGCCGCTGTTGTTCGGTTTCCACCCCTTCTGCAACCACTTGTAGTCCCAGGCCATGGCCTAATGCGACAATGGTGGCCGCCAATACCCGGTCTTCCGCATCCCTCTCCAGATCGCGCACGAAGCTTTGATCAATTTTCAGCGCCGTAACCGGCAGGCGCTTGAGGTAACTCAGGCTGGAATAACCGGTGCCGAAATCATCAATGGCCAGCCCGATGCCGTGGCGACGAATGGTTTGCAGAGTTTCCAGCGTTTTCGCACCGGTTTCCAGCAGCGTCGATTCAGTCAACTCCAGTTCCAAAACACCCGGCGAAACATCGTGCCGCCGGATCAGGCGCTCCAACTGCGCCGCCAAAGTCGGGTCGCGAAAGTGACGCGCCGCCAAGTTGACCGCGACGCGCAGCGAGGGCCAACCCGCGATCCGCCAGGCCACCAGTTGGCGGCTCACTTCATCGAGCATCCAACTGCCCAGCGCGACAATTAAATCGCTGGCTTCAGCCACGGGAATAAACTGAAAGGGAGGAATCAAGCCGCGTTCAGGATGCTGCCAGCGCACCAGGGCCTCAACGCCCACCAGCACCCCATCCGTTAGCCGGAGCTTGGGTTGATAATAGGCGCGCAATTGACCGGTGGCCAGGGCTTGGCGCAATTCGGTTTCCAGCACCAATCGCTCCACCCCCGCCACATTCATCTCCGACGCATAAAATACCCGATGGTTACGGCCTTCCTGCTTGGCTTGATACATCGCCGTATCAGCATTCTTCATTAATTCATCAAAGTTCGCCCCATCCTGGGGATAAAGGGCAATTCCGATGGAGAGAGTGGCATGCAGCGAATGACGGGCGACCACGAACGGTTGTCGGAAGGCGGACAGTAGCTTGTCGGTAACGTGCAATGCGCCGGCCTCCCCAGCCCCAGGCAGTAAAACCACAAACTCATCCCCGCCCAGCCGGCAAACCGTGTCTTCCGTTCGCAGCAGATTCCGCAGACGAGCGGCGACGCCGATCAAGAGTTGATCGCCTATTGTGTGACCTAACGCATCATTGATGTCCTTAAAGCGATCCAGATCCAGAAAGAGGATCGCCAGCGCTTCGTGACGGCGCGCGGCCAGCGCCAACGCCAGTTCAGCCCGCTGCGCGAACAGCGTCCGGTTGGGTAAATCGGTCAGCGCGTCGAAATAGGCGAGATGCTCGATGATTTGTTCAGCCGCTTTGACCTCCGTGATGTCACGGGCAATCCCAAACATAAGGCGGTCGTTGATAGGAACCGCCGTGAGCCATGCGGTTCGTTTGGAGCCATTCGGTTGAACATAATGGACTTCGCCAAAGGAGAAGCCGTCCGTTGAATCGGTCGCCTGGGCGAGCCGTTCCCGCGCGCCGGCAGGGGTTAGATCGGCGGTCGTCAACGTCACAATTTCCGCCGCTGATCGACCGGTCAGCCGTTCGGCGGCCTGGTTAGCGGCCCTATAGCGGCCTGTGGGCTTTTCCACCAAAAAGATAGCGTCGTAGGCGCGATCGAACAACATCCGGTAACGTGCTTCGCTCTCCTTTAAAGCTCTTTCGGCCTGTTTGCGGGCGGTAATATCGGCAAAGATGCAGGCAAATTGACGTGGCGCAGGCCGGAATGCAGTGACTTCAAAATACCGTCCAATTTCCTGCGCGTAGTTCTCGAACAAGACCGGTTCGCCGGTTAACGCCACCCGTCCGTAGGTCTCGATCCAGTAACGCCCTGTATCCGGCATGACGCTGAGTACGGTCTGGCCCAGGATTGCCTCCGCGCGAAGACCGGTCAGGCGTTCAAACACCGGGTTGACGGCCAGGAAGCGATAGTCGATCGGTTGACCGCTGGCATTCAGGAGGATGTCGTGCAGGGCAAACCCGTCCAGCATCTCGCGAAACAAAAGTTGGTATTGTTGTTCGGCTTGCTGACGTTCTACCAACTCTTCGCCTAACCGCCTTCGCGTCCAGGCCAGCCCCAGCACCCCGAGGCCCCAGAGCAGACTATAGCCCGTCACTGTCATCGCTGCCTGATGGAAAAAGGCTTGCCGATAGGGCCGCCAAGGCAGCGAAACGCTGATCCCGCCCCGGATATTGCCCTCCCGATAACCCTGCTCTGCATGACACTTCAGGCAGTTTTTCTCCGTGATCATCGGTCGCATGAAACGCAGGTAGGATGCACCGTTGAGTGTTTCCAGGGACACCTGTTCCGTTTGACCCTGTTCAAAGGCGCGGAGCGTTTGCTGCTCCCAGGCATCCGGGGCATTGCCGGGGCGGATGGGATTCAGGCTGGTGATATGTGCCTGCGTACCGTCAATCGCCATGGCGAGTTCATGCACCTGCCGGGTCATGTAAGCCGGATTGATCAAGGTCAGTGTTTTTCCCGAGGGCGCCGCGAAATCGCGCTCCGGGACTTGAAGGTACGGATTAGGCGGGGTGTGTTCGGTGATCGGCACATAAACCCCGCCATGCAGCGTGACCCAACGGCGGTAAAGAATGTCTCTGCGGTAACTCTCCTCGGCTTGACCCTTGGCCGTCCGCCAGGTCGACATCCAGTTGTCGTAGCTTTGCCAAAGCATCAACCCGAAAATCAATAGCGTCCACACGACCGCCACGCGCCATAATCCCTTATTCAAACGCGCCCGTAGTTCTTCTGAACCCCCAAGGTGGACGGCGGAGCGACCATTCCAAAATCGGCGCGCTTGGGCAAAAAAGGAGACAAGTCGGTTGTACATCACGCACCACGTTATGGCGGAGTTCGCTCAGATTGTTCAATGCCAATCACGCAAGAGGCATCACCAAGACTCCATCTTGAATAGTAGAGCGGTTATCATCCAACAGGGAAGAGAAATCTTTCGATCCGAGATTCCAGAAGGGCTATTGGGTGGTGTTTCTGACGTGGATATGCTTGTTTACAAGAAATTGAGTATAAAGCAGTTAATGAGCAATATATCCACGTTTGAAGCACTACCCTGTGCGACATAGTCCTGAATCGCCTGCAGATCCCGTGATGCCGGGCGCGTCCAGCGAATGTTCACGGCGCAGCATCCCCGCCCTGCGCAGTCTCCGAATATCGGGTAAACAACTGCTCCATTTCTTCATCCGAAGCAAACTCGCCTCGCTCTGCGGCTGCGATACCCGTCTGCGCCTTGCCAATTTGCCAGGCATGCAATTCGAGAAATTCCTCTAAAGCCTGATTAGCCAAGTAGTTACGCGAGCGATCCAGTTGTTTGGCCAATAAATCCAGCCGTTGCAAAATGTGGGGTTCGGTGCGAATGGTAAAAGCAGCAGTCGTCATGGGAGACCTCCCGTGATTCAATACGGTTCATAAAGATTCATAAACAGGACTTTCGCTTTGGTTTTTTTAACTCTATTATCTGATATAATAACCGAATGAAAATAACCAAACAACGATATGTTGAGTACATCATTAATACTCCAGTTAACTATACTTGCACTAATCTTGCTGATCATTTAGATAACATAAGTCATGATGCGATTAATGATTATTTACGACGTGAAAGGCATACGGCCCACGGCGTATGGGAATTAGCGGAATCACTGATAAATAATGGTAACGAAGCCTACCTGATTTTCGATGATAGCGTTCAAGATAAAGGCTTTTCCAAAAAAATTGAGAGGGTGAAACGTCAGTATAGTGGGAATGCACATGGTTTAGCAAAGGGAATCGGGGTTGTGAATTTAGTTCACGCCGATAAAGGTGATTATTATCCCCTCGATTTTCGCATCTATTCACCCGATGCGGATGGCAAAACAAAAAATGATCACTTTCGGGATATGTTACAACAAGCCTTTGAAGAAAAAGGTATTAAAGAAAAAACGATTCTATTTGATTGCTGGTATGCCGCTTCAGAAAATCTCAAATATATTCATTGCCTTGACAAATTCTTTGTGACGACTTTGAAAGAAAATCGTCACGTCAGCCTCAGTAAAGAACAAGGTTATATTCATCTACAACAGATTGAGTGGGCGGACAAACAACTCCAATACGGTCTGACCGTTAAACTTAAAGAAGTCCCATTTAAAGTGCAGCTTTTTAAGGTGGTTACCCCACACGGTTACATTGAATGGGTGATTATGAATCGTACCCCAGGCTCTATTGACACGCAGGTGGTTCAAAATGAGAACCAAGTGCGTTGGTTTATAGAGCAACTGCATCGAGAACTCAAGCAACTGACCGGAATTGAACGGTGTCAATGTCGTAAGCAACGCGCACAACGTAATCATTTCGCTTGTTGCTATCACGCTTGGTTTTCACTCAAAGTAATCGCTAAAAAAACAGGTCAGACGCTTTATCAAATTAAGCACAATTTATGGAGTGATTATTTGCGTAATGAGCTACGAAATCCACATATTACCGCCTACCAACCTGCCTAGCGAAAGTCCTGATTACTTCACTTACCGGGTTACGACGAGCGTGATTTAAGGTATTAATAATTCGATTAAAACAGTGAAACGTATGGGTTATAGTTTTCCCAATTTTGTCAATTCCAAACAGCGAGTCCTGATCAGTTTCGCCTGGCTCCACAAGAAACCTCGAAGAGCCAAAGAAAATGATATTAGTGTATTTGCATCATAAATGAATGAGTTAAAATATACTGATCTAACGCCAGTTAAATACCGAAAAAAATTTGGCCAGTTTTTTACTCCATACAACATCGCTGATTTAATGATTTCATGGATTATCAAAGATAATCCTAAATCAATACTCGATCCGGCTTTCGGTCTCGGCGTATTCTTTGATTCGCTTTCTAAGATTGGCGCCTTGCAACTTGCCAATACCATTTACAAAGCCTATGAGATCGATCCGACGATTATCAGCTATCTGGATTATGGCAACGGCCCGCGCCCTATCATTGAAATCGCCGATTATCTGGAGACCGATCTACAAGGTTATGACGCCATTGTTTGCAATCCCCCTTATATGCGGTTTCAGCAATTCCTGAACCGCCATCGTGTCCTCCCAGAAATTGAGAAGAAAATCGGTGTCAAACTTGATGGTTATGCTAATATTGCCTCGGTTTTTCTTACCCGATCGTTAAAGGAGTTGAATGCTGGTGGTAGGTTGGCTTATATCATACCGTTCGAGTTTTTTAACACCGGTTACGGAAAAAAAGTAAAAAGTTCACTTTTGGAAGGTGGTTTGCTTAAGCAGATTATATTTTTCTCAAATGAAAAGGATATTTTTTCAGAGGTCATCACCACAGTTTGTATTCTTCTTTGCCGGAAAGATGGCGTTGTTGATCCCATAAAGATCACCCAGATTGATCATATTGATCGACTGAAAAATATTGCAAGTTTTGAAGATTTTTTTCAATATGAATTAGCGCCTGACCAGTTACCATTCGATACAAAGTGGTCACCAATTATTTCGGGGTTGTATGAAACAATGACAATACCCAGTGGACTATCCAAAATTGTGGAGTATGGTAAATTTGTCCGGGGCATTGCTACTGGAGCCAATGAATTCTTTGCGTTAAGTAGTCAAAAAATAAGTCAGTGGGAGCTTGGACCAGAGAATTATTGCCCCTGCATTACCAAGAGTCCGCAAATCAGAAAACCGATATTTACTGACGACGATTTTAACCAACTTGACAAAGGTGGCATGCCGATTTACTGCCTCGCTATCCAAGAGCATGACAACAAGAAAATCCTTGCCTACCTCGATCATGGCGTTGACAAAGGATTTCATCAACGCTTCCTGACCCGACATAGAAACCCTTGGTACAAAATCGAATCCCGCTCTCCAGCGCCGATTTTAGCCGGAGTTTTTAATCGGGGACGACTCAAAGTCATCCGAAATTTCACGAACGCCATAAATTTCACTTGTTTTCATGCCTTCTATCCCAACCCGTTAGGGCAAAACTATACTAATCGGCTATTTGTTTATTTAATGAGCGATATCGGCCAGAATATTGTCATGACCAACAAGCGCCGGTATGGTGGAAATCTGGATAAGTTTGAGCCAAGCGACTTAAATGAGGGCGGTTGCCCTTCCATGAACCAGTTTGACCGCTCCAGCGAAGCCGAAGCACTGGAAGTCATTGAAGTTGCCAAGGTCGATCAAAAAAAAGCGCTCGATCTTGCAAACCGGGTCACGGCCAAAATATTCAACATGAACTGGATGAGTATGACTTGTCCCCCAACAAGCAAGCCGCTAATCTGATTTCCAACACTCTCTACCATCCATTCAATCGACCGACTGGAAATTGCCATGTGCGGAATTGTAGGCGCTATCGCTGAACGTAATGTCACTCCCATCCTGCTTGAAGGGCTGCGGCGGCTGGAATATCGCGGCTACGATTCAGCGGGCATCGTTACTCTGGACAACCGGAACGGTCAACTTCATCGGTTGCGCACCGTTGGCAAGGTGCAAATGCTCGCTGACCGGTTACGCGAGGAACCGGTGCGCGGCCCGCTCGGTATCGCCCACACCCGTTGGGCAACGCACGGCGAACCCTGCGAACGCAACGCTCATCCCCATGTCAGTAACGGTTCGGTTGCGGTAGTGCATAACGGCATCATCGAGAACCACCGGGAACTGCGGCAGGAACTGATCGCTGCTGGTTATCATTTCGAATCCGATACCGATACCGAGGTCGTCGCCCATCTGATTGAACAGCAGATGCATGAAACCGGTCATTTGCGCGTGGCGGTCCAACGAGCGGTCGCGCGACTGACCGGCGCCTACAGCCTGGGCGTGATTTGCCGCGAGGACCCGGAATGCTTGATCGCGGCGCGGGCCGGTAGCCCGCTGGTGTTGGGCATTGGCATCGAGGAGCATTTCATCGCTTCCGACGTATTCGCGCTGGCCCCGGTCACTCAGACCTTCGTGTTCCTGGAAGAGGGTGATATCGCCGAGCTGCAACGGGAGCAGTTCACCCTCTATGATCGCCAGGGACAAGTGGTGGAGCGCCCCTTGTCCTACGCTGCCCAGCAGGGCGGCGCGGTGGGCAAAAACGGCTATCGCCATTTCATGCTCAAGGAAATCTTTGAACAACCGGTGGTGATTGCCGAGACCTTGCAAGGACGCATCCATCAGGGACGGTTGCTGGAAGACTGCTTTGGACCGGAAGCGGGGCCGGTGTTCGATCAGGTGCGCGGCGTCCATATCGTTGCCTGTGGCACCAGTTACCATGCCGGTTTGGTCGCGCGTTACTGGTTGGAGAGTCTTGGCGTTCCCTGCACCGTCGAGGTAGCCAGCGAATATCGCTATCGACACGGAGTCACGCCGCCGGGCGTCCTGTTCGTCAGCATCTCCCAATCCGGCGAGACCGCTGACACGCTGGCGGCTTTGCATTCCGCCAAGTCGCGTGGCTATCTGTCCACGCTAGCGATTTGCAATGTCGCTGAAAGCTCGTTAGTGCGTGAATCGGCGCTGACCCTGCTCACCCGCGCCGGACGGGAAATCGGCGTCGCTTCGACTAAAGCGTTCACTACGCAACTGGTGGCGCTGCGCCTGCTGGCGCTGCGCTTGGGCCGGCAGCACGATTTGAGCGAGGTTGAAGAAGCCGCTTCAGTGCGCGATCTCGAACGATTGCCGAGAGCGCTGGAAGAAGCGCTGGTGCTGGATAGCGCCATCGAACGGTTGGCCGAGCATTTCGCCGAAAAGCATCATGCTCTGTTCCTGGGACGCGGCCCGCAGTATCCCATCGCGATGGAAGGGGCGCTCAAGCTCAAAGAGATTTCGTACATTCATGCGGAGGCTTATCCCGCTGGCGAACTCAAGCACGGGCCACTGGCGCTGGTCGACGCGGACATGCCGGTGGTGTGCGTATTGCCCAAGGATGGATTGCTGGAGAAAGTGCTCTCCAATCTTCAGGAAGTGCGGGCGCGTGGCGGTGTGTTATTCCTGTTTGCGGATCGGGAAGTGGATACCCAACTCAGCGGCGTCGATACCCACGTTTTATCGCTTGGCGCAGTGCCGGAATCGATTGCGCCAATCGTGTTTACCATCCCCCTGCAACTGTTGGCCTATCATGCGGCGGTGTTGAAGGGTACGGACGTTGACCAGCCGCGCAATTTGGCTAAGTCGGTGACAGTAGAGTAGAAACTAGCAAAGAAAGGCAAACTTCGTTCGCCGCGCTCTACATCCCCGCCCTAAAGGACAGGGTCTTTCGCGCAAAATATGGATAAAACTAAGAGAGAGAGGGGGTGATAAACACACATTCTGCTTGCATCATCCTGTAACGATCCCAGATACGCTTGCGCCTGGGTCTGGTAGCCCAGGGACTGATGGAAGCATTCATGGTTATAGAAGTGGAAGAAATTCTGCAATCCCACTTGAACCTCATGAACACTCTGGATTTCCTGTAAGTACACGTCTTCATCCCTGCAACTCGCGTCGGGCGAAGCTCAACTCGCGCCCCGATAAGCGCTCCGCTTATCCAGCAGTTTAGCGAAATTAACAGGAAAATTTTCGTCAAGCAAGATGCGCATCTGCCGCAACCGATTCATAAGCGGCATCAAGTATAGCAATGGCTTGCTCGCGCTTAACTGATGGGAACTGATAAAGAAACTCTTCCAAAGTATCACCTCCTTCTAAGTAATCAAATAATGAACGGACCGGAACACGAGTGCCTACAAACACAGGCACATTACTAAGTATCTCAGGATAACGATGAGTAATACCATTAAGTGTAATCATACAAGTTCTCCAAGTATTTTTTGTAGAGCAGTCTCCAGTACAGCAGGTAGGCTGAATGTTGGGTTGCTGGAAAGACGGCAACCTAACTTAAGTGGCTTTCGATTCAAAAACGTGAGTCATTTTCACAAGGTATACCGTCTCGATCACCGTCCATTTTAGTATTCGGGCAATTTCTAATAAAAAATTCTGCTTCTGCCCGAGAAGTCATTTGACTACAATAGACTCTACCATCACATCTGAAACTTGAAATTCCACTATTTTGTCTGTCAGAATTATATCTGCTTTCTCTTTCAGTACGGGTTTCACTAGAAATTACCGTTAATGAGCCTTCAATCGGTTCCAATTTTTCACATATAGTTCCTTGCGGTACAGTTCCATATATAACGCTGCCGGTTTTAGTAATGCACTTTACCCTTTGTTCATTCGCCAAATCAGTTGACGTATTTTGCATAAGCTCTGTGTTATACCCATGTTGTTTGTATAAATAGCTTCCATACCAACCAATAACTACAATAATGGCAATCACAATAATATTTTTCATAGTTGAGGCGACTCTTTCTTTAGCCTTGGGACTAACGAGTAATAGCTCCCGAAACAGGGCCTTTTTTCACGCCAGACAGTGCACAACCAAGCGACCCTAGCCATACGTCCCAATTTTGTCAATGATTTCTACGAAACGTACACCCCCATCAGGATGGCAACCAGACCATTTCAAACTTTGGGAGCCGTCAAGCCGTCAGGCAAAACATGAACGCGCCCGACAAACATCTTGTCGGGCGCGTCCGATTAAACAGAGGAGACCGGAAATTAGCCCAGCGCCTTAACTTGGACAATCGGCCGTTTACGACTATCCACCAAATGAATAGCGCAGGCCAGGCAGGGATCGAAGGAATGCACGGTGCGCAGCACTTCCAGCGGCAATTCGGCGTCAGCCACCGGATTATCCATCAGCGACGCCTCATAAGGTCCGAGCGCGTCATTGTCATCGCGCGGCCCGGCGTTCCAAGTGCTCGGCACTACTGCCTGATAGTTCTTGATCTTGCCGTTCTCGATCACCGTCCAGTGGGACAACACCCCACGCGGCGCTTCGTGATAGCCGAAACCGCGAATTTCCCCTTTCGGGAACACTGGCCGGTTGAAGGTCGCAAAATCCCCCTTGGCGATGTTGTCGATCAGCAGTTGCCACTGATTCTGCAACGATTCCAACAATACCGCGCAGCGCACTGCCCGCGCGGCAATTCGGCCAATGGTGGAATGCAACGCTTCGACGGGAATTTGCGTACCGGCTACGGTGCTGGCAATCTCCAGCACCCGGTTGAGATGGCGCTTGGTCGGTTCATGCCCGGCGGCGACCATCGCCAGCACGTTGGCCAGCGGTCCCACCTGTACGCGCTGATCATAGAAAGTCGGCGCTTTGACCCAGGAATACTTGCCGTCGTCCTGGAAGGTGGTGTGCTTGGGGTTGGTCTGCCCGTCGTAGGGATGCAGGGCTTTATCACCCCCCTGGTACTCATACCAGGCGTGTTTGACGCTTTCCTTGACGCCGTCGCGGAAATAGCCGTCCTGATAGCTGGTGATCGGCTTGAATTGCGCGACATCGCCTTTGGGAATAAAGCCGCCCGGCAGTTCAAATTGCGTCCCTTTCGTATCCAGCGGCAGATCCGGCACCGACAGATAATCGGTCACTCCCGCCCCGTATTGGGTCCAGTCGGCGTACAGCGCGCCCACCGCCGCGACATCGGGAATCATCGCCTGATTGACAAACTCGCCCAGCTTGTCAATTTCCGCCTTGATAGCGAACAGCCGCTCCAGGGTCAGCGTCGATTGGCTGTCGGGGTTAATCGGATTGGCCACGCCGCCCACCGCCAGGTTCTGAATATGCGGGGTCTTGGAACCCAGAATCGCCACGATCCGGTTGGCGATCCGCTGATATTCCAGCGCCTGCAAATAGTGCGTCGCCGCCAGCAGATTCACTTCCGGCGGTAGTTTCATCGCCGGATGGCCCCAATAACCGCTAGCGAACACCCCCAGTTGCCCCGTGCCAACAAACGCCTTGAGCTTATCCTGCACCTGGCGAATTTCCGGCAGACTGTTACGCCGGTAGTCGGACAACGTGGCCCCCAGTTTCGCCGCGCCTTCGGGACTGGCCGACAGCGCCGAGACGATGTCCACCCAGTCCAGCGCCGCCAACTGGTAGAAATGCACGATGTGATCGTGAATCCCGTGAGCGGTGATGATCATGTTGCGGATGTACTGCGCGTTCAGCGGCACGTCCAGATTCAACGCATTCTCCACCGCCCGCACCGAGACGATGGCGTGGACCGTCGTGCAAACGCCGCAAATGCGCTGGGTGAACAGCCAGGCGTCGCGCGGATCGCGGCCTTGCAGGATGGTTTCAATGCCGCGCCACATTTGCCCGGACGACCAGGCGTTGGCGACTTTGCCGTTCTCCACCTCGCAATCGATGCGCAAATGACCCTCGATGCGGGTGATGGGATCGATGGTAATACGAGTCACGACGGCCTCCCGGCTTTGGCAGTGCGGCCGGGCAACACCGGCAGCGTTTTAATGAAAATGAGATAGAGCATGATTTCCAGACACACCACGCCGACGGTGATCATCAGCTCCGGCGCGGAGGGAAAATAGGTCCAACCATTGCCCGGATTAACCGCCAGCAGGTAGCCGTTCATCCGGTACAGGGAACCGGCGGCCAGCAGGCTGATCGTCGCCAGGAAGCGCAGCCGGGTGTTCGCGCAACGGCGTTGCGAGGCGAGAATGGCGATGGGCGCGGCGAACAGGGCGGTTTCGATCAGGAACAGAATACTGTAGCGGTCAAAGTTGAAGGCCAGCCCCAGTTGCCCCCGCGCCAGCAGATCGCCGATGCGCACGATCAGGAACAACACGAGTAACCCGGCGACCACCCGCGACAGCTTGGTGAGTAGCGCGGCTTCAGACGGCAGCTTGAAGGAGCGTTGCACCAAGGTCGCTTCCAGCATCACTACCCCGTAGCCCATCGCCAGCGCCGAAATCAGAAACAGCAACGGCAACCATTGTGTGTACCAGAGGGGGGACAATTTGGAACCCATGATCAGCAGCACCGAACCGAGCGAGGATTGATGCATGGTCGGCAGCAACACCCCCAGAGCAATGAACACATACATGTAGCGACGCAGGAAAACCTGGAATTTATCGAGATTAAACCGCTTTTTGATCGCCGACGGCATACGCTCCAGAAACGCCGGCCAGAACTCGATCCACAGCACGGTGATATAAGCCATGACGCACAACGCGACCTCGAAGATCACTGAGTTGATCTGCGCGTACCAGGGCATCAACAAATTAAAGGCGTTCCAGTAACGGCCCAGGTCAATCATCACCGCCAGACCGGCCAGTGTGTAACCGAAGACCCCGCCCAGCAAGGCCGGGCGAATCAGCGGATGGTAAACATTGCGGTTGAGAATGTAGACCAGCAAGGCCATGGCAAAGCCGCCGCAACCGAAGGCGGTGCCGATCACCACATCCAACACCACCCAAGTGCCGATGGGATAACCGTTGCTCATGTGGGATACGTCGCCCATACCGAACAGGAAGCGGCGCAGAATGAAATAGCCGCCGATCAGCACCAACAGGCCCAGGAGCATGAACGGCTTGGTGACAATGCGGCCGCCGAGCGGCTGATGATTTTCCAGAACTGGATCGGGAGATTCGGCAACCGGGTGTAAGACGCTCATCGCGAATCCTCCTCATCGTCGGTCCGGGTCGGGTCTTCGTCGCGATAGGCTTTAGCGCTGCGCCGGGCCAGCACCACCAGTCCGCCCAGCAGAGCCAGCGGCGCGATCATGCCTTTATAAAGCGTGTGTTGCATGCCCTCGGAGACCGCCGCGTAGGAATGGTCGGGCAGTTCCGGCAGACCCAGTTTCTCGTGGGGTACGCCAGTCAGGTAGCGCACCTGCGTACCGCCCGATTCCTTCTCGCCGTAGATGTGGGGCTGATATTCCCCGACTGGCGCTTCATGGCCGACTCGGTCGCCGCCCAGCTTGCCGCGCGGGAAGGTGTAGGTCTCCCCTGGTTTAGCGGCTAACCGCCGTTCTGCCTCCGCTTGCAGGTCCTCGACCAGGCCAAACAGCGACGCGCCGGTCGGACACACATCGCAACAGGCCGGGAGTTTGCCCTGCGCTTGCAGGTGGTTGCAGAACTGGCATTTCGAGATGCGCCCAAAAGGTTCATCGAACTGATACTGCGGGACATTGAACGGGCAGCCATACACGCAGTAGCGACAGCCGATACAGGCATCCGGGTTGTGGGTGACAATACCGGTGACCGGATTCTTCTGCATGGCGCTAACCGGACAGACCGAGATGCAGGAGGGATCGACGCAATGCAGACAATGGCGCTTGACAAAGGCATAGCCATCCTGTTCGCGATCCTTCTCAACCATCGTTCCGTTCTGATAGACCCGGATCACGTTCAGCGTCTTACCGGAAATATCCTCAGCGGCGTCCCAAGTGCCTTCGTTCCAGAGGGCTAGCGACGCTGGTTGCTCAGCGGGCATCCCATTCGCTTCCTTGCAAGCGGAGACACAGGCTTTACAACCGACGCACAGCGTAGAGTCATACAACATACCCACCGCTTTGGGCGGTAGGGTCTTGGGTTCGCGCGGCCCGAAGGCCACCGCTTCACTAACCGGAGCGGCAACTGCCGCCGCCGTGGTCGCTAGCGCGCCCGCCGCGCCGCGCAGAAATTGACGGCGATTCGCATCCATGACGTTCCCTCCCTAGTGCTGCTTGTCGGCAGAGTTAGATGAGGCTCCCTGACCACCTGCTTCGTCCTCATCCTTCATGCCGCGCAACGCCATCGCCCCAGCGCCAACGCCCAGTCCGGCGATGCCTGCGACAATCGCTGCCGCCGCCGGAGTGACGCCTTCGCCTTTGGGCGAATTCACCGCCGGGAAAGCGGTCGGCGGCGTGAAGGTTTTCACATCAGCCAGCGCATGCAATGGCTTGGTAAATCCGATGCCTTCCTCGGTGCAACCGAAACAGGGATGACCGATGCCCACCGGCCAGTTGCCTTCGCCGACATCACCGAAACCGATGGCCGGGCAGTTGGCGTGCGTCTCCGGTCCCTTGCAGCCGATCTTGTACAGGCACCAGCCCTGGCGGTGACCAAAATCGCCGTATTCCAGAGCGAAGCGTCCAGCATCGAAATGCGGTCGCCGCTCGCAGTTTTCATGCACCAGGCGACCGTAGGCGAAGCGTGGCCGGTTCTTTACATCCAGTTCCGGCGGTTTGCCCAAGGTCAATAGGTAAAGAACGGTGGACAGGAAGTTGTAGGGATTCGGCGGGCAACCGGGGATATTGATGACGGTCTTGCCCGGCAACACCGCCTGCACCGATTTCGCCTGAGTGGGATTAGGATCGCTGGAAGGAACGCCGCCCCAGGAGGCGCAGGAACCGATGCTGATGATCGCCGCCGCGCCTTCCGCCGCTTCCTGGACCGCCTGCAGAATCGGCTTGCCGGCGACCATGCAGTAGACGCCGCCATCCTTGGTGGGAATCGAGCCGTCCACTACCAGGACATATTTGCCCCAGTTCTCTTTCATCGACTTGGCCTTGTACGCCTCGGCCTGATGACCAGCGCCGGAACACAGAGCCTCGTGATAGTCGAGGGAGATCATGTCGAGAATCAGGGTTTCCAGCGTCGGATGGTAGGCGCGCAGCAGCGACTCCGTGCAACCGGTGCATTCCTGCGCCGACAGCCAGATCACCGGCGGCCGTTGCGGCGCGGTTGCCGCTTGCGCGATGCGCAAGCCCATAAATGACGACAGGCCCAGTGTCGCAGCGACCCCGGTGCAGTATTTCAGGAACTCACGGCGGGTCAGTCCGCCCAGCGCGCCTTCGTAACCATCGAGATTCCGGATCGTACCGGACGCTAAATCAATATCATCGACAAAACCCATGACCATGTTCTCCCCCGCAGGATTCGACCACGGTAAAAGGTAACGCGAGATTTAGGGAGTCATTTGATGATCGTCAATTTTTAAAGATTTTTTATAATGCGGGATATGCCCACGCTAAGAAGCTGTTGGAAAGCCGGTCTTCGTTCTAGCAGATTACAACTAGGTAAACCCCCGGCTCTGCCGGGGAATAGTTACTCTCGCTAAAGCATGTTCAATTCCAGCTTGGCGCGCATCGACATCAGTTCCGGTGTCCACGGCGGTTCCCACACCAGTTGAACATTGACGGATTCCACGCCGGCCACATGGCGAACGGCGTTTTCCACCCACTCCGGCATCGAACCGGCCACCGGGCAACCAGGAGCGGTCAGGGTCATTTCAACATCCGCATGATTGCCCAAAGGATCGACATTCAGGCCGTAGATGAGTCCCAGTTCGTAAATATTGACGGGAATTTCTGGATCATAAACGGTTTTTAGCGCATCAATGACCCGGGCTTCCATTTCGTCGGCGTCGGGAATCGTTGCGGCAGTGGACATCGCGGTCATGCAGGCTCTCCTTAAAGACAGTTTACTCAGTCGCTACTGCTTCTTTACGTTCTTCCAGCGCAGCACGCACCGCATGCCAGGCCAGCGTGGCGCATTTGACCCGGCTGGGATAGTCGCGCACCCCCGCTAATACGCTAAGCTTGCCTAATCCTTTCGGGCATTCGCATTCCGTGGTGACCACATCATGGAATGCATCGAACAGATGTTCGATTTCCGCAACCGGTTTGCCTTTGAGCGCCTCGGTCATCAACGACGCCGAAGCGCTGGAAATCGCGCAACCGGCGCCCTGAAAGGAAATATCCCGGATCACGTCATCCTCGATATCCAGATACACGCTGATCCGGTCGCCACATAGCGGGTTAAGGCCATTCGCCTGATGCGTCGGCTGCGGCAGGATGCGGAAATTCCGGGGCCGTTTGTTGTGGTCCAGGATCACTTCTTGGTAGAGATCGCGCAGGTCATTCATAGTTCGAACATTTCCTTGACTTTCCAAAGGGCCGCGACCAGGACGTCGACCTCGTCACGCGTGTTGTAGACGGCAAACGACGCCCGTGCAGTAGCAGGGACGCCATAATGCTGCATCACCGGCTGAGCGCAATGATGGCCCGCGCGGACGGCGACCCCCTCACGGTCGAGGATGGTGCCGATATCATGAGGGTGAATCCCGTCCATGGTGAATGCCGCTAGCGCCGCTTTGTCGCGCGCCGTCCCCATAATCCTGAGACCGGGGATTTCATTGAGCCGGGCGGTCGCGTAGTCCAACAGGGTATGCTCGTGAGCCGCGATTCGTTCCAGGCCAATGGCGTTCACCCAGTCCAACGCCGCGCCCAACCCGATCACACCAGCAATGTTCGGGGTGCCGGCCTCGAATTTGTTGGGCAGATCAGCGTATTCGGTTTTTTCAAAAGTGACCAGGCTGATCATGTCGCCGCCGCCCTGATAAGGCGGCATCGCGTCCAGTAGCGCCTTCTTGCCATACAGGACGCCAACGCCGCTCGGCCCGTAAATCTTGTGCGCGGAAAAGGCATAAAAGTCGCAATCCAGTTCGCGCACATCCACCGCCAGATGAGGAATCGATTGCGCCCCGTCCACCAACACTGGGATGCCTCGGGCGTGAGCTAGATCAATCATCAACTTAGCGGGGTTAAGCGTGCCGAGCGCGTTGGAAAGATGCACGAAGGCGACGAGTTTCACCGGCCCGCTATCCAACAACCGTTCGTACTCCTCCAGGATCAATTCGCCGGCGTCGGTGAAGGGCGCAGCCTTCAACTTTGCGCCGGTGCGCTCGCACAACAATTGCCAGGGAACGATGTTGGAGTGATGCTCCATGCCGGTAATCAGAATCTCATCGCCGGCCTTGACGGTTTGACCGCCAAAGCTGCTGGCGACGAGGTTAATGCTTTCGGTCGCGCCCCGAGTGAAAATGATTTCCTGCGCGCTGGCGGCGTTCAGAAAGGCGCGCACTTTCTCCCGCGCCCCTTCATAGGCGGCGGTGGAGCGTTCCGACAGTAGATGAACGCCGCGATGAATGTTGGCGTAGTAGCTGCTATAACACTCGCTAACGGCGTCGATCACCGCCCTGGGTTTCTGCACTGAGGCGGCATTGTCCAGATAGACCAGCGGCTTATCATGCACCCGCTGGCGCAGAATCGGAAAATCGGCGCGGATGCGGGCAAGGTCCAGTTCTTCCAACGGGGGGGGCGCTGATGGGATTATGGAATGCAGGGCGCTCATATCGTTCATGGTTCCTCCGTGATATCCAGCGTCAGACGGTCAGCCAGCAAACGGTTTAGGCGCTCGCGCAAGGGCGTCAGGCGAATACGATTCAAGCTGTCATTGGCGAAGGCATGGACCAGCAGAGCGCGGGCCTGATCGGTGGGAATGCCCCGGGCGCGCAGGTAGAACTCCGCGTCAGGATCGAGAAAACCGGTACTGGAGCCGTGGCTGCATTTCACATCATCGGCCAGAATTTCCAGCCGGGGATTGGCGTGGGCGTGAGCCTGTTTCGATAGCAGCAGGTTGCGATTCACTTGACGGGCGTCGGTTTTCTGGGCGTGTTGGCGAACGTGAATCATGCCATCGAATACGGTCTGCCCCTTGCCGTCCAGCACGCTCTTGAATATCTGCTCACTGGCGCCATGCGGCTGAGCGTGTTCGATCCGAACATGGGTATCGCTAAATTGCGTATCGCGCACCAAGGTCAGGCTATTGAGGCTGCAATGCGCGCCTTCGCCGTCGAGCAGCGCCTGCAAATCGGTGCGGGCCAACTGACTGCCAATGGAGAGCAAATGAAGGTTCGCCTGGCTATCACGATCCTGCTGAACCCGGACGCCGCCTAGATGGAACGCCTGTGGCGACTCTTCCTGAATCTTGTGGTAATCCAACACCGCCCCAGCGCCGAGTTGCAACTCAGTCACCGGCGCGTTCAGGTAACGCCCTGCTCCGCGATACTCAACGACTACTGTGGCCTGGGCATGATCCTCCAGCACCAGCAACAGCCGCGGATGAATCGCGTTATCGTCGCCGGTGGCGTAAAACACCACATGAATGGGCGCATCGACCACCGTTTCACGCGGCAGGTGGACAAAAACGCCATCTTCCCAGAAGGCGCTGTTGAGCAGAGCAAAGGCGTGATTTTCCAATCCCGGTAACCGATTCATAGCGGGTTCAATCCGTTCCGGATGGGTCAATAGCGCTTGGCCGAGACTGGCGACTAACGCCTGGTTGGGCAGTTCGCGCAACCGCGACAGGCCAGGGGCAAAGCGGCCATTGACGAACGCCAGCCGATGCGTTGGGGTATCCAGCGCCGGCAGTGCTTGAGCATCGATTGCTGCATGGGTCGGTGGCTGGAAGGCAATGGCCTGCAAGGGGTTCAGCTCGGTCAGTCGCCAGGCTTCCTGCTGGCGGGTCGGCAAGCCGAGCGCCTCGAAGCAATCAAACGCCGTGCGGCGTGAACGGGCAATCGCATCCGGTTCATGACGGTTGGCCATGAATTCGGCAAACTGCTGGCGGTAGGGATCGGAGAACAATGGGGCGACGTTGGTCATAACATGCGCCTCAAGCCGCCCGGCGCGCCCGGCCAGGTTCTTCGTTGTACAGCGCGTACCCCTGTTTCTCCAGCTCCAGCGCCAAGTCCTTGCCGCCGGAACGAGCAATCCGGCCATTGACCAGGACGTGAACATGATCCGGCACGATGTAATCGAGCAAGCGCTGATAATGGGTAATCACCAGAAAACTGCGTTCTGGACCGCGCAAGGCGTTGACCCCGTCGGCGACGACTTTTAGGGCGTCGATGTCCAGTCCCGAATCGGTCTCATCCATAACGGCGAACCGGGGTTGCAGCACCGCCATCTGAAAGACTTCATTGCGTTTTTTCTCGCCGCCGGAGAATCCTTCGTTGACCGAACGCTTGAGCATGGATTCGTCCATTTTCACCAGTTCCATGCGTTCGTGAACCAGGTCCCAGAACTCCATGGCGTCTACCGGCGGTTCGCCACGATATTTACGCACTGCGTTGACCGCCGCTTTGAGGAAATACAGGTTAGCGACGCCGGGAATTTCCACCGGATACTGGAAGGCCAGAAACAACCCTTCGCAGGCGCGGATTTCCGGGTCCATTTCCAGCAGGTTCTTACCCTCGAAAAGAATTTCACCCTCGGTGACGGTGTAGCCTTCCCGTCCCGCAATGATATTCGCCAGGGTGCTTTTGCCCGAGCCGTTCGGCCCCATGATGGCGTGGGTTTCGCCGGGATGGATAGCCAGGTCAATACCCTTGAGGATCTCGCGGCCCTCGACGGTGACGTGCAGATTGCGAATGTCCAGCATGGCGTGTTGGGTTCTCCCTGGTTCAGAAGCCTTGCGGTCGGCAGGGCGGATCTAATCGGTACTGGATTAGTACTATTTATGCGTAGAATAGTTCCAAACGATGGGTTTGCCAAGTGGCGCAAGCTCCTTAGCGCGTAGCGAGTTTGACGCCTAACGATCTTGCGATTGCAGAATATTAATGTGAAAAATATCTGCCTGAGAGCAGAGTTGGCGCACCCCACCCCAGTTTGCGGTGATGGTGGCTGCGTGAGGCCGGTATTCTCGTCTACTTTTTTTGATGCGCTGTGTTTTTGGCAATTGAGTGAACCAGTGATCCATACTCATCGTGCATTCAATATCTTGAGGAAGATTTTGATGGTTGGGAAACACCGCTGCGGCAAGCCAGGTTTCGCTTGATTTGGATGGAATGCAAAGTATCGTTTTGTTCCCGATTGCCAGCATTCCCAGCCAGGAAAGCAACACCGCTGTCAAATTATTGACCGTAGCCGTTGGGGGTGGGCAGGCTAGCGAGCAGGGTAATGTCCCCCAGCCGGTTTGCTGTGCTTCCTGTTCCAATGCAGGACCGCAATCAGCATACGACTTATTCGCCACATCGGCGTCAAGATGGATGATGATCCCGTCGTAAAATTCAAGCGTCGGATCGTCTTCAAGCGATGCATAGCCCCGCATTTGAAATTCCCGACACCATTTCAGAACGCCTCCCCACCCACTGCCAAGCTCAGGACGAGTCACTTCAGGTTGAAGTTGCGTTAAAACGAAAGGAGTTGGCAGGATCGCCTTCAATGCGGCTTCAATGATGAGTTGATCGGTAGGACCTTCAGCAACCAGAGCAATACGTGGATCAGACATTAGGCACCGCTCCCAGATGTCCCATCAGCCATAGTCGCGAGAGTGGATAATCTTTGTTAAGTACCAGTAATTTATCAGAAAGTTCAATACGTTTGATTTGGGTATGACCACTACTGTTTCGATCTACTGCAAACAGACGGGTGTCATCATCGAGCAGGTCGAGGCCATCAAGCACGGCTGGATTATGGGCAGTGAACAGCAACTGCCGCTCCCGATCAGCATGCTTCAACCATATCCCTAGTTTGCTGGTTAGGCGCGTGACCAAGCGGGGATTCAAAGCTTGATCCAGATTATCAACGGCAAATAGCTTTGGCGCTTGGGGAGACAGGCAAAGAATTGCGCAAAACAGCACATACAACGCCCCTTCACTGGCATCGTAAGCGGTCAGAGAGTTACGGCTTTTCTTCATGAAACGATCAGTAAATTTCAATACTTCTTTAGCGCGCGCTATAGACGGCGATAGCAAGGACCCTGCGGCATGGGTTGTTTCGATATCCTCGACCCAGTCGATCAGATCAAAGACGCTGTCCAGAAGATCCTCATCCTTATCCAGAGTCGTCCGGCGCAAATCGGCAAAGGCTTCCGCTAAACGCCCTCCAGAAAGACCCACAGGATCACGCGATTGCTGATCAGTTATCATGGCGCGCAAGGTGGGCGTGTTCGGCGAATAAATCGCGTAGCCTTGTAAACGCCGCATCAATTTGAAGGCTGGACTATCTGCATCAATTTCGACGATCTGAAGCGCCGCAAGGCCGGCGGTCGGCGTCAGATTTTTCTTGTTGCGCACACCGTCCGAGACAATTCCTGTACTGCCATCTGTGAGATATTCCGTTTTAAATGCCCAAGCTGGACTCGGGTTTTCCAGCGGATTCAAGATCGAGATGCGGTACTCTTCACTCTCTGCACCTAACGCGCTCAATCCAATATGGGCGGGCGTTCTGGCCGTCGCAAATGAAGTTTTGTATAGACCTGGTACGCCGGGTCGCACGCCACGGCGCAACAATGATTCGTCATCCACCGTACCATTGGCGGCCGCTCCAAGTACGCCGATGGCTTCCAGAATGTTGCTTTTACCAACCCCGTTAGCCCCGATTAGACAATTGACTCGGCCCAAGTCGAAACTCATCGATGCAAGCGATTTGAATCCGTCAATCTTGATAGTCCGAATCATGGCTTACCTCCACGCCTTTCTTGAGTAAGCATACCGTCCAAATAGAACCAACATCCGTTTTCTTTGACGAAACGACTGGTCTCGACTATCCGGTGCGCTCTGCCGCCGATTTTGTGGCGTGTGACAAATTCAACGACGCCCTGCATGTCGTTAGGGCCGCCAGCTTCAGTACGAATGATCTTCAAGCCCAACCAAGTGATGTTCTCGGCATCTCTGAAATCGAGGCGATCGGGCCGAGTGGTTTCATGCCAGGTGCGTAACAGGTAGTCTGCCCGCGCTCGGACATAGGCGGAATAGCGCGAACGCATCAGCGCCTCGGCGGTTTCCGGTCGTTGGGCATGGTCGAGGAATCGACCACAACAAGCGCTATACGGCATGGCTGAGCCGCAGGGACAGAGTGTGTCGGGATTCATTAGTCTTCATCCCCCGTCGCCCGGCGAGCCTGCTTTTTTTCCCCGATACGCCGCTTTTCGGCGACCCGGCGTTCTTTGGCGGCGCGGGAGGGTTTCCGTCTCAAGCGTGGCTTGGGGATTTCCGTTGCTTTCTGAATCAAGGCAACCAGGCGATCAATGGCGTCCTGGCGATTGCGTTCCTGGCTGCGAAAGCGCCGGGCGGTAATGAGCAACTCCCCGTCCTTGTTCATACGGCTTCCGGCCAGGGTGAATAACCGCGCTCTGACTTCATCGGGCAAGGCCGGGGAATGCGCGGCGTCGAAACGCAGCTCCGCCGCCGTGGCGACCTTGTTGACGTTCTGGCCACCGGGACCGGACGCCAGCTTGAACTGAAATTGCAGTTCGTTTTCGTCAAGCTGGAGGGTGGGTGTGACGGTGATCATGATGACAGGGAATTCCGCTCGTCTATCGCGTTGAGGAATGCAAGCGCGGCGGCTTCGCCGGTTTCAATGGCGATTTCCACAGCGCGTTGGGCGGCGTTGAGGAGTTGAGCAGCTAAGTCACTTTATAATAATAAAAAAGCTACTCATTTCTTAGTCTCTTCAACACCGCCCGTGCGGGCGCGCCTTCAGCGCCAGCCAGTTTGAGCGGCAGACAGATTAGCTCATAATCTCCAGGCTCGATCCCGGCCAAGTTCAACCCTTCTACAATGACGACCCCGGCTTGCAACAAAGCGATGTGGGTTTCCGGGTTGTCGCGGAACCGCTGAATCGACAGATAATCAATGCCGATCAGTTGAATACCTCGTGCTACGACCCAGTGCGCAGCATCGGTAGTGAGCGCTATAAAGTCCGGGCGGAAAGCGTGGTCTCCCCGTTGCCAGCCCTCGGAATTGTGGGTGCGCAGCAACAGACGCTGGGTATCCGGCGGCAGATTAAGCGCCTCCAGATCGTGGGCGGCGATGACCTCCACATCAGGCAAAGCAGCCACTCTTGCCGGGCCGATTAGCGCCTCCAGCGACAAATCAGTGACATCCGCGCCATCCGCCAGAAAATGCAGGGGCGCGTCGACATGAGTGCCGGTATGGACGCCACAGGTCAGCACGCTGTCGTTCACCGGATCGCCCTGCGCCATGTCGCGGCGGCGGGTTAATTCAGTCAACGGACTTCCAGGCCAATGTGGCAGGTTCGGGGAAATCGTCAGGGAAATGTCCAGATAAGGGGTCATGGGGATACCTGATGCCTTAAACTTCCATATTAACCCCATTCTCCGACATTCGGCGTTTATAGCGATGAACTCTCAATTCTCCGTGGAGAACATCATGAATCGAACCTTACTGATTGCTCTTTCTACCGTTGTCGTCATCCTATTGACAGGATGCTCGCCTAATGCGGAATCACCAGCGGGATCAGCCGCGGCTGATTCCAAACCAATGGCGCAGCCCGCCCGTGAAGCAGCGAAACGCCAAATGGAAGAGCGTGACGCGGCAATGCCAGAACCGCTAGCTGAAGCAAAACCGCAACCTGCTCCTCCCCCGCCAGCAAGTCCCGCTCTCGCGCCGCAGCGCCAGGCCGTATCCGTGGAACGAGCAAAAGCTGCAGGGGAAGCGGGACGAGTGGCCCAATTTAGCAACTTTGTCG
>JAGRHQ010000310.1 GCA_020444905.1 Candidatus Competibacteraceae bacterium
CAGCGCCGGTTGTGCGCTTCCGCTCTGCGTCTGACGCAAGGTTTGCTCGACCGACCGGAACCGGCCCGATTATGGTTGGTGACTCAGGATGTTACGCAATTTGAAGAGGGATCGCCGATGACGGTCGCACCGGCTTCATTATGGGGCTTGGGGCGCACGATTGCGTTGGAGCATCCCGAGTTGCGCTGCACCCGGATTGACCTGAACGCCTTCCCCCATCTCCCCTCTTTGGAAGACGCCGCCTCTCATCTCCCCTCTTTGGAAGACGCCGCCTCTCATCTCCCCTCTTTGGAAGACGCCGCCTCTCATCTCCCCCCTTTGGAAAAGGGGGGTCGGGGGGGATTCCTCACGGACAGTGCGGCGCAAATCCCCCCTAACCCCCCTTTGTTAAAGGGGGGGACTGTTCTGGTCGACGCCTTGTTCGCCGAGATTTGGGCCGACAGTGATGAAGATCAGGTAGCGCTTTCGCCAACTGGTCGCCGCGTGGCTCGATTAGGTCGTCGGGCAAACCTGGATCAATCACGCGCCACGCCGGAAATTCGCCCTGATGCGACTTATCTGATCACCGGCGGTTTGGGCGGTCTGGGTTTGGCGGTCGCGGACTGGCTGGTCGCGCAGGGCGCTCGCACACTGGCGCTGGTAGGACGCAGCGCCCCGGATGAAGCCGCCCGGCAAACGATCACTCGGCTGGAACAAGCGGGAGCACACGTGTGGACGCCCCAGGTCGATGTGGCTGATGGTCCAGCGATGGAAGCGCTGTTTGCCGAATTGCAACAGGACTGGCTGCCGTTGGCCGGAATCATTCACGCTGCGGGCGCTTTGGACGATGCGGCGTTGCGCGATCAGGACTGGGCGCATTTCGAGCGAGTTATGGCGGCCAAGATCGATGGCGCATGGCATTTGCATCGGTTGGCCTTGGATCATCCTCTGGATTTCTTCGTGCTGTTCGCTTCGATGGCTGGCGTACTCGGTTCAACGGGGCAGGCCAATCATGCCGCCGCCAGCGCTTGGCTGGACGCTTTCGCCCAGGCCCGCCAGGCGCAAGGGCAGCCGGCGATCAGTCTGGACTGGGGTGCGTGGCGAGACATCGGCGCGGCGGCGCGGCGCGGGGTGGAAAGGCAGATGCAGCGCATCGGCATCGGCGCGATGATGCCGGAACAGGGATTAGCGATTTTCGAATGGGCGTTGACTGAACAACCGGCGCAAGCCGTCGTGTTGCCCGAAGTGAACTGGCCGCAATTGCTGGCGCAGTTCCCAGAATCGGCCCATCCACCCTTTTTCGCCGGCTTTGAAAAAACCGTGGCGATTCAGTCAACCGCCGTGGCGGAGCAAGCGCCCGTCGTTACCACCGACCTGCCAACCCGGTTGCGCCAGGCGGATGCGACAGAACGGCTGAGCCTGCTGCAAACCTTCCTGGCAACGCGGGTCGCGGAAGTGATTGGCTTGAGTCGTCCACCGAAATTGGAGACGCCGCTGCCGGAACTGGGCTTCGATTCGTTGATGGCGGTGGAGCTGAAAAACCGGGTCAAGACCGCGCTTGGCATCGAATTACCGGTGCGCGCCATTCTGGAAGGGGCCAGCGTCGGACAACTGGCCGATCTGCTGTTGGCCAACCTAGACCTAACCGCGCCGGTTGCCGCGCCCGCTGAATTGATTCAGCCGGACCCAGCGCATCGTTACGAACCCTTCCCGCTGACCGATATTCAGCAAGCCTACTGGGTAGGCCGGGGACCGGGGATGGAGTTGGGCGGCATCGGTTGCCACCTCTACACCGAGATGGATGGCTATGATCTACCGCTCGAACAGTTCCAGGATTCCTGGCGGCGGCTGGTGGCGCGGCACGATATGCTGCGGGCAGTAGTCGCCGGGGACGGGCAGCAACGCATTCTGGCGCAGGTTCCGCCTTATGAAATTCCGGTGTTAAACCTGCGTGATTTGCCGGACTCCGAACGCGAGGCGCAGTTGACCCGCTTGCGTGGCGAGTTGTCGCATCGGGTTTTCGACGCTACCCAATGGCCGCTGTTCGACATCCGGGCGACTCATATTGATGAACGCCGCACCCGTCTGCATCTGGGCTTTGATCTGCTGGTGCTGGACGCCGCCAGCATTTTTCAGTTGCGCGAGGAATGGGTGCGGCTCGCCGCTGATCCGGCGCTGGAATTGCCGCCGTTGGAATTGTCCTTCCGCGATGTGGTACTGGCGGAAGTGGCTCAACGTAACAGTGAGAGCTACCACCGGGCCGAACGCTATTGGCTGGAGCGACTGCCCGATCTGCCCAGCGGACCGGAATTGCCGTTGCTGCGCGATCCGGCCAGCCTGACGCGCCCGCATTTTGTCCGCCGCCTACAGCGGCTGGATCAGGCCGAGTGGTCCGCTTTGCGCGCGCGCGCCCAGCAGCTGGGACTTACCCCGTCCGGTTTGCTGTGCGCCGCCTACGCCGATGTGCTGGCCGCCTGGAGCCGCTACCCCCGATTCTGTATTACCCTGACCCTGTTCAACCGCCCGGCGCTGCATCCTGAAATCATGCAGATTATCGGCGATTTCACCTCAACCATTCTCTTGGAGTTTGATGGGTCCGCGCCGAATTTCGCTGAGCGCGCGCGTACTTTGCAGAAACGCCTGGCTGCGGACCTGGATCACGGCGCGTTCAGCGGCGTTCAGGTGATGCGCGAACAGGCCCGGCGGCAGGGCGGGCAGGTTTCGGCGGTGCCAGTGGTTTTCACCAGCGCCCTGGGTCTGGACGCCGGTCAACCTGGCGATTCCGCCTGGGAAGGGCTGGGCGAAATGGTGTACAGCG
>JAGRHQ010000311.1 GCA_020444905.1 Candidatus Competibacteraceae bacterium
CTTGTCGTTTTCCTGCACCAACCGGATGCTGGGCAGACCCTGCATGGTGACTTGGCGGGTTAATTTCAGATCGTGAACCCGGCGTTCCAGATCGTCACGGGCAGCGCGCAGGTCGCGCAACTGTTGCGCCTTCACCATGTCCTCGCTGGCGGCGGCTTCCCGCTCTAGCGCCGGCAGCTCCTCAGCATCTGCTTGACGCAGCTTTTCTTCGCCAGCGGTGATGTACAGTTCCAGAGTGTGAAAGTAATCGAGATTGGCGTCGTACAGACGGTCGAGCGCGGTGATGTCGGTCAGTAACTGGGTCTTGTGTCGCTCCAGAGAGTTACTAATCTGGTCGATTTCGTTCCGCACTGTTTCATATTCCTGCACCACTTTGGCCAGTGGCGTGATCTTGCCAAACAGCCGGGCGAAGAACCCTTGTTTTTTGTTAGGATCCAGGTCCTCCAGATTGAAAGCGCGCAACACCTTGACCATCTCGCCCAAAGCCGTACCTGCTGGACCTATATCCTTGCTCCGCACCCCTTCCAGCATGTTGTCGGAAATGGTGGTCAACTGTTCCTGGGCTTTGCTGCCAAAGAACAGAATCGAATGCGTGTCCTGTAAATCAAGTTGGGTGACCAGTTCAGCAATCTGTTGCTGATCTTGTTCAGGCGCCGGTGCGCGAGCGGCTAAATCCTGCTGGGTCTGCGGCAAGGCTTCGGCGAGCACCCCGGCCATAACCGGAAGTGTTGGAATTTCTTCGGAAGTTAGTATGGAGGAGGACGTGGAGGTGGACATGCGGTTAGGCTCCTGGTGGTTACCAATGGCTATAACTTTTGCTGTAGCAAACTATAGTATGGCCTTTTACTAAGGGAGTCTGGACATCCAGACTCCCCTTTCTGGGCAAGGCCAACCTCATATCAAACACGGATGCGCAGGAGTCTGTTTACAGGCGATAACCCATTGAATCTCGAGCAAACAGGCTCCTAAAAAAGCTAAATTTTATCGAGAAACAGCATCAATTGGCGGGTTGATCGCTTGCCATCCAGCGGTGGAAAAAGCCGGCCAGCGCTGCGCCAACAATGGGTGCGACCCAAAATAGCCAGAGTTGTTGCAAGGCCCAGCCGCCGACGAAGATCGCCTGACTGGTGCTGCGCGCGGGATTGACCGAGGTGTTGGTCACCGGAATGCTGATCAAATGGATCAGAGTCAGACACAGGCCAATAGCGATCGGGGCGAAGCCTGATGGAGCATTCCTGTGGGTGGAGCCGAGGATGACGATCAGAAACATGAAGGTCATCACGATTTCGCAAATGAGCGCCGCGTTCAATCCGTATTGACCCGGTGAGTGTTCGCCGAAGCCGTTAGCCGCAAAGCCGCCCAGTTCAAAGCCTGGTTTGCCGGTGGCGATCAGATAAATGATCGTCGCGCCGGCGGTAGCGCCCAATACCTGAGCGATGATGTAGGGAACCAGGTCGGAGGCCGGAAAGCGTCCGCCGGCCCATAGCCCTACCGATACCGCCGGATTCAGGTGGCAACCGGAAATGTGGCCAATGGCGTAGGCCATGGTCAGTACAGTCAAACCAAAGGCCAGTGCAACGCCGACAAAGGCAATGCCCAGGGGATTAGTAGGATCGGAACTGGGGAAAGCCGCAGCCAGCACAGCGCTGCCACAGCCTCCCAGCACCAGCCAGAGGGTGCCGATAAATTCGGCAGCCATACGATTGATAATCGGCATAATAAGAATCTCCTGCGTTTTGCTAATGGAAGCCCGCCTACGGGCGGGCGATAACCCAGAAATCCAGGTTTGGCGCTGAATAACGACGTATTCGGCTAACGGGGATGCGAATCTTCTGGCCGGAATGGATCCTTGATGACTTCGCTGTGGGTCTCGAAAATCTTTGGATGGACCGCTGCCTGGCCGAGGAATTGCTTGACGATGGCCGACAATGTATCACCCTTCTGAATCTCGTAATACTCGACCTTGCCAGTCTGGGGCGGCGCGGTCATCCCCGTTGCGGAAACAGCCTTCACGCCTTGCGCATTATCTGCCATCAACCCTGCCTTTTCCACAGTCCACAACTGTTTGGAGAACGCTGGGGGCAAGCGCGCATAAACATTCGGGTGGCGGCGACTTTGAGTCTCTAACGGCGCGTCATGACCGTGACTCCGCTGATCACCAACACTGCGCCTGTTAATTGTGCGAGGCCCAGAGTTTCATCGAGTAGCAGCCACGCTAACAGCAAGGTTACAATCGGTCCCAGACTGCCGGTCAGAGCCACCGGCCCCGCCCCCAGACGGCGAATCGCCTCTGACACCGCCCACACCGGCAACACTGTGGAGAATAGGGCCATGGCCAGCGCCAGCGCATAGACTGGTTCAGGCTGAATCCATGCAGTTGCCGGGCGTAACAGCAGAAATTGGCCGATCGCCAGCACGCAGGCCACTATTGAGGCGAACGCGGTTACCCGCACGGTTCCCAACCGGCCCACGATCATGCCATTGCCCAATAGATAGAGGGCGTAGGACAAGGCGCTGCCAAACACCAGAGCGCTGCCAAGCGCAAGCTCCTGAGCAGCGTCTGTGAGCCGCAGATCATGCGCGATGGCGAAGGCGATGCCAACATAACACAGCGCCAGCGCGCTCAGTGTCCGACGGGTGAGCGATTGACCAAGGAACAAGGCCCCAAGTAGGACCACCAGCGTCGGATAAACGAACAAGATCAATCGTTCCAGCGCAGCGCTGATGAAGCGCAGACCCAGGAAATCCAGGTAGCTGGCCAGGTAGTAGCCGAACAGCCCGAGTCCGA
>JAGRHQ010000312.1 GCA_020444905.1 Candidatus Competibacteraceae bacterium
AATTCCATACCTTCGCCGATCCTTATGCGACGACTTTCTCAATGCTCAGCGACCAGGATTGCTACCTGTTCGCGGAAGGCAATCATTACCAGATTTACGAGAATCTGGGAGCGCATCCCTGCGAGGTCGATGGGCGGCGCGGCGTCAATTTCGCGGTTTGGGCGCCCAATGCCCAGCGCATCAGCGTAGTCGGGACCTTTAATTACTGGGATGGCCGCCGCCACCCCATGCGCCTGCGTCCGGGTTCCGGGATTTGGGAATTGTTCGTGCCGGGTCTGGCGGAGGGCGAACTGTACAAGTTCGAAATCCTGGCCCGCAACGGCAATGTCTTTTTGAAGACTGATCCCTTTGCCTTCCATACCGAAACGCCGCCCGGCACCGCCAGCGTGGTCTATGACCAGGCCGGTAAACATGTCTGGCGCGATGGCGAGTGGATGCAGCAACGGATGCGGGAACCGGTCTGGCGCCGACCGGTGGCGATTTACGAGGTTCACGCCGGTTCCTGGCGACATAAGCCTAATGGGGAGTTCCTCTCCTACCGGGAGTTGGCCGATCAGTTGATTCCCTACGTATTAAAGATGGGCTTTACTCACATCGAATTCCTGCCCTTGGCTGAGCATCCCTACGGTCCGTCCTGGGGCTATCAGATTTCCAACTTCTACGCGCCCACTGCCCGGTTTGGCCGCCCGGATGATCTGATGGAACTGATCGACCGTTGCCACCAGAACGGTATCGGAGTGATTCTCGACTGGGTGCCAGCGCATTTCCCGAAAGACGCTCATGCCATGGCCTGGTTCGACGGCACCTGCGTTTACGAACACGCCGATCCGCGTCAAGGCGAGCATCCCGACTGGGGAACACTGATTTTCAACTATGGCCGGCATGAGGTGGAGAATTTCCTGATCGCCAATGCTCTGTACTGGCTGCATACCTTCCACTTCGACGGGCTGCGGGTCGATGCGGTGGCGTCCATGCTGTATCTGGATTATTCCAAAAAGGACTGGATTCCGAACAAGTACGGCGGCAACGAAAATCTGGAGGCGATTGAATTTCTGCGGCATACCAACTCAGTGGTTCACGCTCGCTTCCCCGGCGTGATGATGATCGCCGAAGAATCGACCGCCTGGCCAAATGTGTCGCGGCCCACCGATATCGGCGGGCTGGGTTTTGGCTTCAAATGGAACATGGGCTGGATGCATGATGTGCTGTTCTACATGCAAAAAGACCCCGTGCATCGCCGCTACCACCACGACAAGCTGACCTTTGGCATCGTTTACGCCTTCAATGAGAACTTTATTCTGTCGCTATCGCACGACGAAGTCGTGCATCTGAAGAAATCGCTATTGGGCAAGATGCCGGGCAGCGAACGTGAACAGTTCGCTAATCTCCGATTACTATACGCTTTCATGTATAGCCATCCCGGCAAAAAACTGCTGTTCATGGGCGGCGAGTTTGGCCAACCTGGCGAATGGAACCATGACAGCGAACTGGACTGGAGCCAGGCCAACCTGCCCCCGCACCAGGGCTTACAGCGCTTTCTGGCGGCATTGAACAAGCTGTATGTCCGGGAGCCGGCTTTTTACCAGGTGGATTTCCACGGGGCAGGCTTTGACTGGATCGATCCCAGTGGCGCGGAGACCAATGTGCTGGCGTTCCAGCGCAAGGCCCGCGATCCGCGCGATGCGCTGGTATTCGTGCTCAACTTCGCTGATGCGCCGCGTCCCCATTACCGGATCGGCGTACCCTATCCGGTGGAATATCGGGAATTATTGAATAGCGACGCCCGAGAGTTTGGCGGCTCCGGTTTGACCCTGCCGGGCGGCAAAGCCCAGGCGGAGGAATACTCCAGTCACGGTTTTCCGTTTTCGCTAGTGCTGGATCTGCCGCCACTTGGTGGGGTGGTGCTGAAACCGGCGCCACCCCAGTTGAGGTAATGGTTAAGGCGTCGCTGCGCATCCTTCCCCGCGAGAGACCCCGGCCTTCAGGTCGGGGAGGAAGTCAACAGCGAAATCCGCATCATCCGATGAATGCGTGATTCGGACTCAAAGCGACCGTACACTGGCTTGGCGAAACGCCTCGCGCATTTCCGCAAACGTCCGCGCTACCGGGAACTGCGGAAATTCGTCGATCACATTTTGCGGTGGACGGAACAAAATTCCGGCCTCCGCTTCCGCCAGCATCGCGGTATCGTTATAGGAGTCCCCGGCGGCGATCACCCGGAAATTGAGTTGATGAAAAGCCTGCACCGCCTGTCGCTTGGAGTCAGGCTGCCGCAGGACATACCCCACTACATGGTCATCGACGACTTCCAGGCGATGGCAGAACAAGGTTGGCCAGTCCAGCTGCCGCATCAATGGCAGCGCAAACTCATAATAGGTATCCGACAAGATCACCACCTGAAACCGCTCACGCAACCAGTCGAGAAACTCGCGCGCCCCTTCCAGCGGCCCCATCCCGGCGATCACCTGCTGGATGTCTGAAAGCTTTAACCCATGCTGATCCAGCAGTTCCAACCGCCCCCGCATGAGTTGGTCATAATCGGGAATATCGCGGGTGGTCAGTCGCAATCCCTCAATACCAGTGCGCTCAGCGACATTGATCCAGATTTCGGGAATCAGGACCCCTTCCAGGTCCAGGCAAGCCAGTTCCATAAGAATCTCCTGTGGTTTGCGGGTTTGCATACTTGCATAAACCGGTTGTTTGATTAGGATGCGGGAGCAAAAGGGGACATTACTGATCAAGCAGGTCCGCTAACTGCTCAGTATTGAGTCTT
>JAGRHQ010000313.1 GCA_020444905.1 Candidatus Competibacteraceae bacterium
GCTGAGGGGAATTCATGCTGCTCTTGAGGAGCGGCCGTCAAGGCTTTTCAGGGAGAGAACTTATGACTGATGAGTTAATTATGTTATCGAAGAATATTACTGAACCAGCGCCCAGACCAGAGGAGTTGCGGAAAATTCAACGGTATTTGAAGACGTTGCAGTCTCTTAACCGTATTAGTGTGTTCACTCCGATTCCTGCGCGCGGCGGCGGGCGCGCAACCGCCGCGTTAGATACAGGACCGGACCCGATAACCCATAAATCAGGAAACCGAGAAACAGCACCTTGGGCGGATCGATCGAAGTGAACACGAAGATCAGCACCACCAGCAGCGCCGTCATAAATGGCATGCGCCCACGCAGATCGAACTGCTTGAAGCTGAAATAAAGAATATTGCTGAACATGAGCGCGCCTGCGCCAATGGTAACGATCAGCGCAGGCCATCGCGTGTGCGGGCCGTCCAGTCCCAGGTCGGCGCAGAACCAGACCATCCCCGCCATGATCGCCGCCGCCGAAGGACTGGGCAGGCCAATAAAGTAGCGTTTGTCGGTGCTGCCCAGTTGCACATTGAACCGGGCCAGTCGCAACGCCGCCATGACCGTGTAGAAAAACGCCGCCAGCCAGCCGAGTTTGGCCAGGAAACCGCCCATGTCCGCCATGGAGCCGAGCGCCCACTCATACATGATCAACGCGGGTGCCAAGCCAAAGGACACCAGGTCGGCCATGCTGTCATACTGTGCGCCAAACTCGCTTTCGGTATGGGTCATGCGCGCCACCCGCCCGTCCAATCCGTCCAGGATCATAGCTACGAATACGGCGATGGCGGCGACTTCAAAGCGTCCCCGCAGAGCGGCAATGATCGCGTAAAAGCCACAGAACAGCGCGGCGGTCGTGAATAGATTGGGCAGCAGATAGACGCCGCGCGAACGGCGCGCTTGCGGGGACTCTTCGTTCACTGGTTAATTCTTGCTGGTATCCACCAACCGATTGGCTTTAATCCACGGCATCATGCCGCGCAACTTTTCGCCCACCTGCTCGATTTGGTGCTCACGGCTCAGGCGGCGGTTAGCTTTGAGCACCGGCGCACCTGCCTGATTCTCCAGAATGAATTCGCGGGCAAACTGGCCGGTCTGGATTTCCTTGAGAATCCGGCGCATCTCCGCCTTGGTGTCTTCGGTGATGATGCGCGGCCCGCGCGTGAGATCGCCATATTCCGCCGTGTTGGAAATCGAGTAGCGCATGTTGGCGATGCCGCCTTCGTAGATCAGATCGACGATCAGCTTCACTTCATGCAGGCACTCGAAATAGGCCATTTCCGGCGCGTAACCGGCTTCCACCAGCGTCTCAAATCCGGCTTGAATTAGCGAGGTCAATCCGCCGCACAGCACGACTTGTTCGCCGAACAGATCGGTCTCGCACTCCTCGCGGAAGCTGGTTTCAATGACTCCAGCGCGACCGCCGCCATTCGCGGATGCATAAGACAGCGCGATGTCGCGGGCCTGACCGGAAGCATCCTGCGCCACGGCAATCAGCGAGGGAACGCCGCCGCCCTGCGTATAAGTGGAGCGAACCAGATGACCCGGTCCCTTGGGGGCGATCATGATCACGTCGAGATCGGTGCGCGGCATCACTGCGCCAAAATGGATGTTGAACCCGTGGGCGAAGGCCAGCGCCGCGCCCTGCTTGAGCTTCGGTTCGATCTGCCGGTAAATCGCACTCTGATGCTCGTCAGGCGCGAGGATCATCACCACGTCGGCGGCGGCGGTGGCCTCTTCGATGGGTTTAACCGTCAACCCGGCGTTCTCAGCCTTAACAGCGGATGTAGAACCCGGACGTAGCCCAACGATCACATTCACGCCGGAGTCGCGCAGGTTGAGCGCATGGGCGTGGCCTTGAGAACCATAACCAATGATCGCAACGGTTTTAGCCTTGATCAGGGACAGGTCGGCGTCTTTGTCGTAATAAACCTTCATTTTTGATGATACCTTCAGATGGTTGAGATAGGGGTGATTGCGTATTCAAGCTGTTTCCGTTGCCATAGCTACCAGAATACCGACAATTTTGTTGACTTGGCTGATATGGTATTCCTGCTGATCAATATAAACAGCGCCCTGTTCATATTTCAAAAATTTCCAGATGTTGCCAATCGTCACAGCGCCATAGAGTCTTTCAATGGGTTGCGCGGCTTGTTCATTAAATAAACGGGCAGCGATCATTTCCGCGATACATTGACCGATGCCACTGGGTATATTCTCGTTTTTAGCTTCCACAATCGTAATGATCGGCGCTTTCAGGAAAAATTGTTCAGACGATTGGCTGACGATGAAATCGCAATATCCATTTAAACCTTTCTCTTTGTCTACATCCAGATTGATACCGGAAAACAGGCTGATTTTGCCATTTAATATTCTTTTCAGTTCAACTAAAACTTCGGCAATGATGAACTCTGAGCGAGCTTTTTCGGTGTTGATCGCTAACGCCAAAGGAACCTTCAGCTCAAGATTTTGCTTGAGAATATTGCTGATTTCGATTTCAAGAATGGAAGAAAATAAATCCTGATCTTCAACCATCTTTAACGCAAAGCTTTGTTGAATTTTTTCGAGAGTAAAGTCACTGTAAGACATCTACTTTTCCTTTAAGCTTATCGATATCGGCGAATGACTTGAAATCAACGACAGAGGCCGATTGCGGCCCCTGTCAAAGCAACAAAGCGTGAGGAATACCCTGGACTAAACGTGCAATGCCTTCTGCCCCCGCGCAATGCCGGTTGCGCC
>JAGRHQ010000314.1 GCA_020444905.1 Candidatus Competibacteraceae bacterium
CCCAAGGGGGAGCAGGGGGGACTTCGCACGAGCAACGAGGCCAAAACCCTCCCTAACCCCTCTTTGCCAAAGGGGGGGACTGAGCGGTTACAAACCGGATACTTCGACCCTCGCGCCCTGCTAATCGTCTATCTGCTGGGATGTGGGTTGATTCTGTTGGCGATCCGACCGATCGAGTTGTTGCCGTTACTGACTTTGGCGCTGCTGGGCATCGCGCTTGGGCGATACGGTGACGCATGGTGGCGGATTGTGCGGGTGCTCGGGCCAACCTTGCTGCTTTTTGCGGTAATTGTTGGTTTCGGTAGTGGTCTGGAAGCAGCCATCGGTGCGGTATTGCGCTTGTTGGCGCTGGTGACCGCCAGTGTATGGTTCTTCGCCCTGGCGCCACCGGAGGAACTGAGTGAATCGTTACTGGCCAGCGGCTTGTCGCCTCAAGCCGTGTTTCTGTTGGAAGGAACATTGCGTTTCGCGCCGACGATGGCGATGTTGGCTCAGGAAGTGCGCGAAGCTCAGGAAAGTCGAGGGATTCGACTCGATGGCGTTTATTTGTTTCGCAACGGCCTGGCTCTGCTCGGGCCATTGCTAACCAGCGTGATGCGCTTTGCTGACGACTTGGCCGAAGCCTTGCAATCGCGTGGTTTCGGTGGCCCGACCCGCACTCCGCTGGCCGAATATCGGTTCCAGGCAAGGGACTGGGTGCTTGTGCTGGGAGCACTGACGTTAGCGTTGACGTTGAATACAAAAATCCTGTCTTTTTTCGGGTCTTCTGGGTTCTTTTAAGGCCAGAATGATGATCAAGGCCAACCATCGCTATTTCGTAAAAGTAACCGTTCAGTCCCCCCTTTGGCAAAGGGGGAGGTGAACGCATACTCGTAAAATTCGACAGCTAAACGAGAGATGACCGATGAGCATTTTACTTCTAATCATCCTCTTCGCGCTTGGCGCTGCTTTCGCCCCGCGCTTCATTCCCGCCCGATTTGGCTGGCTGCAAACCGGCGCCCGCGTTGCTCTGTCATTGGCAGCGGTCTTCATGGCGCTGGCGACGTCGTTTGTGATCATCGACCAGGACAAGGTGGGTCATCTCAAGCTGATTTACGGGGCCAGCGAATTGCCGCCAGGCCATATCATCGCCATGAGCGGCGAGGCCGGACCTCAGGCGGAGATTCTCGGTCCCGGCTTTAACTTCAAGCCATTGCTCAATATTTTGTACGACGTTGAACAATTGCCGGTGACTGAAATTCCCGAAGGTCATTACGGCTACATCGTTGCCCGTGATGGGAGGCCGTTGCGCGCTGATCAATTTCTGGCCGATGCTTGGCCCGACGAGCAGCAAATGCTCGACGCTGCCTACTTTCTCACCGAAGGCAAGGGTCAGAAGGGACCACAACTGACCGTGTTGAAACCGGGTCGCTATCGGCTGAATCAGTATTTGTTCGAGGTTTATAACAAGGGGGATGCCTTGCGGGCGACGTCAGTGCCGGCGGGTTTCGTGGCGGTGATTAAGTCTAATGTGCAGGAAAAGTCCGTCGATGTTTGTCAACCGGTTCATGATGAACAGACCGCCAAATTGTCGATTCCGCTCGTACCCCGAGGCTGTCGTGGCGTATGGAGCGAACCCTTGTTGCCGGGCACCTATTATCTGAACCGGCGCGCTTACGAGGTCGCGTTGGTCGATACCCGCATTCAGACCTGGCAATATCAGGGTGGTTATGCCCGGCGACGCATCAACCTGACGCTGAATCAGAATGGTCAGATCGAACAGACTGCTGAACGCGAAGAAGTCGTGACGCCGGAGAATGCCGCGGATAACGCGGTGCTGCTGCGGGTTGAGGGCTGGGAGATTCCCCAGGATTTGCGCATCCTGGCTCAGGTGACGCCGGAGGACGCGCCTTTTGTCGTCGCATCGGTCGGCGACTTACAGGCAGTCGAAGATAAGATCATCACGCCCACGGTGAGAAGCATTGTCCGCAACGTCACTGGCTCCACGGCGCCCATCCCCGTTGATCAGGAAGGCGACAATTTGCAAAGCGTGCGCCGGGTGTTGGACTTGCAAGATAAACGACCCCAACTGGAACAGGCGGTGCTGGATGCGCTGATTCCCGAGGCGCGCAACGCTGGCGTTTCGATCCGTGAAGTGCGGTTCGGCGATCCGGTTATTCCGCCGGAATTACTGCTGGCCCGCAAACGGGAGCAGTTGGCTCAGCAAATGATTACTACCTTCCGCAAGGAACAGCAAGCGCAGGAGGAGCGGATTAAAACCGAGAAAGCGCGAGCGACTGCTGAACAACAACCGGAACTGGTGCGGGCGGAAATCCAGGTGGAGGTAGCGAAACAGGATCGCACGGCAGCCCAGTTACGCGGTGAAGGAGAGAAGCTGCGCTTGCAGGAAATCGCCGCCGGTCAGCAAGCGCAGGCCGGGGTGTTGGGAAAGGAGTTGACTTACCAACTGGCGGTGGTCAAGGAAGTGCTGGCGTTTATCGCCGCCAATCCCGATGCCGTGAAAGTGCCGAATGTGCTAGTGGAAGGGGGAGAGAGTGGTTCATTGCCGGCTGCCGCTGCGGTCTTCGGTTTTCTGGGCAACAGCACGGTCGCTAGAGGATTAGGTCAGGCGACGGGCGCATCACCGGTGCCGGCCAAAAAGCTGTACGAAAAATAAACGCGTGGCTTGCGCTCTCCAGTCCAGTCCTGCGGCTCCCGCACCTCGATTTTCAGTAAGCATTCACCTCCCCCCTTTGAAAAAGGGGGGTCGGGGGGGATTTCGCATGGTC
>JAGRHQ010000315.1 GCA_020444905.1 Candidatus Competibacteraceae bacterium
TAGAATGAGGCAGGGGGGATGCTTCATAAGAGAACGCTTCTTCGGGACCGTTCACTTCACGAGCGACCCGGGTTAGATAACCGCGCAGCATGTCGTGATACAGCGGAATGGGCATCAAAAAAGCATCGTGGCCATACTCCGAGGTAATTTCGGCATAGCTGACCTCACGATTGGCCCGCACCAGCGCCCGCACAATCTCGCGCGACCGGGCGGGGGAGAACCGCCAATCGCTGGTGAACGCGATGACCAGAAATCGTGCCTGCGCCCGGTGAAAGGCCACCGATAAATCCTGATCGAAATCGGCTGCCGGGTCGAAGTAGTCCAAAGTTTTGGTCATCAGCAAATAGGTGTTAGCGTCGAAGCGATCCACGAAGGCTTTGCCCTGGTGGCGCAGGTAACTCTCCACTTGAAATTCGGTATCGAAGTTGAAGTTGAAGTTGGGCGTTCCCTGGCGCAACTCGCGGCCAAACTTGGCGCGCATCCCTTCATCCGAGAGATAGGTGATGTGTCCCAGCATTCGGGCGATCATCAACCCGCGTCGGGGCAATACGCCGAATTCATAGTAATGGCCGTGATGAAAGTCAGGATCGGACAGAATGGCTTGTCGGGCGACTTCGTTGAAGGCGATGTTTTGCGCTGACAAGCGGGGGGCAGCGGCGATCACTAGCGCATGACGGAGCCGCTCGGGAAAGGTAATCGCCCACTGCATCGCTTGCATCCCCCCCAGACTGCCGCCAATGATGGCGGCCCATTGCTGGATGCCGAGGCGATCGGCGAGCCGGGCCTGACTGCGCACCCAGTCCTTGACGGTGACAATGGGAAAATCCGGGCCGTAAGGTTTGCGGGTATCTGGGTTAATTGAGGTTGGCCCAGTGGAGCCTTTGCAGCCGCCCAGATTGTTGCAGCACACCACAAAGAATTGACTGGTATCAATGGGCTTGCCGGGGCCGATACAGTTATCCCACCAGCCTGGCTTGCTCGGACTGTCGCCCTCGTGAAAACCAGCGACATGGTGATCGCCAGAGAGGGCATGGCAGATCAACACCGCGTTGCTACGGTCCGCATTGAGCGTTCCATAGCTTTCATAGACGATTTCATAGTCGGCCAGCGTCCGGCCACAATCCAGCGCCAGCGGTTCAGCGAAAAAGGCGGTTTGGGGCGTGATCAGACCGACGGAATCGGGAGGAAATTGTGCGGCCATCGTTCTCCTGACCGTGATGTTTGTCCTTGGGTGAAATGGTTGACGGTTTAGTTTGAGTGGCGCGCAACGGCGCGATAACCGATATCGGTGCGGTAATACGCCCCGTCCCAATGCACCCGCTTGATGCCGTTGTAGGCCAGATTCTGCGCTTCAGCGACGGTGGCGCCGAGTGCGGTGACGCAGAGCACCCGCCCGCCGTGGGTAACGATCTGGCCATCCTTCGCTTCCGCCGTTCCGGCATGGAAGATTTTGATATCGTCGCCCAGCTCCCCGTCATGCGCCGGCAGACCGGAGATGACATCGCCTTGTTGGTAGCGACCGGGATAACCGGCGGCGGTCATCACCACTCCTAATGCTGGACGCGAGTCCCAATCAATCGCAACGTCACTCAAGCGTTCTTCCAGCGCCGCTTTGCACAACTCCACTAAATCCGAGCGTAAGCGCAAGAGCAGGGGCTGAGTTTCGGGGTCGCCCAGCCGGCAATTGTATTCCAGCACCTTGGGGCCATCGGCGGTGATCATGACTCCGGCGTAGAGGAACCCGACATAGCGGCAACCTTCCGCAGCCATGCCGCGCACGGTGGGTTCGATAATCTCGCTCATGATCCGCTCGTGCAATTGCGGCGTCACGACCGGGGCCGGGGAATACGCGCCCATGCCGCCAGTATTCGGTCCTCGGTCGCCATTATCGCGGGCCTTGTGATCCTGGGAAGAGGCCAGCGGCAGAATGAATTCCCCATCCGTCATGACAATGAAGCTGGCTTCTTCGCCGACCAGAAATTCCTCGATGACCACCCGATGACCCGCTGTACCGAAGTCTGCGCCGCTTAACATGCCGCGCATCGCGGCGATGGCTTCGTCTTCGTTCTGCGCCAGAATGACGCCTTTGCCAGCCGCCAGACCATCCGCCTTAACCACCACCGGCGCGCCCATTGCACGGATGTAGTCTTCCGCCGCATCCGGATCGGTGAAGCTTTGATAACGGGCGGTCGGGATGTGATGACGGGCGAGGAAGTCTTTAGCAAAAGCTTTAGACCCTTCCAGTTGCGCCGCCGCCTTGGAGGGGCCAAAGCAGGGCAGGCCCGCTTGGTCGAACTGGTCGACAATACCCAACACTAACGGGACTTCCGGGCCAATGATCGTCAAATCAATCTGGTGATCGCCGGCGAATTGCAACAGGTCCGGCGCGTCATCGGCAGTAATGGCGATGTTGGTGACTTTGGGTTCCCGCGCCGTGCCGGCGTTGCCTGGCGCCACATAGACCTGGTTGACCCGGCTGGAGCGCGCAACTTTCCAAGCCAGAGCATGTTCGCGGCCGCCGCCGCCGATAATCAGGATGTTCATCAATGTCTCCCTGCTTCAGCGTCAAAACTCAATGCCGGAAATGCCGCATCCCGGTGAAGACCATCGTCATGTTGTACTCATCCGCAGCAGCAATGACTTCGTTGTCGCGCATCGAGCCGCCCGGTTGAATAACGGCGGTAATGCCGAATTCTGCGGCCAAAT
>JAGRHQ010000316.1 GCA_020444905.1 Candidatus Competibacteraceae bacterium
AAGCTGCAAATGCAACAACCCTTACCCCCTTTCTACCGGGTTTGCCCCGTAATGAGGAACTGATAGGTGGTGAGGCTGCTGGCCTTCACCTTTGCCGGCGCTGCCTCGCGCTTCGATGATCGGCGGGCATTGATTATCGAGGAGACCAATGCGATTGGCACCGCCTGGCTGCGGCTCGACCTGCTGCCGACCCACGCACAGCCGCCGTTGCGCGATCTGTTCCGGCGCTATGTCGATGCGCGGCTGGAGGCTTACCGAAAACTGCCCGATATCCAGGCGGCTTTCGCAGAACTCGATCGGGCCAACCAGTTGCAGAGCGAAATCTGGTCACAGACGGTCGCTGTAGGTCGTCTGGAAGAAGCGCCGCCCGCTGCAAGCATGTTGTTGCTACCCGCCCTGAACCAGATGATCGACATCACCACCACCCGCACCATGTCCGCTCGGATGCATCCGCCTCTGGTCATCTTCATCATGCTTTTCGGTATAGCGCTCGCCAGCTCGGTGCTGGCCGGTTACGAGATGGCTGTCGGTCAGTCGCGCAACTGGCTGCATACACTCGGATTCGCCGCGATACTGGCTATGGCGGTTTATGTCATTATCGACATCGAGTTCCCACGCTTGGGTCTGATCCAGGTTGATGCATTCGACCAGGCGCTGGTTGATCTGCGCGCGAACATGCAGTGACCCCCCCTCATCCTTATCCGGAACTCACGTTAATGACTAGGTTATCGATAAAAATGAGCGAGGATCATACCTATGAATCGGCTTTTCGGCATGTTCATAACAAGCATCGGTAAAGGCGGCTGTCATCCTGAAACAAAGGGTCAATGGATCAGAGTGTGCTTGTTAATCCTATTCTCAAGTACGCCTGCTGTCGCCGAAATGTACAAATATCAGGATGAACATGGTAACTGGCATTACACCGACCGGCCACGCCCCGATGTTGCGCAACAACCCGTCGAGATTGTCTCCAAATCTACCACGAAGAATCTGTCAACACGCGATCTCAAAACCTTTTTGCAAGCCAGGTTTTCGCCCCAGAACCCGCTTCAGGAGGCGACGCTGAGTACGGTTATGGTCAAAACTTCGATTGGGACCGGCTCCGGTTTTTTCATTTCCAGGGAAGGGCATATCGTAACCAACAGGCATGTCATCAAGTTACCTGAGGAGAAACGCGATGAGCTTGAACAGTCTTTTGCAGACGCCAAGGGAAAAATTGAGTATTACCGCAAGCGGCTGGCTTGGCGAGAGCAGGAATTGGAGAAGTTCGGAAAGGATCTTGCTCAGTATCAAGCGTATCTGGATTCTTTGCCCGAGGGCAGAGGAAAAGCAGAAAAGCGGGCGTATTATCAGTCCAAACGGGATCAGTATCAGGAGTTGCAGAGAGAACTGGCCGCTGATCGTCGCGAATTTCACGAGGTAGAGCGCGAGGTAACGACTAAGCGGCGTGAGGCTGATTGGAAACTGGCGGTATCTGGCGCAACTAACACGTTTATCATCGTCCTCAAGGACGGAACCGAATTAAATGCTTCCCTCTCTGCCGTGAGCCGTGAGCATGATCTGGCCCTGCTCAAAGTTGACCAGTATCAAACGCCAACTCTAGAGCCGGCAGCGCCCTACGAAATCACTCATGGGGCACCGGTGTATGCCATTGGCAGTCCGATTGGACTGCGCGACTCAATCAGCACCGGCGTCATATCGGGTTTTGAATCTTCCTTTGTACGGACCGACGCCAAAATTTACCCCGGCAACAGTGGCGGCCCATTAGTCTTGGAAAACGGCCATGTCGTGGGCGTCAATACGAAGAAAGCGATCACGGAAAAATTCGAGGGCATTGGTTACGCAATTGACATCGGCACAGTGCTCAGGGAGTTTACCAAGGACTTGCCGCGCAATTGATCATGCGACCCTGTTACAGGATCCGGGAAACGATCAATCAATCGTCGTCATCCTCCTCATCATCCAGGGCAATTTTTCGCTGCGGGATAGTTTTGGGGTCGACAGTAATCGGTCGGTAGATTTCCACCCGATCGCCAGCTTCCAGCGGTGCAGTGAGTTTAGTGATCTTGCCGAAAATGCCAATCCGCTGCTTTTTAAGATTCAGATGCGGGCAACGGATTAAAACGCCAGAGGACTCAATCGCCTGTTGCACCGTACTTCCTTCCGGCACGTCCACGGGTAGCCAGAGATGTTGTCCTGGCTCAGCATAAGCAACACTGACCTGCATATATCCTCCTATCTAAGAATAAAATATTGCAACTATGGATTCCGGATTCGTAGTTCCAATTAATGGACACTGCAATGAAATTCTTCTTTTACCTCTCTCTTTTCCATCACCCGCTCCATAACCCGTTTACCGGCCAGCAGGAACCCCAGCACCAGAAACCCGCCCGGTGGTAACAGCATTAGCAGAAAACCCTTGTAATCTTGGATTAATGTTGTTTCCAGGAAAGCAAAGCTATCGCCCAGCAACAGCGAGGCATGCGCAAACAATGTGGCGCTGCCTAACACTTCGCGACACCCCCCGATCACCACCAGCGCCAGTGTCAGACCCAATCCCATGGCCAGGCCATCCGCGGCCGAAGCGGCTACAGGTTGTTTGGAAGCAAATGATTCAGCGCGGCCCAGTACGCAACAATTGACGACAATCAGCGGAATAAATAATCCT
>JAGRHQ010000317.1 GCA_020444905.1 Candidatus Competibacteraceae bacterium
CAGGCAGCGCGGGGAGATACTGGCCGAGACTCTGAATTTCGGCAACGTCCCGGAAGACATCTACGAATCCGCCGACGAAATGCCGGATGAGGAATTCGAGACCTTCGAGGAAGCCGTGGTCGACCAAGCGACCGCGGCCCAGACCCTTCACGAGTTGGAAGCGGAAATCCTGATCCTGGAGCGATTGGAAACACAGGCTCGCGAGGTGGTGCATTCCGGGCAGGACCGGAAATGGGAGGAGCTTTCCAGGTTGCTTCAGAACACCCCGGAGATGAAAGACAGCGAGGGCCGGCAGCGCAAGCTCATTCTGTTTACCGAACATCGCGACACGCTCAATTATCTGGCGGTCCGGATTCGCGGGTTGTTGGGTTCCGAAGAGGCCGTCGAGTTGATTCACGGCGGTATCAAACGGGACGAGCGACGCAAAGTGCAGGAGCTGTTCCGCAACGATCCGACCGTGCGGGTGTTGCTGGCCACCGACGCAGCCGGCGAGGGCGTGAACCTTCAGAACGCCAACCTGATGGTCAACTATGACCTGCCCTGGAATCCGAACCGGCTGGAACAGCGTTTTGGCCGCATTCACCGGATCGGCCAGACGCAGGTATGCCACCTGTGGAACCTGGTGGCCTCGGAAACCCGCGAGGGCGATGTGTTTCAGCGCTTGTTCGAGAAGCTGGAAGTCGAACGCCAGACGTTGGGCGGCCGGGTGTTCGATGTGTTGGGCGAAGTATTCGATAACTCGTCCTTGCGCGAACTGCTGATCGAGGCCATCCGTTACGGCGACGATCCCGAGGTCCAGGCCCGGTTGTATCGGGTCGTCGAAGGCGCGCTCGATACCGAACACCTGAAAGCCATCATCAAACGCAATGCGCTATGCGAGGAAGTGATGTCGCCGGAGCGTTTGTTTGCCGTCAAGGAAGAGATGGAGAAGGCCGAAGCCCGTAAGCTGCAACCGTATTTCATCCGGGCTTTCTTTCAGCAAGCCTTTCTGCAACTGAGCGGCGAGATGCGACCCCGCGAAAGCGGTCGCTACGAAATCAATCATGTTCCGGCCCTCATCCGCGAACGGGACCGGCAGATCACTGGGCGAGACCGCAAGAGTCGCGAGCCGGTGTTACGCCGCTATGAGCGGGTCTGCTTCGATAAGGTGCATATTCGCTTGAAAGAGCGGATCCATGCGCCAATGGCAAGCTTGATTCATCCCGGCCATCCGCTGATGCAGGCCACCACCGACATCGTCTTGGAACAGCATCGTGGCCGGCTTAAGGAAGGTGCGGTATTGGTCGATGGGCATGATGCCGGCCTGACCCCGCGCGTGCTGTTCATCATCGATCATTCCATCAAGGAGGGTGGGCAGCCGGACAACCGGAAGGTGGCTTCCCGTCGCATCCAGTTTGTCGGGATCGATGCGCAGGGCAACGCGATCAATGCCGGCTATGCGCCGCACCTGGATTTGGAACCGATGGGTTCGGATGATTTGGCGCTCGTGCAGGACGTACTGAACGCCTCTTGGTTGACCCAGAATCTGGAGCAGATGGCTTTGGCTTACGCTTCGCGCAAACTGGTTCCGGAGCATTTTGACGAGGTCAAGACCCGCCGCGAAGGGATGGTTGAAAAAACCTTGGCGGCCGTGCAGGAACGTTTTGTCAAGGAAATCAATTATTGGTCCGAGCGCTACATCAAGCTCACCGAGGATGTGGCCGCCGGTAAGCAACCCCGCTTGCAGCCCGACAACGCCCGGCGGCGGGTCGAGGAACTGACCGCACGTTTGGAGACCCGCCGCAAGGAGCTTGAATCGATGCGGCAGGTGGTTTCCAGCACGCCGGTGATCGTGGGCGGCGCTTTGATCGTTCCCGCCGGTCTGTTGGCGCAGCGCAAGGGTAGCGGAGAGTTTTGCGCCGATCACGAGGCCCGTTCGCGTATCGAGGCGCTGGCCATGCAGGCAGTCATGGACGCTGAGCGGGCTTTAGGGCACCAGGTCTTTGACGTATCGGCGGAGAAATGCGGTTGGGACATCACCGCGATTCCCCCGGCGCGGGACGGCAAGGTTCCGCCGTCCCGTCATATCGAAGTCAAAGGCCGCGCCGCCGATCAGAAAACCGTGACGGTCACGCGCAACGAAATCCTGTATGGGCTCAATCAGGCGGATAAATTCATTCTGGCGGTCGTCCTGGTGAACGGCGATAGCGTCGATGGTCCCTATTACATCCGCCAGCCCTTCACCCACGAACCGGATTGGGCGGAAACCAGCAAGAATCTTGATCTGGGGCAATTATTGACCCGAGCCGAAAAACCCATTGAAGGAACCGAACCCCAATGAATGGAATGAAGGCTCCCCGGAAACTGATCGAAGTCGCGTTGCCTCTGGACGATATTAACGTGGCCGCCGCACGGGAAAAGTCGATCCGCCACGGTCATCCTTCAACCCTGCATCTGTGGTGGGCGCGGCGGCCTCTGGCGGCGGCGCGGGCGGTGCTGTTTGCCCAGCTCGTCAACGATCCGGGTTACGAACGCCAGTTGGGGCGCGGCGTGAACAAGGAAAAGGCGCAAGTCGAACGCGAGTACCTGTTCGACATCATCCGTGATTTACTCATCAGTCATAAGTTCTCTCCCTGAAAAGCCTTGACGGCCGCTCCTCAAGAGCAGCATGAATTCCCCTCAGC
>JAGRHQ010000318.1 GCA_020444905.1 Candidatus Competibacteraceae bacterium
GCTGTTCAATTAGTTCCTATTTACTGTTCAATCTGTTGCCTAACCTGCGCGCTGGCGCCGCGCCAGCAACACTGTTGGCGATGATCGGCAATGAGAAAGATTATCTAGCCAGTCATCTGGCTTATCTGCTGGGCCTGACCGGCCCTAGTATCGGCGTGCAAACCGCCTGCTCGACCTCGCTGGTTGCGGTGCATCTGGCCTGTCAAAGCCTGTTGTCCGGCGAATGCGATCTGGCGCTGGCGGGCGGCGCGAATGTGCGGGTTCCACACCGAGTCGGCTATCGCCATGAAGAAGGATCGATTCTGTCAGCAACCGGGCGTTGCCGCAGTTTCGACGCCGCAGCGGATGGAACAGTCTTTGGTTCAGGCGTGGCTGTCGTCGCGTTGCGTCGCCTGAGCGATGCATTAGCCGACGGTGACCCGATCCAGGCGGTGATTCTGGGTTCGGCGGTGAACAACGACGGCGGGCGTAAGGCGGGCTATACCGCCCCAAGCGTGGACGGTCAGGCCGCGGTCATCGCCGAAGCGCTGGCAGTCGCCGGAGTCGATGCCGCTACGATAGGCTATATCGAAGCGCATGGCACAGGAACGCCGATTGGCGATCCCATTGAAATCCGCGCCTTGAATGAAGTTTTTCGAGGGCTTCCCCAGGGCGGCATTGCGCTGGGCAGCGTCAAAGCCGCGTTCGGTCATCTGGAAGCAGCGGCGGGCGTGACTGGATTGATAGCGGCGACGCTGGCGGTCAAGGAAGGTCTGTTGCCGCCCATCGCCCATTTTCGGCAGGCGAATCCGCTACTGGGTTTGGAGAAGACGCCCTTCACGCCAGCAAGTAAAGTGCGATCATGGCCGGCTACAGGACCACGCCGGGCGGGCGTCAGTTCGTTCGGGATTGGCGGGACTAATGCGCATGTGGTGATCGAAGCGCCGCCCCTCACCCTCAACCCCTCTCCCAAAGGGCGAGAGGAGTCAAACGCTACTCGCCACTCGCTCCTCTGTCTGTCAGCGCGGGATGAGGCGGCGCTGACCGCCTTGCGTCAGCGTTATCGGGAAGCGTTGACCGATGAGGCAGACTTTCCTGCAATGTGCCGAATGGCGGCGTTGGGGCGACGGCATTTTGCACAGCGGTTGGCCGTTGTCGCTGAGTCAACGGCAGAAGCTCGCAACGCTTTGCAAGACACCGTATCAGTACGGACAGCAACGCAACCCCGTTTAGCATTTCTATTCAGCGGTCAGGGCAGTTGGGTCGCGGGCGCTGGACGAGGCTTGACCGCATTGCCGGTGGCGGGCGCAATTCTTGAGCGGGCTGAATCACAGGTTCCCGGCATTCAGGCCACGCTGTTTGACCTAACAGGCGAAGGAACTCATACCGAATTGGCCCAACCGGCGCTGTTTGCCTTGCAATGGGCGCTAGTCGCGCAATTACAGGCTTGGGGGATTAGGCCGGTCGCGGTGACTGGGCACAGTCTGGGTGAACTGGCGGCGGCGGCGACCGCCGGCATTTTGGACTGGGAAGCGGGCTTGCGTTTGGCGGCGGCGCGGGGACGATTGATGCAGCGTCTCCCCGCAGGAGGCGCAATGGTGGCGGTGTTCGCCGCTGCTGATGTCATACAAGCCGCGCTCGGTGCAGAAGCTGCTGCGGTTAATCTTGCCGCCTTCAACGCGCCCCAGACCGTGGTGTTATCGGGAGATAGCGCGGCGTTGCAGCGTGTGCTGGAATGGCTCGCCGGCCAGGGCATTGCCCACCAGTGGTTGAAAGTAGCCCACGCTTTTCATTCGCCGCGCATGGAGCCGATTCTGGCGGAACTGAACGCGGTCGCCACCAGCTTGACTCATCAAGCATCTCAACTCCATTGGGTTTCTACCTTGACCGGCGGCGTGATCACTCAGCCATCCGTTGATCACTGGTCCCGCCATGCCCGCCAGCCGGTGCGCTTCACCAAGGCGCTGGAAACGCTGGATCGTTTGGGCTGTACCACATTCCTGGAAATCGGCCCAGGCGCGACCTTGACAGGGCTGACGCGCATCCAGAATGATCGTGCTTGCATCGTTCCGACGCTGGCGAATGCGGATGAACCGCGTGCGCTGTTGAACGCAGTCGCAGCGCTCTATACCCACGGATTGCCTGTCGATTGGGCGACGCTGCTCGGCCCCGGTCCCCGTGCGCCCGTCCCGACTTATCCCTTTCAACATCGGCGCTATTGGCGTGATCCCCCTTGCTCCTCTAACCCCGCTCTCACGAAGGGAAAGGAGGGCGCCAGGAAGGATGGAATTCTGCCCGGCCAGGAATTCTCCACGCCGCTGGCCCAGCGCCTGTTCATGGCGACCGTGCGCCCCACCGCGCCGGATTGGCTGGAAGAACACCGGATTGATGAGCAGGTCATCTTGCCTGGCGCCGTTCACGCCGTTTTGGCGTTAGCCGCCGGATTGCCTGGACTCTGTGCGTTGACGATCGAGGCGCCGCTGACGGTTGGCCAGGATGGCGTCGAAATGCAGACGATTCTTCAAGACGGACGAGTGCAGATTCATGCCCGTCCTACAGGAACAACCGTCTGGCAACGGTATGCCAGCGCTGAACCCGGTCTCGCTCCCATTGACCTGGGCAGTGACCTCCTCGCCGACTTGATCGCTCGCTAC
>JAGRHQ010000319.1 GCA_020444905.1 Candidatus Competibacteraceae bacterium
ATCCCCTGAGCCTGCTTGAGCAGGCGCTGGATAATGTTCGTCCGATCGTTGAGGTCAAATCTCGTCGGGTGGGCGGCGCGACCTATCAGGTGCCGGTGGAAGTGCGCGCGGTGCGCCGGAACACCCTGGCGATGCGCTGGGTCATCGATGCCTCCCGCAAGCGCGGCGAAAAATCGATGGCCCGGCGCCTAGCCGGGGAGTTGATGGATGCCGCCGAAAGCCGCGGCGCAGCGGTCAAAAAGCGCGAAGACGTGCATCGCATGGCGGAAGCGAACAAGGCTTTCGCCCATTATCGCTGGTAAGTTTCGAGGATTGAGCCGTGGCTCGCAAAACCCCCATCGAGCGCTATCGTAATCTTGGCATCATGGCCCACATCGATGCCGGCAAAACCACTGTGACCGAGCGCATCCTGTTCTACACAGGCATTTCCCATAAACTGGGCGAGGTTCACGATGGCGCCGCCACTATGGACTGGATGGTGCAGGAGCAGGAACGCGGCATCACCATTACTTCCGCCGCTACGACCTGTTTCTGGAGTGGCATGGCCGGGCAATTTGATGAGCACCGCGTCAATATCATCGACACACCTGGGCATGTCGATTTCACTATCGAGGTCGAACGCTCCTTGCGAGTGTTGGACGGCGCTTGCGCAGTGTTCTGCGCGGTGGGCGGGGTGGAGCCACAGTCAGAAACCGTTTGGCGTCAGGCGAACAAGTATGGCGTGCCGCGCTTGGCGTTCGTCAACAAGATGGACCGCGCTGGGGCCGATTTTCTGCGGGTCGTGCAACAGATTCAAGATCGGTTGGGCGCTTATCCGGTGCCGATTCAGTTACCGATTGGCGCTGAAGATCAATTCAAGGGCATCGTTGACTTGGTCAAAATGCAGGCGGTTTCCTGGGATGAAGACAGCCTTGGCATGAAGTTCGAGTACGGCGATATTCCCCCTTCGTTGCAAGCCGATTGCGAAATGTGGCGCGAGAAGATGGTTGAAGCCGCCGCCGAATCTTCCGATGAATTAATGGAGAAATACCTCGAAGGCGAACCGCTCAGCGAGGACGAAATTCACGCCGGGTTGCGCGCCCGTACTCTAAAGGGTGAGATTGTCCTGGCGTTATGCGGGTCCGCGTTCAAAAACAAGGGTGTCCAGGCCATGCTGGATGCGGCGATTCGATATTTGCCGTCGCCGGTGGACAAGCCGCCGGTCAAGGGTATTCTGGACGATGCCGCTGAGAGCGAAGGCGAGCGTCAAGCCAACGATGAAGCGCCGTTCGCCGCGCTGGCCTTCAAGATCGCCACCGATCCTTTCGTAGGCACCCTGACCTTTATTCGTTGCTATTCCGGCGTGGTCAATTCCGGAGACTCGGTCTACAACCCAGTCAAGAGTCGGCGCGAGCGCATTGGCCGCCTGGTGCAAATGCATGCCAACAGCCGTGAGGAAATCAAGGAAATCCGCGCGGGTGATATCGCCGCCTGTGTAGGACTCAAGGACGTCACCACCGGTGATACCCTGTGCAATCCGGATCAGGTAATCACCCTGGAGCGGATGGAGTTTCCCGAACCGGTCATCGCGGTCGCGGTCGAACCCAAGACTAAGGCTGATCAGGAAAGGATGGGCATTGCGCTTAGCAAGCTGGCCCAGGAAGACCCCTCATTTCGCGTTCACACCGATCCTGAATCCGGTCAGACCATCATTTCCGGCATGGGTGAATTGCATCTGGAGATCATTGTCGATCGTCTCAAGCGTGAATTCAAGGTAGACGCGAATGTGGGTAAACCGCGAGTCGCTTACCGCGAAACCATTCGCAAGACGGTGGAGCAAGAAGGCAAATTCGTCCGCCAGTCGGGTGGCCGTGGTCAATACGGTCACGTCTGGTTGCGATTGGAGCCACAAGAACCGGGAACCGGTTACGAATTCGTCAATGCCATTGTCGGCGGCGTGGTGCCGCGCGAATACGTCCCGGCTGTCGACAAAGGCGTACAGGAACAGATGGAAAAAGGTGTGTTGGCTGGTTATCCCGTGGTGGATGTCAAGGTCACCATTTTCGACGGTTCTTATCATGAGGTCGACTCCAGCGAAATGGCGTTCAAAATCGCCGGCTCCATGGGCTTTAAGGATGGCGCGCTAAAGGCGGGCGCCACCCTGCTGGAGCCCATCATGAAAGTCGAAGTCGTCACCCCTGAGGACTACATGGGTGACGTCATGGGCGATCTCAACCGCCGGCGCGGCATGTTGCAAGGGATGGATGACTCGCCATCCGGCAAAGTCATCCGCGCCGAGGTGCCCTTGGCCGAAATGTTTGGCTATGCAACGGATCTGCGCTCGGCCACCCAGGGTCGCGCGACCTATTCCATGGAATTTGCCAAATACAACGAAGCCCCCGCTAACATTGCAGAGGCGATTATCAAGAAAGCATCCTGAAGCGGTTGCTGAAAAGATTGAATCGGATGGAGTAAGTACGGTGTCCAAAGAAAAGTTTGAGCGCAGCAAGCCGCATGTAAATGTGGGGACGATTGGTCATGTGGATCACGGCAAGACCACGCTGACGGCGGCGATCACGCGGGTGATGGCTGTGCAATTTGGTGGGGAATTCAAAGCCTACGACCAGATTGACTCCGCGCCG
>JAGRHQ010000031.1 GCA_020444905.1 Candidatus Competibacteraceae bacterium
CGGCCATTTACTTTGGCGAACTCGGTTCAATGGTTTCTGGCCGCCGGAAATGGGGTTTGACATGCGATTGATCCCGCATTTAAAGAAAGCGGGCTATCGCTATGTCATGGTTGACTGCGAATATGTTGATCCCGTGGGCCAAATGAGCTGGCAGGAACTGCGCTATCGTCCGCATATCGCGGAATACGGTGGGGAGCAAATTGTGATTGTAGTGCGCGATCGTGAATTATCGGATGCCCAGTTAGCTGGCATGGACTATGGCTGGTTTTATCACGAATTGCACGAGCGCACCAAATGGTGTGATTTCCCGCCGTTGGTGACCACCGCAACCGATGGCGACAATGGCGGCTGGTTCCGTAACGTCACCGAAAAGTCCAATTTCTGGACCTGGTTCTATCACCAGGCGATGGAGGAAATTCGTGCGGGCCATTCCAGCATGCGCCCGATTTTTATCACAGAGTACCTGGACCGATTTGGCGCGCATGGGCAGGTCACGGTGCGGCGTGGCGCCTGGAATACCGATGAGCACCATGGCTGGGATTTTCACCAATGGCAAGGTTCCTGGGCGCAGCGCGATACTCTGGTGCGCATTCATGACATCAGTCGGGAATATCATGCGATGGCGCAGGCGATCGCGCGGGCTAACGATCCTAATCCGGAGTTGGCGCGCGTGATGAGCGAGGCGCACTGGCATTTATTGCGCGCGGAAACCAGTTGTAATTTGTACTGGGGCGAGGCCTGGATTCATAAATCCCATGCCGACCTGGACAATGTCGCTTGGCATTTGGGCGAAGCCAGAGCCATCTTGGGCGGGCGGTTAACCCTGCTTATGACTTCGGAGCCGCCCGCAGAGACTGAAGCTGAAGCATCACCGAAAACCCGGAAAGGCATTGACATTAATGATGCACCTGACGACGTTCCCGAGGCTACGCCAGCAGATGAAACGTTCACGCCTTCCGAAAAGGCCCAGGCCAGCACAAAAAGCGTAATCCCATAGCGTCTGTCGTGGCGCAGGCTCTCAACCCGCGCCACGCATTTCATATTACATTATTGGAGATTCATCACATGCCACTGCTCGCCCTACAAACTTCCATTTCCTTGTCCAGTCAGCAACGTCATGAACTGCTTGCGCCGCTCTCGCAAATCGTTGGTGAATGTATTGGCAAACCGGAACGCTACGTGATGATCACGATCGCCGAAGCAACCATGCTAATGGGGGGCGTCGACGGTCCAACCGCCTATGCTGACATCCGCAGCATTGGCGGCCTAAGCAGTGCGGTGAATCGTAAACTATCCGAACGAATCTCCACTTTACTCAAGGAACGGCTGGGTATTCCACCGGATCGGGTTTATCTTGGCTTCACCAGCGTCAGCGCCGAGAATTGGGGCTGGAATGGCGGCACGTTTGGCTGAACCTTGATTCGTCTCTTTCTCCTACTACAGGCTGTGTATGACTGCAAAAACTCTGATGAACGCGGATTTGGTGGCGCTAAAATCCACCGATACGGTGGCTATTGCCGCTGAAGGTATTTTGCAACATCACCTGCGCCACCTGCCGGTGGTGGATGAGCAGGGCCGTTATCTGGGCACCTTTGGCATCTATTCCGTGTTGCAACTGACGCTACCGTCAGCGGTGCTCAAACACGGGCTGGATAACATCGCGTTCGTTACCGAAACTGCGCATGATATGGCCCAGCGTCTGCGCAGGCGCCAGGATGAATCAGTGCGCAACTGGCTGGTGCAGGACCCGGTGGTGTATCCCGACACGCCGGCTATGAAAGTGGTGCAATTGATTCTGCACGGCCACACCAGCGTACCGGTCGTGGATAGAGAGACGGGGCGACTGGAGGGCATCATTTCCTCCTGGAATGTCCTGGAAATTCTGATGCGGGAGCGCGCCTGAATGCACGGGTCGGAAGGTGTTGTAACGTCGGTGATTTTTGGCCTGAATCCCATGTGGACCGCCGCTATCCTGTTCGCCATCACCTACGTGGTGGTCATGACCGAGAAGATCAATCGCGCCATTGTTTCGCTGGCGGCGGCGGGCATGATGATCGTTCTTGGCATTCTCAATCAGGAATCGGCGATTCGCGGCATTGACTTCAATACCATTGGCTTGCTGATCGGCATGATGGTGATCGTCGCCATTACTCGCCAATCCGGGGTGTTTCAATTCATGGCGATCTGGTCGGCCAAGAAGGTCAATGCCAATCCCTGGGGCATCCTGGTGATGATCGCGCTGGTGACGGCAGTGACCTCAGCGCTCCTCGACAACGTGACAACGGTGCTGCTGGTGGCGCCGGTGACTCTATTGATCACCGAGGAGTTGAAAGTCAAACCGTATCCGTATCTATTTGCCATGATCTTCTCCTCGAATATCGGCGGCACCGCAACGCTGATCGGTGATCCGCCGAATATTATGATCGGCTCCGCCACCGGGCTGACCTTCAACGATTTTGCTTATAATCTGGCGCCGGCCATTGTGGTCATCATGGCGGTCACTCTGATCCCCATCTACGTGCTGTGGGGTCGGCATCTCCAGGCTGCTCCGGAAGACCGTCAACGGGTGATGCAGTTCAACGAACGCGAAGCGATTACTGACCCATGCCTGCTCAAGCAATGCCTGCTGATCATTGGCCTGGTGATTGCCGGCTTTATCTTCGCCCGCTTTCTGGGACTGGAAGCCGCCACTGTAGCCATGACCGGCGCGGCGTGGTTGCTGCTGCTGAATAACTGGGGTCGTAACGCGGAACATCAAAGCGAGAAGGTCACTCATGCTTTCAATGAAGTCGAGTGGATCACCATCTTCTTCTTTGTCGGCCTGTTCATCGTGGTGCATGGGGTGGACAGCACCGGTTTGCTCAAGCTGCTGGCCGATAAAATGCTGGCGTTAACCGGCGGCGACCTGACCGCGACTTCGATGGTTATTCTCTGGTCTTCAGCGATCCTGTCGGCAATCATCGACAATATTCCCTTCGTCGCCACCATGATTCCGATGATCAAAGCCATGGCCCCAACCTTTGGCGGGCCGGAGGGATTGATGCCGCTGTGGTGGTCATTATCGCTGGGCGCGTGTCTGGGCGGTAATGGGACCTTAATCGGGGCCAGCGCCAATCTGGTCGTCGCCGGTTTCGCTGAACGGGCCGGTCAACCGATTCGTTTCATCCAGTACACTTTGTTGGCGTTTCCAGTCATGTTGCTCTCGATCGCCATCAGTACGGTCTATCTGTACTGGCGGTATTTGTAATCAACAGGCATTGCCCCGCCTATGGTGGCCCAGAACTAGCGAAGCTGTCATGCGCCGCCATAGGAGCCAGTCAGGTGCTGGCCAAGCCATTTAACCGTCAACAACTACTGGAAGCGGTCGAGACAGCGCTGAAGTAAAACCTTCAAGTCCCAAGTTCGTGAGCTATCCGAAAACCAATCTGTTGATTGATTGACAAGAACGTAACTCGGATGGAGCGCAGCAGAATCCGGAAAAACCCGGATTTCGGCCTGACGGCCTGCATCATCCAGGCTACGAGGTTTTCATACGGCCTTTAGTCCTCTACAGCGGCCGGATCTTCGCCCAGCGCATCGCGCAGGCAAACAGTCAGCGTGTCCAGGGTGTAGGGCTTCTGCAAAAAGCCGCATAACCGTTTGCCAGCGAAACGCGGCGCAATTTCCGCTTCCGTGTAACCACTGGTCATCACTACCCGCACTCTTGGATTGGTCCGCCGCAATTGCCGGAACGCCTCCTCACCATCCATATAAGGCATCGTTAAATCAAGCAACACCAACACAATATCTTTGCCCCGCGTCTCATACAGTTCCAGCGCCTCCTGACCGTCGGTAGCGATCAGCGTTTGAAATCCAATACGCTCCAGCATTCGGGCGCCTAGCGACCGCACCGATTCCTCATCGTCCACCAACAAAACAGTGCCGACTCCCTTCCACTCGCCCGACTTCACGCTGGGTTGGACCACGGATGTCCGTTTTTCCTGAACGACGGGGAACAAAACCTTGAAAGTCGTTCCCCGTCCTGGCTCGCTATATACTCGCAGCGTCCCTCGGTGGCCTCGCACAATACCGAGCACCGCCGAAAGACCAAGACCGCGCCCGGTAAATTTGGTGGTGAAAAACGGCTCGAAAATCCGGCGCTGGGTTTCATGGTCCATGCCACAGCCGGTATCGGAAATTTCCAGCCAGACATAGGTTCCCTCAGCGAGGTTTTCATCCAGATAGCCTTCGGCCAGATAATCATGGGCGCATTCCATGATGCCCGTTGAAACCGTAACTACGCCACTCCGTTCGCCGATTGCTTCCGAGGCGTTGATAACCAGATTCATGACCACCTGACGAATCTGACTGGGATCGCCTCGCATCGGCGGCAACGACTCTTTCAGATTCAAATTCAGAATCGCCTTTTTGGAAATCGACGCCTTGAACAGCGAAATCATCTCGCCAATCAGATCGTCAAGCCGGATATTTTCAATAACAAATCGGCCCTTGCCCGAATAGGCCAGCATCTGCCGACACAGTTCGGCGGCGCGCAGCGAGGTTTTCTCAATCGCTTGCAAACTGTCTCGAGCCGGAGACAATTGAGGGAGTTCGTCCAGCGCCAAGCTCGCATTGCCCAGCACAATGGTCAGCAGATTATTAAAATCATGAGCGATGCCCCCCGCCAATACTCCCAGGCTCTCCAACTTCTGGGTTTGCTGCATCTGGCGCTCCAGTTGCAACCGCTTGTCTTCGGCCCATTTGCGTTCGGTAATATCGGTTACCGCCAGCAGCAACAATGGCGCCTTCGCTTCACGACGTCCCTCCAGCGGCGTACCAAATACCGCCGCCTCCATTTGCGCGTAAAAAGCGGGACCCTGCGCCCGCAGAATCAGCGCCTCCAGACTTTTGCCCGTGGGATTCCTGAACAAAGCCCGGTAACGCGCCAGGAACACGCCGCGATCATCCCCCTCCATACATTCCGAAAAAGGATTACCAATAAGCTGGTTCCGGTGCTGACTGACCATCCGACAGAAAGTCTCGTTCACCTCATGCACCAGTCCTACATCGTCCAGCACCAGATAACCTACCGGCGCCCGGTGAAACAACAGGGAAAACTGATTGCGAGAGTGCTCCAGATCGGCCATGATGCGGCGCAACTCTTCATTCTGAATCTCGAGTTCGATTTGATGAACTTGGAGTTCATGGACCAGCCGGCGGGCATCCTCAACCGAAAGCTCCGGCATCTCCGACTGACGCTGGGCAGCACTAGCTTCCGCCTTTTCCCTGAGGATTCGCGCCCGGTCTTTCTCACCCTGGATCATAGCGTCTCTTCACCTTGTTGTTGACTAGCTGTTTCCGCATCCGGCTCCCGCGAATTCCGCAACTGACCACGGACCCGGGCCAGCTCATGTATGGCATCGACCATCTCGGTAATGTCATTGAAAGTGGTATAAACCTGAAAGGGTTTTTTCTCACAGGTCTTGAACAATGGAATTGCGCTAACGCGCAGCCAACGCGGCGGGTTCCGCTGAGGATTAAAAATTCCCATCAATACACCGGTGACAGCTTGGCCCGTTCGCAACGCCATCATGGACGGATGCTGATCGCTGGGAAATTTCGAGCCATCCTCGCGAATTGCCTGCCAACGCGGATCTGCCGAGGTCCGGCCATTCATTTCATCAACGGTCAAACCCAGAATATTGACTGCCGCTGGATTCGCCGAGATGATCTCACCCTCCAGATTTTGATACACCACACCTTCGGCTATGGTGTTAAAGAGCTGCTGATACCGCTCTTCGCTAATGCGGGCCTGTTCTGCTGCGCGTTTACGGCTGGACAAATCCAGTACGGTAAAAGTTGTCCCCGCATCGGGGTTCCCTGGATTTACGAGCGATGAACTGAGCAATACCGGGAGTAGACCGCCATCCTTGCGCCGCCACTCCGTCTCTACCGCATTCACGCCATGTTCACGGATCTGAGTGTGCTTTCCATGACCTACAGATTCAAATTCCTCATTGGAGGGATAAAGCAGGCGAGAATTTTGACCGACCAGCTCTTCACGCGCATAACCCGCCATCCGGCACATCTGGTCATTGACTTCCACGAAGATCCGGTCGACCACTCGGCCAATACCGATTGATGCAGCGCGATACAGGCTGGATAACCGACTCTCAGTATCCAAAAGGGCGCTTTGTATGGTTTTGAGCAACCCAATATCGATGAAAGTCAACACAATTCCTGACACAGCGCCAATCCCTACCTGGTAGGGCAGAACGCGCATCAAAAACCAAGCCCCATCCTGTGTGCATACTTCCCGCTCCTGCTCGGCGGCGCTACGAACCACTTCATCAATGAGTTCAAAAAGATCCAGCCCGACCAAATTATACATGAGGTGATTCACCGGACGCCCCAGATCACTGTCCAGGATCTTGAAAATGCGACGAATCTCTGGAGTAAAACGACGCACCATCAAATTTTCGTCCAAAAATAGCGTACCGATTCGAGTGCTGGCCATCAAGTTGTCCAGATCGTTATTCAGCTCGGTCAGCTCAATAATCTTGCTTTGATACTCAGCATTAACCGTATGCAGTTCTTCATTGACCGATTGCAACTCCTCATTGGTGCTTTGCAATTCCTCATTACTGGCCAACAACTCCTCATTGGTTGCCTGTAATTCTTCATTGGAGGTTTCCAGTTCCTCAATCGTGGCTTGCAGATTCTCGCGAGAAAATTGAAGTTCCTGCTCCAGATCGTGAATACGCTGTTCAGCTTCCTCGGTGACGTTGTAAACCTGCATTTCACCCGAAGCCGTCTCCTTGGATTGTTGGGTCGTTTCCTCGATGAACACCGCCGTCAACAGATCCTGGCTCTTTTTGCCAGGCAGGGGCCGAATGCGAATTTGCACAGTCCTGGGTTCATTATTCCACTTTAACCGGACGCTGGTGTATTTCAGTTCTTCGCCGGTCTTGAATACTTTTTGCAAACCGGTCGCCAGCGGGATGGCCAGATCCCGCACCGCAATTTTAGTGATGTCATTGACCATCTTCCCGGAGGACAATCCGAAGTAGCCTTCCGGATTACCCAGAATATGCAGCACTTCCAATTGCTCATTCACCACGACGGCCAAGGGCACATAGTCGCCGGCCAGCAACTGCAGAAAGCGGTCGAGCATACGCTCCTCATCCTGACCGCGTGGCCATGGACCATTTGGGAAGCGCGGGCGATTTTGCCAGGAGCGGACTTCGGGGACCGACAAAAACTCCGGGCCGCCTGCCGGACGACGCTTGCCCCTGGACGCATAAATTTTGTACTTCTGGTGCAGCGTTTCATAGAGGTCGGAAACCTCACCGGTGGTCTCACTGCTGCCCAACAGCAAAATACCCTGCGGATTCAGGGAAAAGCTCATCAACTCCAGCGCCTTGCGCTGCAAGACGGGTTGCAGGTAAATCAGCAGGTTGCGGCAGCTAACCAGCTCAATGTTGGTAAAAGGCGGGTCCTTGATCAGATTATGCTGGGCAAACACCACCATCTCGCGAATCGAGCGGTCAATCTGATAATGTTCTTCCCGGCGATGAAAATACTTGGTCAACAACTTCGACGACAGATCAGCGGCGATGCTCTCAGGATACAAGCCGTTACTAGCACGCAGAATCGCGTCGCGGTCGATGTCGGTCGCGAAAATTTTGATGTCGACCTGCCTGCCAATGCGCTCCATGACCTCGCGGCTTAACATCGCCAGCGAATAGGCTTCCTCGCCGGTCGAGCAACCTGCGATCCAGAAGCGAACCTCACGATCAGCAACGCGCTCGAAGAGCGCCGGGAGATGATTTTCCTCAAGCTCCTCGAAGACCTCATGATCGCGGAAAAAGCTGGTCACGCCGATCAACAGTTCGCGATAAAGCGTCGTGACCTCGCCAGAGTAACTTTCCATGAACTTTACATAATCGCGCAAGCCATGGATTTGATTGACCGTCATACGCCGCTCAATGCGCCGGATGACCGTGCTGGGCTTGTAGAAGGTAAAATCTACCCGGGTTCGTTCGCGCAACAGAGCAAAAATGCGCGTCAGACGGTCTTCGTCGGACAGCAGCGTTTGCGGACGGTCTACCTTAGCGGCGTAGGGATGGCGGACAAACGACGTCAACTTGGCGGGCATTTCGTCAGGCGGCAGGATAAAATCCGCCAAGCCGGTGGAAATCGCCGCTCGTGGCATCCCGTCAAATTTGGCGGATTCTTCGCTCTGCACCATGACCATGCCGCCAGCTTCCTTGATGGCCCGGATGCCGCGCACGCCATCGCTACCGGTGCCGGACAGAATGACGCCAATGGCCTTTTCGGCCTGATCATCAGCCAGCGAGCGCAGAAACACATCGATGGGCAAATTCAGCCCCCGGGAATGATCGGACTCACTCAATAACAGCTTGCCGTGAAAAATCGACAAATTCTTTTTGGGAGGGATCAGGTAGACTGAGTTGACTTCAACCAGCATTCCTTCTTCGGCGCGGCGAACCGGCATAGCGGTGCGCTTGGACAGCAACTCCACCATCATGCTCTTATAATCCGGGGAAAGATGCTGGATAACGATAAACGCCATGCCGCTTTCCGCAGGCATTCGCGAGAAGAACGATTCCAGCGCCTCCAGACCACCCGCCGACGCGCCAACGCCCACATAGTAAATCGGGTTGGAGCCGTCGGCATCGGACTGGGAAAGAGTGTGATCTTGCATAGTGTTTGTTTGCTTGTTTATTTCGATCCGCGCCTGTCGGTAAACAACAGACGACTCAATTTAGTAACGCAAAAGAGCCATAATGGCCCCAGGAGTCATTTATCGCTCATCGCCGTTCAACTTCGCTGCTATCCTACTGCTTTATTCGCTTGATGTGAAAGAAACCTGGAACCTGGAACATGACGATCCATCATCTCGATGCGCTTTTTAAACCGGATGCCATCGCCCTGATTTGTGGAGAGGGCGACCGTGAAGTGATGATCGCCCGCAATTTGATGAAGGGCGGTTTCAAGGGGCCGGTGATGCCGGTGGACGCTACGCGCTGGGCGCTGGAAGGCGCCCTGACTTATCCCGATATCGCCAGCCTGCCGGCGCCTCCGGCGCTGGCGATCATTACTCAGCCGTTGCAACAGGCGCCAGGGTTGATCGAGCAGCTAGGCGCGCGCGGGGCGCGCGCGGTGTTGTTGATCAGCGACCAGCGCAGCGTAATCGCCAGCGAACGCAAGAGGCTGTCCCAGGCCATTTTGAGCGCCGCCAAGCCTTATGGACTTCGCATACTGGGGCCGGGCTCCCATGGGTTCAACGTACCACTCTCCCAATTAAATGTCAGCCTGAGCCATCAACCCCTGTTGCCGGGTGAAATCGCGTTTATCACGGAATCGGACACCATCGGTCAGACCGCTCTGGATATTGGCAATCATTATGGGTTTGGTTTCAGCTACTTGATTCACCTGGGCGATAGCCTCGATGTCGATCTTGCCGATCTGCTTGATTATCTGGCCGGTGATTATCGAACCCGGGCGATTCTGTTGTATGTGGAGCAGATTCGCAACGCGCGCAAATTCATGTCGGCAGCGCGGCGGGCCGCACGCCTAAAACCGGTGATCGTGTTAAAGCCGCGCCGCTATCCCGAGGAGCCGGACGACGCGGTTTATGCCGCCGCTTTTCGCCGCGCAGGTTTGCTGCGGGTCGAGGACAGCGATGAACTCCTGCAAATGGTCGAGGTATTGAAAGCCGCTAAGCAGGTGCACAACGATCGATTGGTCATTGTTAGCAACAGTTCCAGCATGAGTTTGCTGGCTACCGATACCTTGTACCGTTTTGACGGACGGCTGGCGCAGCTTTCCGAGGTCACGCAGCAAGGTCTGGAAACATTAATCGAATCCAGCGCTTTGCCCAATCCGGTGGATCTGGGCGATCAGGCTGCCGTTCAGGCTTATCGGCAGGCGCTGGATTTACTCCTGGTTGATCCCGGGGTCGATGGAATACTGGTCATCAAAACGCCCAGCGCGTTCAGTGAGACCGCGCCATTGGCCGAAGTATTGATTGAACGCCTCGACCATAGCCGTTGTTGTCTGATCGCCAGTTTTCCAGGTCCGCGGACGGGAGAACAAGCGCGCAGGGTATTGCTGAAACGGCAGGTTCCGACCTATGAGACCGCCAGCGCCGCCGTGCAAGCGTTCATGCGCATAGTTCAATACAAGCGCAACCAGGCGCTCCTGATGGAAACGCCGCCCTCCTTGCCCGAGGCGTTCGCACCCGACATCGGCGCAGCGCGGGCCATCATCCACCGGGCGCTGGCCGAGGGGCGGCGGCGGCTCGATGAGCGCGAGGCGGCGCAATTACTGAAAGCCTACGGAATTCCGATGGTGGATACCCGATTGGCGCACACTCCCGAGGAGGCGGCGGAAATCGCCGCCGTGCTGACCCCACCGGTTTTTCTGAAAATCTTCTCCCCGGATATTCCGCATAAATCGCTGGTGGGAGGAATAACTGGCTATCTCAATACGCCTGGAGCGGTGCGGGACGCAGCGACTGCTATGTTGAATCGGTTACGCCAGGCTGCGCCAGCGGCGCGCTTCGGCGGATTTGTGCTGCAACCGATGGTCGCGCGCGATGGCGCCTATGAGTTGACTTTAGGGGTGCGCTCAGGCGAGCGTTTTGGTCCGGTGATTTTCTTTGGCCAAGGCGGCGCCGAGGTCGCAGCGATCGACGATCTGGCCTATGGACTGCCGCCGCTTAACATGCATCTGGCCCGCGAGATCATGGCGCAAACCCGGATTTACCAGCGATTGCGCTACAGCTTGTTGCGGCGCGCTAATCTCAATGCGTTGGCGCTGGCACTGGTCAAACTCTCGCAGATGGTTATCGACCTGGGGGAACTGGCGACCCTGGACATTAACCCCCTGTGGAGCAACGCGCAGGGGATTATGGCGCTGGACGTGCGCGTCGACGTCGCGCCGGCGGGCGGCGATCCGGCGCAACGTCTGGCGATCCGCCCTTATCCCAAGGAATTGGAGGAAACAGTTTGTTTGCCGGATGGACAGGAACTGTTGTTGCGTCCAGTATTGCCCGAGGATGAACCTGCTCTGCAAGCGTTGGTTGCGCGCGCTTCGCCCGAAGATTTGCGGCGGCGTTTCTTTCAACCGATTCGCGAACTCAGCCATGAGATGGCGGCAACCCTGACGCAGATCGACTACCATCGGGAAATGGCGTTGGTTGCGGTCGGTCCAGGATTGCCTGGTAAGGCGGAAATCCACGGCATTGTCAATCTTAGCACCGACCCGAATCAGGATCGGGCGGAATACTCAATTATTGTTGATCGAACAATGATCGGCCTGGGATTGGGCAATCGCCTGATGCGGCGGATTATCAGCTACGCCCGGGCGCGCGGTATTAGCGAGATTTATGGCGAGGTACTACAGGAGAACAAACCGATGTTGCAACTGAATCGGGCGCTGGGTTTTGCGATCCGCTCCGACCCTGATGATCCGGGCCTAAAACATGTTATTCTGAAACTCCACGAAGTCGGAATGTCCGCAGGTTGAGTAACATGAGCGAAAAACGTTTGCTGGTCGTCGACGACGAACCTGAATTTGGCGATCTGGTGGCCCGGGTGGCGACTGATTTAGGTTACGAAACCCGGGTGACCACGAACGGTCGGGATTTCCAAAGCGCCTTTCACGAACTGCAACCCACTCTGGTGGTGCTGGACATGGTGATGCCTGAGATGGATGGCAATGAACTGGTGCTCTGGTTAATGGAACAACGTTATGCCGCCGATTTGATCATCATCACCGGCTATAGTCCCGAGTACGCCAAGGATGCTCGATTGTTAGCCGAATTCAAGGGCTTGCATTCGGTGACTACCCTGACCAAACCGATTCGGTTGGCCAGACTGCGGGAAGCATTGGGAGGCTAGCTGGAAAGGGGGATAAAGCTGTATTGCATGATGCATTCATGCGCCCTCTCCCCCAGTCAAGAGGGAGAAGGTTTAGGGAGAAGGGAGCGAATGTCAGCCCGTCTCGACCGTCGTCTGATCAAAGAAGGCTTCCACCGGCTTGCCAACCGTGCCGCCTTTGGTGTCCTGTTGCTCGTAATGCACAGTCACCTTGGCGTAGGCAAAGCTCACATTACTGGTTGGTTCGTCTTCGCCGCCGCTGCCGGACCAGTCCACATGCTCGACCAGGCAGTTCTCGAAGGTATAAATTTCAAAGGGCTTCTGCACTGCGCCCTTGGCGCCGACGTTCTTGGTTAGATGCACAATGATTTTATCGATGTGCTGGCCTGCGACCATGAAGCCAAACAATTGTGGAGTGGCCTTCTCACGCCGCATCGTGACGTTGAAAGAACTAACCGATGTGCGTCCTGAGGACAAGCCGGTTGAACCTGAACTGACTGTGGACGGATTCGCCGCGCCAAAGCTGTAGCTATACAGCTTGATCCATTTTTCATAGCCCTTGGCCGTGCTTTCGCCCTCGATACCATTCGAAACCTGCATATATGAATCATAAGACATGTCATTCACCTCACGTTGGTTGTTCATCATGCGGCGCGGATAAGCTAACCGTGTCGCCAGTTTCAAACCGAGTTAGCCATCAATTCCTTTGTCTCTCTGAACATTGGGTTTAATCGCGCTCTTGATTTGATCTTTGCACAGCCTGTGCCATTTATATAAGTTATTTATTTTTAAATATATTTTTAAAATCCAGGTTTTAGATACGGCTGGTCAGTTTGACCCAAGCCCATTCATTGTGAACCACTGGCGGGTCAGCCGAGATCGGACCAGTGTGACAAAGTACTTGGTTTATGATCGAATATCCAGGCTCCAGAGCCGTCCTGGCGTCCTTGAACCGTATCCATGATCCGATCGCTTGCAACTTGGTGAACCCCCTATGAAGACCATGATGAACCGCTTGTCGCCCGCTCCGATCGCCATTCTGAGCTTGGCTGCCGCCATTCTTGTGCCTGCCGCATCTGCTTTTTCCCAGTCGGTTCCTCTGGGAGCGCCGGTCATGCGGGTTGATCAATGTGGCGACAAGGGATGGTGCTATGTCACGGTCTATCCTGACGGTAGCCGTGAAGCCCGAGCCAATCCGGTTACAGATATTTCCTATCCTCCGGCGGGCGTTTCCGCGAAGTTTGTAATCGGCGGCCAGCAGACCGGCGTGGAAATCAACGAGGCGGACTTGCTGGGAGCGCTCAACAGCCAGCGGCTGATGATCCAGAATAATCCTTGAGTTCGTGGAGAACCCGTCGGGCAATAGCCAGCGCTGCCGTCAACCCTGGCGATTCGAGGCCAAACAGATTGACCAGTCCGGCCACCCCGTGCGCGGCGGGTCCCTGAATCATGAAATCGCCAGCGGGTTCCATGGGGCCAGTAATTTTGGGGCGAACCCCGGTATAGCCGGGTTGCAGTGCGCTATCGGGCAAATCAGGATAGTAGCGGCGGATCGCCTGGTAAAACTTGTCCTCCAGCCCCGGCTCGAACACTTCGTCGGGGGTGGTGGGCCAGCCGCTGATGTCGGGACCAAATTTGCATTGTCCCCCGAGATCGAGGGTAACGTGAATGCCCAGACCCGCGCGATCAGGCATCGGGTAAACCAGATGCTGGAAGGGATGGCGCCCGCTCATCGTAAAGTAGTGGCCCTTGGCGTAAAACGTGGGCGGAATCCGGTCGGCGGGAAATCCGTCCAGGCGGCGCGCCATATCCTGGGCAAATAGCCCAGCCGCATTCACCACCCCCTGACACAACAATTCAAATGGTTCGTCGCCCCCGGCGCGCAGGACGATGCCTTGTGGGGTGAGGCGTCCGCTGATCACCGGCGTGCGGGTGACCAATGTCGCGCCCGCCCGTTCGGCATCCCCGAGCAACGCCAGCATCAGGCCGTAGCTGTCGATGATGCCGGTCGAGGGAGAGTACAAACCGGCGACCGCACGCACGGCGGGTTCCAGTTGATGAATTTCCGCAGCCGTCAGCGGTTCCAGCGGGACGCTATTGGCTGCCGACCGTTCCGCGTAGCGGGCCAGTTCAGGCAATTCTGCCTCATCGCAGGCAACCAACAGTTTGCCGATGCGGCGGTGGGCGATGTCGCGCGCCGCGCAATAGCGATAGAGTCTTTCCTTTCCTTCCACGCATAGCTGCGCTTTCAGCGAACCAGGCGGATAATAGATGCCGGCGTGGATCACTTCGGAATTGCGCGAGGAGGTTTGCATTCCAAAGTGCTCGAGCGCTTCCAGAATCAACACCTCATGACCCGTCAGGGCCAGCTCCCGGGCAGTGGCCAGGCCAATGACGCCCGCGCCGATTACGACGGTATCGATGGATTCCATAACGCGGACTCATTCGTTGGTTTCGATAGGGCATTTAACCGTCCTATCAAGCATCTGGCTGAAGACTCTATCAATCTATCGCCAGTTCGGGTCGATCCGGCCATCGACAATGCCAATACGCCGGTCAGCGGCGCTGGCGAAGGTGAGATCATGCGTGACAGCGACCACGGTTTTGCCCATCCGCCGGGTCAGGTCATGCAAAATCTGCTGCACGTTCGCCGAGGCGTGACTATCCAGATTACCGGTAGGTTCGTCGGCCAGAATGATCGGGGGATCATTGGCCAGCGCCCGGGCGATGGCGACGCGCTGACGCTGACCGCCGGAAAGCTGATGAGGATGTTTGCGAGCGTGGTCGCGCAAACCGAACTGATCGAGGAGTTGTTCAGCCCGACGCCAGGTCGCTTCCTCATCAAACACACCCAGACGGCGCATCGGCAAACACACGTTCTCCGCCACAGTAAATTCGGCCAGCAGGAAATGGAACTGGAACACGAAGCCCAACCGGCGCAATCGGGTGTCCGCCAACTGGTCTTCTCCATAACCGGAAGTATCCTGCCCGTCCAGCAACACCCGGCCCGAGGTAGGCGTATCCAGCAGGCCCAGCAGATACAGCAACGACGATTTGCCGGAACCGGACGGCCCCATGATGGCCAGGAATTCGCCGCGTTGAACTTCCAGGTCAATGTCTCGCACCAGAGTCACTGCGATTTCGCCCGGCAGGATGCGCCCAAGTCGTTCCGCCGCCAGTACAGCATGTCCCGCACCCTCGGTGGAAGAGTTGGGGGTGAGAGGGAAATTCACGCCATGCCCCGCAAAATCGTCACGGGTTGCACTCGTCCTGCTTTGCGCGCCGGCAGATAAGCCGCGCCCACCGCCGACACCAGCGCGAAACTGGCCGCCAACAGATACTGCTCCCAACCCCAATAGATCGGCAGATGAACGATCTCGGTCGCGCCCGGCGGCTTAATCTCAACCTGCGCCAACAGCCACATCAGCCCGATGCCTAGCGTCACTCCCATCAGGCTACCGAGTGCGCCGAGAATGACGCCCTCCGCCAGAAAAATCTGGCGGATATCGCGGGCGTGAAAACCCATCGACTTGAGAATGGCGATATCCTGGGTTTTCTCTATCACAATCGTGGAAATAGTGTTGTAGATGCCAAACGACGCTACAACCAGGATCGCCGACACTACGCTGTACATGATCAGATTGCGCACCAGCAACACGCTCATCAGATCTTCGGTCGCTTCCTGCCAGGACAGCGCCTTATAACCGATCCGCCGCTCGATCACTGCCGCAACCTCGCGCGCGGCGTAGGGATCGTCCAATTGAAGAATCAACCGGTTGACGCGGTTGGCCCGATCCAGTAGGCCCTGCGCCCGTTTCAGCAACACAAAGGTCTGCGACTCATCGTAATTGGCGTTACCCGTGCGGAAAATACCGACGACTTTCAGCGTGCGCACTTCACCGGCTGGCGAGGAGGCATTGACCACGCTGCCCATTTCCAAACCGAACTTTTTAGCCAGACCATCGCCGATGACCATACCGTTCGGATTGGCGGCCAGCGCATCCAGGGAGCCGTGAATCAGCTTGTCCTCGATGGTCGATACTTCCTTCATTTTCTCCGGAATGACGCCGTTCAGGGTGACGCCTTCGATGCGTCCGGCAAAGGTCAACACCACTGATCCCACCAGCACCGGCGCGGCGCGCAGCCCCGGTAAGGATTCAATGAAGGCAAACTTTTGGCCATGGCCGCGAATGCCGCGCACTTCGGTCAAGGGCTTGACTCGCAGTACTTCAACCGCGCCCTCAGGCCATTGCTGACGCGCCGGTTGTTCCTGGGGTTTGCGGTACTCATCGGAAACCGTGATGTGCGGATTATTGTCGATCAGTCGCTTAATGAAATCACGCTCGGAACCGCGCATCAGCGAGGAGACCGCCAGAAAAAACGCTACCCCAAGGGCGATACCGGTTAACGAAACCAGGGTAGGTCGGCGACGGCTGATCAGTTGCGTCACAGCAATGGCGAGTTGGACAGACATAGTATTGCCAAGGCAAAAGAAATAGCGCTCCAACTGTCTTGAATTGATGGGTCAAAGCGCTCGAAACAGGGAGTTGCTCCAAAAATTGTCCGGTTTCCATTTGGAAAGGCAATAATGCAGAAAAATCCATACAAGAAAACAATGCAAACTACCGATGGATAATGATTAACATTGATACCATAATACAAGCAGCCCTCCCCATCGATCCCTAACCGAACGCCGACATTTTGCAACCGGAGAAAGACCGAATGAAAAGATACCGAAGCCTTAACGACGATGTCGACCGCATCGTTATACTGAAACACGGTTCAGGTGGGATTCGCAAGGTCATCGACGCCCGCGATAACCCGCCAATCTACGCCAGCGACAGCAACATCAAGGCGCGCATCATCCGCCGCGACCGGCATGGCGTCTTGCAAATCGATGAAGTCTTTGGGCGTCGAAGCAAAAAACAGTCGCGTCTCCTGCGTCCACTGGAAAAAATCATTCGCAAAGGCGTGAAACGAAACGTCCGGGTCATGCAACGATACCTGAATCTGCATGAACGCTCCAACCGCAAAAAGAGAAATGGATGGATGCGCGATTACATTCGCAATGTATCCAAGGCTCGTCGCAAATAAAGAAGCGCCCTTAACCAATCCATCGTGGAGAACTAAAAATGACTCTCAATTCCAATGGCAATGAATCAGCCCAGGCAAATGTGACTGGAAAACCGGGTGCGGACGATCGTATGGGCGACATCTGCGTTCTGGATATGGGCAAACACACCCGCAAGCGGATCAAGCAATTACGGCGCGGCAAGGGCAAACTGATGTACAAAGTCGAGCAGGCGGTTGAGGACTTGCGGGAAGACGGTGTCCTGTCGTCGACAGCTCAAACGGTCATTGTCGTGGTGCGTGAAGAGGCTGGATTATCGGGCCTTTTCGATTAACCCAGGGACGGTGCGGAACTGTGACGGCTCAAGCCGTCGCACCGATGCGAGTCTAAGGAGATTTGGATGAACCAGCGTCGCGCCGTTGAGTGGATTGCCCTGCTGTTCATTGGACTGATGATCAGCGTCGCTTCTGCGGCGGCTTTCGCCGACGATGCGACGCCCGCTGCATCGTCAGCGAAACCGGTCCCGGTGCAGGTTGCAGCGGTCGAAACCACAACCATGATCGAAACCGCCAGTTTTATTGGCTCGCTGGTTCCCTGGCGCAAGGCCGAGATTGGTTCGGCCAACCTGGGAAATATCACCAAGGTTTACATCACCCAGGGACAGAAGGTTGCGCAAAACGATCCGCTGTTCCTGCTGGATGACCGCGTGGCCAAGGCAGACCTGGAGTCTGCGCAAGCACAACTGCAAAATGTTGAACGGAATCTCAAGCGCTCGCAGGAGCTGTGGCAAACTAAATCGATTTCACGGTCGCAGCTGGACCAAGCCTCTACCGATTACATAACGGCTCAGGCTAACCTGAATTCCGCCCAGACCAAGCTTGATCTGCTGACCCTGCGCGCGCCATTCACTGGCGTGGTGGGAATCATCAAATTCGACGTAGGCGCTTTCGCGATACCGGGGCAAACGCTGGTGTCGCTGGAAGATAACTCCAAGCTGTATGTCGATTTCCAAGTCCCCCAGCGATTCTTGCCACGGTTACAGATTAACCAACCGTTCACCTTCACCTCGGACGCCCTCGGCCAACAGCGAATCAAGGGCCAGATCAGCTTCATCGATCCCAGCGTCGAAGGCAAAACCCGCTCGATCACAGTTCGTGGTCTGGCACTGAACCCCGATGGCAAATTGGCCGGCGACTTGGGCGTGCGCGTCGATTTGCAAATGGCGGTGCATAACAATGCCCTGGTGGTTCCGGCGTCAGCCTTGATTCCCACGCTGGAGGGAAATCAGGTTTATCGGGTTGTCGACCATAAGGCGCAGCGCGTCCCTGTAAAAGTGGGCATGACCCGCGACGGTCGCGCTGAAATTCTCCAAGGCGTACAAGTCGGCGATTCCATCGTCACCGTTGGCCAGTTTGCACTGGAAGACGGCATGGCGGTCACCGTAACCGGCGGGGCGCGCTGATGTTTCTGCGCGACTTCTGCATCCAGCGTCCGGTTTTCGCCATCGTTATTAACCTGTTCCTGCTGGTGGGCGGGTTTTATGCGATTTTTACCTTACCGGTTCGCAACCTGCCGCAATTCGATATACCGGTGGTCGTCGTGACCACCACCCTGCCGGGCGGCAGCGCCGAGTTGATTGAGCGTTCAGTCACGACACCCATCGAACAGGCGATTTCCCAGGTCGACGGCATCGATTACATCGCTTCGACTAGCTCGGCCAACCTGTCATCGATCCAGATGGTGTTCAAGGGTAATATCGATCCGGCCCAGGCAGCCAGCGATGTTCGCGCCAAGATCAACCAGGTCCAGCAACAACTGCCTGTTAACGCACAACCGCCGGTGGTGCAGCAGATCAGCATCGATAGTCAGCCCATCCTCTACTTGTCGTTCCGCGATCCCAACCGCAGCGCACTGGAAATTACCGACCTAATCAATCGCCGCATTCGCCCGATGTTGTCGCTGGCCCCAGGCGTGGCCAACCTGCAAATCAGCGGCGAACGGAAATATTCCCTGCGGGTGCGCCTCGACCGGTTCCGATTGGCCAACAATAATCTGACGGTCGATGAGGTCATGCAGGCTTTGCGGGCGCAAAACGTCGATCTGCCGGGTGGGGAGATCGTCAACGATGACCGCCGCATTAGCGTACTGGCCCGCACCCTGCTGAGCCGCCCTGCGGAATTTGCTGAACTGGTGGTGCATTCCGGGGGAGATAGCGCTGCGCAGCCGAGTCTGTTCGGGACCGGTTCACAGCAAGGAGCCAGTTATCCGATCCGCTTGCGCGATGTCGCCGACATTGAAGTCGCTCCCGAATCCATCGACACCGGGGTGCGCATTGATGGCGCTGAAGCGGTCGCCGTGGGCATTGTGCGCCAGAGCGACGCTAATCCAGTCGATATTTCGCGCGCGGTTCGGGACATGCTGCCCCAATTGCGCCAGGTGTTGCCCGCGGGCATGAGCATGGAAATTCCCTACGATCAGGCCACGTTCATCGATGCCTCGATCCGGGAAGTCTTCGACACCCTGATCATCACTATTGGGTTGGTGGTGCTGGTGGTGTTGGTCACCCTGGTTTCATTACGCTCCTCGTTTATCGCGCTGGTGGCGATTCCCTTATCGCTGGGCGGCGGCCTGGCCTTCCTGGCGACGGCGGGCTACAGCCTGAATGTGTTTACCTTGCTGGCCTTCGTCCTGGTCATTGGTCTGGTGGTGGATGACGCTATCGTTGAAGTCGAAAATATTCAACGCCACGTCGATGCTGGAATGGACACGCTCATCGCCGGCTTCAAGGGCAGCCGGGAAATCGGTTTCGCTGTCATCGCCATGACCCTCACGCTGGCCGCAGTCTATGCGCCGATTGGCCTGTTGCCCGGCATGATCGGCTCGCTGTTCCGGGAGTTCGCCTTTACCCTGGCGATGACCCTGATTTTCTCCGGCTTCGTCGCGATGACTCTGTCATCGATGTTGTGCTCGCGTATGCTGCGCCCACAGTCCGATAACTGGATGACGCGAGGGGTTGATGGATTCTTCCGAAGTCTGGGCGCGGGGTACCAGCGAGCGCTGACCTTCAGCCTGGGCCATCGCTGGTTGGTCGCCCTGATTGCGATAGGCGCGGTCGCTTGGGGCTTCACCGCTCTGTCGAAGTTGCCGGGCGAGCTGGCGCCGTTTGAGGATCAGGGGTACTTACTGATCATGTTCACGGGGCCGCAGGACGCCTCGCCGGATTACATGAATGCCCGCGCCGCCGATATTGAGCAAGTATTGACGACGGTTCCAGAACGGCAAATGGTGATGTCGCTGACCGGTATTCCTACCCTCTACCAGGGGGTCGTTTTCATGTTGCTGAAACCCTGGGAGCAGCGCCAGCGCACCGCCGCGCAGATTCAGGCCGGTCTGGAGGCGGGACTGGCCGGGGTTGCCGGAGTGCGAGTGGCGGCGATCAATCCCGATCCCCTGGGCGGAGGGGGCCAGTATCCTATTCAGTTTGTCCTGAAATCGACGTTGGAATATTCACAACTCGATCAGGCGATTCAACCCTTCCTGGCTGAGATCCGCCAACATCCTGGCTTGCGGGCGATCAGCACCGATCTCAATCTCAATACTCCCGTGGATAATATCGAGATCAACCGTGACCAGGCGGCGGATCTGGGAGTCCAGATGCAGGCCATTGCGGATGTGCTGGGCAAGCTGATGGGGCAACAGCAAATCAATCAATTCAACTGGCAGGGTACGCTGTACCCGGTGATGATGGAGTTGCACACGAACGAAGGGACGGAGGCAACGACGCAGCTTGAACAGGTTTACCTGCGCACCGCCGCCGGAGACATCGCGCCGCTCAGCAGTTTTGCGACGATCCGCCGCGATGTCGGGGCCGCATCATTGAGTCATTTCAACCAGTTGCGTTCCGCGACGGTCAGCGCCGATCTGGCGCCGGGTCAAAGTCTGGCCGTGATCGCCAAGGATATCGAGGCGATTGCGGCACGAACCTTGCCGGCTACGGTTCAGACCGACTGGAGCGGCTCGGTGCGGCAGATGAGCCAGGCCAGCGCCTTGATGGGTCTAGTGTTTGTGCTGGCGTTCGCCTTCATTTACCTGACCCTGGCGGCGCAATTTGAAAGTTTCCGCGATCCGGTCATTATCCTGTCGGTCGCGCCGCTGTCGATTGCCGGCGCGGGTCTGGCGCTGGCCTTTAGTGGCGGAACGCTGAACCTGTATTCGGGGATTGGTTTCATTACCCTGATTGGCCTGATCGCCAAGCACGGCATTCTGATCACCGAATTCACCAACCAACTCCGCGAGGCGGGCCAGGCCAAGCAGGACGCCCTGATTGAAGCGGCCACCATCCGCTTGCGCCCAATTCTGATGACCACCGCAGCGATGGTGTTGGGCGCTCTGCCGTTGATGCTGGCGAGCGGCGCGGGTTCGGTCAGCCGCCGGGACATTGGCTGGGTGATTGGCGGCGGCATGTTGTTTGGCACACTGTTATCGTTGTTCGTGATCCCCACGGTTTATTCTTGGCTATCGCGCAAGGAACGGCCAGTTATCCCGCCGATTCCTCCCAACCTTTGAAGCAGGATCGAAAATCGATGCAACAGGTTCAGCAAAACCCGCTGAAGGAAGCGTTGAGTTATCTGTGGTGGTTTTACACGCCGTTTCGCGCCAAATCCGTTTCTGACATCTATGAATTGATCTCGACCAACGCCTACAGTGGTGATGGGCTTTATCTCAATCTCGGTTACTGGAAAGAAGCGGATAATATTGACGACGCCTGTCGGGCTATGGCGCGACTGTGCGCGGATCAGGCCCGGTTAAACGACCATGATGAATTGCTCGACGTTGGCTTCGGCTTCGCCGACCAAGATATGTACTGGATGGAGCATTATGGCCCCCGGCGCATTGTGGGGCTGAACATCACTCATTCTCAGGTTGAATTGGCGCGGCAGCGAGTCGCTGAGCGCGGCATGAGCGATCGCATCGAACTGCTGGAAGCCTCGGCGACCGACATGCCTTTGCAGGATGAAACCTTCGATAAAGTGATCGGCCTGGAATGCGCTTTTCACTTTAACACCCGCGAGCGTTTCTTTACCGAAGCCCGGCGCGTATTGCGGCCCGGAGGACGCTTGGTGCTAACGGATGTGATTCGCATGAAACCCATGGAAGGCGCTTGGCAACGCCTGATCCAGCGGAGCAACTGGAATTTCTTTAGCAAGAAATATGTGGTTCCCGAAGAAAACGCCGATACCCAGGATACCTATGCGGAAAAATTGCAGCACGCCGGCTTTGTCAATATTCGAGTCGAATCCATCCGCGAACAGGTTTATCCACAATTGCATCACTATATGGCTACCGATCCGGAGATGTTGAAACGCTTCCACTTTCTGGCGCGGCTGCCCTACTATCTGGCGCTGCGCTTCGACGCCAGCAAGGTCTATATCGCCTACGATTATGTGCTGGTTTCCGCGGAGAAACCAGCTTGATCCATCCATCTCAGGGATATTCTACGGGGTTCGACCTGAATGATCCGGACACGCAGCGCGATCCTTATCCGAGCTATCGCTGGCTACGGGAACATGCGCCCGTCTACCGGATTCCAGGCGCGCCGATGTGGGTGTTGTCCCGGCATGAAGATATTTCGCGGGTGCTGCGCGATCATCGCACTTTCTCCTCCAATATGGGGATCGATATCCCAATCATGTCGCTGGTGATGAAGGATCCGCCGGACCATGAACGCCTGCGTAAATCCCTGGGTCGCGCTTTCACCCCGCGCCAAATCCAGCACCTGGCGCCGCGTATTGAAATGATTGCCGAAACATTGGCGGCGGAGATGGATGAACGCAGCGAATTCATCAGCGCGTTTGCCGATCCACTGCCGATCACGGTGATTTGCGAAATGCTGGGCGTGCCGACCGAACAGCGCGCCGCCATGAAGCAATGGTCGCGGGACGCACTGTTAGCCAGCTTTGCCGCCAAGGGGTTTGGAACGCCTGAACAGTTGGCCCGTGCGACCCGTGGTCTTGAGGCATTGCTGGCCTATCTGGATCAGGTAATTGATATTCATCAGGCGCAACCTCGGGATAATCTCATCAGCGCGCTGATTGCGGTGCAGAGGGAAGGGCTGCTCAGCCGCGATGAGGTGCGTTATTTCTGTTGTTTATTGTTGATCGCCGGGCACGAAACGACCGGTAATCTGCTGGGTAGCGGCATGGCGATTCTGGCGGAAAATACTGAACTCTGGACCCGGCTCAAGACGCAACCGGAGCAAATTCCCGGCTTCGTTGAAGAGACCGTCCGCACTCGTCCGCCCTTGCAACGGATCGTGCGCCGTACAACCTGCGCTGTCGAAATCGCTGGCGTTCAACTGCCAGCTGATGCGTTATTGATGTTGCTGCCCGGCTCTGCAAACCGGGATGCTGGTCAATGGTCGGCGCCTGATGAGTTTGCCCTTGACCGGGATCACGGTGGTCATTTGGGATTTGGCGCGGGGATTCATTACTGCCTTGGCGCACCGTTAGCACGGCTGGAGGGCCGGATTGCTTTTGAAGTGTTGTTGCGCCGTTTCCGCACGATTCGCTTGGACCCTGAGCGACCATCGATGCCGATTACGGGCTTTGCTTCGGGCAGTTTGGGTTGGGAAACCTTGCCGCTTTGTCTTGAGCGGGGGTAATCCATACATGATCGGCGATACCTGCGGCCATTGCCAGCGTGACGGATTGCCAACGCTTGGACGTACCCAAGCCCCGTGGGTAGTCTTTTTTTTACTGCAAATGCCGCTGTTCCAAATTACGCAGAATGGCGTCGAGATCATCTTCATCCAGCGAGAGAATATCCTCATCTCCCAGGGTTTCGGCTTCGCCAGCCGGAGCGGTGGAAGCAGGTTCAGGCAATGAATCCAGCGCCATCAGCGTAGCCAGATGTTCGGCCAACGCCGCGATCGTGGGATAATTGAACAACAGAGTTGCTGGCAGAGAAGCTCCGGCCAGCGCCCCCAGCCGATTGCGCAATTCCACCGCCAGCAGGGAATCCAGCCCCAGTTCATTCAACGGACGGTCATGGCGCAACGGCGCGTTGCCAATGGACAGCAACCCCCGCGCCTGGGCTTCGATCAATCCGGCTATACGTTCGATCCGACGAGCAGGCGGCAGTGCGGCCAAGTCGTCAGCAGCGAGCAGCGAGCAGCGAGCAGCGAGTGGCGGGTTGCCTCCCTTTTCCTGGGTGGGAGCAGGATGGGCAATCGGTGATAACTCACGAAAGAGCGCGGGCAAATGGGTTCCAAAATGACCCTGCAATTGGGGCCAGTTTATCGGCAACACGGCAATTTGCGAGGGTCGACGCTCTAGGGTCCAGGCCAGCGCCGTTAACCCTTCATCCGTGGTCAACGCGCCCATACCGGTTTCCGCCAGCCGTTCGCCGACCTGACGCCGGGCGGCGGCGCCGATGTCGCGCCAAGCCCCCCAGTCTATCGTCATTACGGGCAACCCTTGCGCTTGGTCGCGTTGCGCCAGGGCATCCAAACCGGTGCTGGCGGCGGCGTGGTTGGCTTGGCCTGGCGAACCTAGCAGTCCGGCGGCGGAACTGAACAGGACGAAGGCGTCGAGATCGGCGCTAACCCTTGCTAAGTGAGGAATCGCCGTCAGCTTGACACCAGCGACTTTGGCCAGACGCTCCGGAGTTTGTTCAGCGAGTGGCGCATCGTCGAGTAAACCCGCAGCATGGAAAATGCCCGCCAGCGGCGGCAGGGCGGCGCGCAGTTCAGCCAGCATTCGGTGAACCTGGGTCTCATCCGCTAAATCGGCGGCGATACATTGCACGGTCGCGCCCTGTTCGCGCAGTTTCTCTAGTGATTGAGTCGTCTGTGCATCGGGCGCGTGGCGGGAAACCAGCGCCAGATAGTTTGCGCCCTGATTGACCGCCCATTGCGCAACCGCCAGTCCCAATCCGCCCAGTCCGCCTGTGATCAGATAGCCACGATCCGGTCGGAACTGGAACGGTTGGTGATGCGTGAGAACGATTTTGCCCAGATGCCGGGCTTGTTGCATCAGCCGGAACGCTTCAGCGGCGCGGCTCATTGGCAACAAGTTTAGC
>JAGRHQ010000320.1 GCA_020444905.1 Candidatus Competibacteraceae bacterium
TGGCGCGACGCTGGCGCTCGGCGGGGGACTCACGATCGCTGAAGATGTGACAACCAATGGCAGCGCGACCCTTGCGATGTCCTCCGGTAGTACCCCCACGACCCTGACCGGGATCGTGACCCTGGGCAGCGACCTGACGGTTAACACGAGTAATGTAAACTCGAATCTCGATATTGCTGGTCAAATCACCGGCAGCGGCTCCTTGACCAAGACAGGCTCAGGGACGCTGATCCTGAGCAACAGTAGCAACTCGTTAGTGACGGGTGACATGACCGTGAGTAGCGGCACCTTGTCGGTAACGGACGACAGCAATCTTTTCGGGGGCACACTCTCGCTGGGCGGGTCCTCGAAATCCGCCATCCTGGCGATCACCGGTACCGGTGTTACAGTCGACAATGCGATCAATTTACTGGGCAATACCTCAACCGGCAGCACGGCGATCAGCGTAGGCAACGACGCGACGTTGAGCGGCTACTTATCAGGGAGCGGTGGATTTTCGAAGATTGGCGCCGGCACACTGACCCTGTCGGCTACCAACACCTACGCCGGCGACACGACCGTTGCAGCGGGCACGTTGAACATTGCGACCGACAACAACCTGGGCAGTGGCGCGCTGTCCCTGGGCGCGGGTGCGACGCTGGGCATTAGTGACTCCACCGCGATTGCCAAGGGCGTCACCTTGAACGGCGACGCTAGCATCAAAGCGGATGGCGATGTGACCCTGTCGGGGACCATTTCTGACGGCGCCAGCAGCTTTGGCCTGACGAAAGGAGGAGCGGGCACCCTAACTCTATCCGGCGCGAACGACTACGACGGCGCGACCACCGTTTTCGCTGGAACCCTGCAAGTAGCGGGCGATAGCAGCGTGGGCGGTGGCGGGATTGTGCTGGCCGATGGGAGCGCGCTGGGGATCACCGGTGCGAGCGACATCACCAAGGCGATCACTCTCTCCTCGGGTATAGGAGACATCGGTGTTAATAGCGGCGTTACGGCCACGCTGTCCGGCGTGATCTCCGGTTCTGGCGCACTGAACAAAACTGGTGCAGGCACACTGATTCTCTCGGGGGACAACACCTACGGCAACACGACCCTCTCAGGGGGAACGCTGTCGATTGCGGAAGCGACTGATCTAGGCAGTGGCGGAACAACGCTCACCCTCGACGGCGGCGTGCTGGCGGTGACCGGGGCCATGGATATCAACAAGTCGGTAGTGATCAACTCCGGTAATGGCGCTATTAATCTTTCTCAACATGCCACCCTCTCTGGGACGATATCCGGCTCTGGGAATCTGACCAAGACCGGCGGTTCGCAGACCCTGACGCTCTCGGGCAACAACAGCGGTTATACCGGCGATATCACCGTACAGACAGGCTATGTATCAATCACCGATGCAGCGGGGCTTGGGGCCGGAACACTGACGCTTGCAGACGGCAGCCTGCATTTGAGCTTGACCGGCTCCAGCACGGTCACCAATAGCATCCATCTGGCGGCGACGAAAGGCGGTAAGTTTAGTTCGATCAAGGTTGACACTGGCCAGGATGTGACCTTGGACGGCGCTATCTCCGTCGCCGATGCCGGGCAGAATATCGGCAAATTAGGGAATGGCACCCTGACTCTGGGCAGCGCAGCCAATTTCTCCGGCGGTACTCTGACGCTCAATCAGGGCGCCTTGGGGTTGCAGGCCAGCGGCTCGATCAGCTCCGGTGTGCTTGTCTATCTTGCGGGCGGCAGCGGCAGTCTGACGTTGCACGGCGCCGGAACTTTTGCGAATAACCTGCTTTTAGATAAGGATGCTTATCTCGTCAATGCAGATGATGTGACGCTTACTGGAAATATTTCAGTAGGGTCAGGGACATACAGTTTCACTAAACAAGGTGCGGGGACGCTGACGCTGGCCGGTAGTAATAGCTACACTGGCAACACCACGATCAGCGCAGGAACCCTGGCGGCAACGGGCGGTAACGCCATTGCCGACACTAGCGTAGTCACGGTGGAGAGCGGCGCCAGGCTGGCGCTGAGTAGCGATGAGACGATTGGTGGGTTGAGCGGCGGCGGCTCGGTAGCGCTGAACGCAAACCATTTAACTATCGACGAAGTCAACAGCAACACATTCACGGGTGTGATCAGTGGTTCGGGTGCGCTGACTAAAACCGGCGCGGGGACATTGACGTTGAGCGGCAACCACACGCTCACCGGTGCGACGACCATCTCAGCGGGTGCACTGCACGGCGAGGGGACTCTGGCCGGCGCGCTCACCGTGGAAAGCGGCGCGACCTTTGCGCCGGGCGGCAACAACGGCGCGGGCGCTTTGCACACCGGCAACCTGAGCCTGAAAAACGGTGCGACCCTGAACATTGAGCTAGGCGGAACCACGGCAGGCGCTGGCTATGACCAGATCGCTGTGACTGGCGCTGTGGACGTTACCGGGGCCACCCTCAGCATACAGTCCATTAACAGTTTCACGCCGTCAGCCAGCGGCGACTTCACACTTATTGACAACGATGGCAGCGATGCGGTTATTGGAGCCTTCAGCGGCTTCGCTGAGGGCGCAGCGGTCACTATCAACGGCGTCACCCTGACGCTCTCCTACCAGGGCGGCGAT
>JAGRHQ010000321.1 GCA_020444905.1 Candidatus Competibacteraceae bacterium
AAGCACCAGGGCGCATCACGGCCCTGCTGTTCAGCCAGCGCAACGGCAACGGCGGCGACGAGCGGGATTCCTTTGTAGGCGGGTCCGAACAAGGCATCGAATTCCAATCCGGCTTCGTTGATCGCCGCCGCGTAACAACGGCCCAGTCGCACCAAGGCCGCGCCGCTGTTGAACAGGCCCGCATTGAAAAAATAGGGGCTGATTCGCCCGGATTTGAGGGTAAATTCGCCAAAGCGCAATACGCCCCGGCCAATAGCGAGGTCGAGAAAGTCGCGTTGATAGTTATGCATGATTCAGAATTACCAGGTGTCAGGTATCAGGTTCCACGAATGGAAACAGGAAATTGCTCATGAATTTATCCGGCCTCCACACTCGCGCCAATCTACCGCTAACCCGTCGCCCATTCGCCTTGCGAAAGCTGGAAAGTCCGATTTTCCTGCCAAAGAGCAGTATCCAGCAACCCCGGCTCAATGGCGGTAATGAACAACTGCACGTCAAGCGTCGCCAGGACACGCATGACCCGCTCCCGATTAGCGACATCCAGTTCCGCTGGCAAATCGTCGATCAGCAAAATGCAGGCGTCACCGACATGGTGTCGGTACAACTCCGCCTGCGCCAGCACCAGGGCAATCACCAATAACTTTTGCTGACCACGCGACAGCGCCTCGGAAGGCGGACGGCCCGCGATGCGGATGGTAAAATCCGCCCGGTGCGGGCCGAGCCGGGTATGACCCTGTTGGCGATCCTGATCACGCCCCGCATGAAGCCACTCCGGGAAATCGCGTTCAGCCGGCTCCAGAGGCCAGCCACGGCGATAATCGACTCCGACCTCTAGCCCAACCAGGGTCTCCCCAATAAATCGCCTTAAAACGCCTTCCAGGGCCTTACAGAAGGTTTCGCGCATCCGGTCGAGAATGGCCGCCGCCGCCAACTCGCCATCCCAAGCATCCACCACCCGATTTGCAGCGTCGGACCGCAACGCCGCATTGCGATGACGCAAAGCGCTGCTGTAGCGGCGCCAGGCGTCGAAGAACCCCGGCTCGGCATGAAACAAGCCCCAGTCCATGAACCGGCGCCGCTGTTGCGGCCCGTCTTCCAGCAAACGATGGCTGTCCGGATTCAGCAGCAACACCGGCGTCTGCCGGGCTAGGTCCGCCAGCGACCGGGTCGGAACGCCGCCAACGCGCGCTGTCAGTTCGCGCGTATCGCGTTCTAGGCCAACCGGTATTCGCCGACCCTCAGCAGTTTGTAAAACCGCGACGACCCGGAAAACCGGCTCTCCCGTCTGGATCAACTCCCGTGGCTGGCGGGTGCGAAACGAACGTCCCCGCCCCAGAAAATACAGCGCCTCCAGCAGACTGGTTTTGCCGGAGGCGTTGGGGCCAATGACCAGATTCAAACCGGGCGAGCACTCCAGCCGAAGGCCGCGCAGGTTGCGGAAACCGGAAATATCGAGAGTAGCGATGCGCATCCGCCCTCACCTGTAATCCCGACGCTGCTCAAAGCCGCATGGGCATGATGACATGGCGTCCGCCTTCGCCCTCGGCCTCCTCAATCAGGCAACTGCTAGCGGCATCGGAAAACGATAGTTTAGCCAACTCGCCATTCAAGGCGCCCAAGGCGTCGAGCAGATAAACCACGTTGAAGCCGATCTCCAAAGCGCCGCCGTTGTAGTTGATCTCAACTTCCTCCTCGGCCTCTTCCTGGTCGGGATTGCGCGCCTTGGCCCGCAAAATCCAGTCCTCCAGTTGCAAGTTGATCCCCTGAGTTTTGTCGTTGAGTACGATGCCGGTCCGGGCCAGCGCGCTGCGCAACGCCATCCGGTCGGCGATGACGACCCGACCGCTCTCGCGAGGAATGACGCGTTGATAATCCGGGAACCTGCCGTCGATCAGCTTGGAGGTAAAGCGAATTTCGCCAAGCACCAACCGAATGTGATTGACGCTGAGATTAAGCACGACTTCGGCGTCGCTGTCGGCCAGCAGCCGCAACAGTTCCAGAATTCCCTTGCGTGGCACAATGATCTGGCGGGTTTCCGCAACATCAACTTCGGCTTTCAACTCCTGGAACGCCAGCCGGTGGCCATCCGTCGCCACCAGTCGAATCACGCCGGGCGCGGTCTCCAGCAACAGGCCGTTCAGGTAGTAGCGCACGTCCTGCTGAGCCATGGCGAAGTGGGTGCGCTCGATCATGCCGCGTAGGTCGCCCTGGCGCAGGCGGATATCGCCCTCGAAAGGCAAATCCTCCAGCGTGGGGAAATCGGCGGCGGGCAGCGTGACCAGGGTAAAGCGGCTGCGTCCGCAACGCACGGTTGCCTTATCCCCCTCGCCGCTGAGCACTACCGTCGCGTCTTCCGGCAAGGCCCGCAGGATGTCATGCAGACGTCGAGCGGGCAAGGTGATCTCGCCTGGCGTTTCCACAGCCAGTTCTGTTCGCGCGGATAATTCGACTTCCAAATCGGTAGCCGTCATCGTCAAATCGTGCTCTCGCGCCGCCAGAAGCACGTTGGTCAGGATCGGCAGTGTTTGCCGACGCTCGACTGCGCCGATGACGTGTTGAAGCGGTTTGAGCAA
>JAGRHQ010000322.1 GCA_020444905.1 Candidatus Competibacteraceae bacterium
CGTTGCGGGATTAACCCCCGCTTGGGTCCGCCCATTCCGGCTGAAGAGGACACGCTGACCGCAGGCCAGAAAACCACCATGATTCTCAAGAGCTTCCTGCCGCCGTTCGGGCTGATTCTCCTGGTTATGGGTACGATCCTGGCGGGCGTCGCGACTCCTACTGAAGCAGCGGCAATGGGCGCTGTTGGAGCGCTAATTCTGGCTTTAGTTAACCGTATGCTCACCTGGGACGTTGTCGTGCAATCCTGTATATCCACCCTGCGCACCACTTGTATGATCATGTTGCTGTTCGTGGGTGGAAAGTTATTCAGCGTAGTGTTTCTCAGCATCGGTGGTGGCGATGTGGTCGCCGATCTGCTGTTGGGCATGGATGTCAACCCCTACGTGGTGCTCGCCATCATGATGGCAGTGGTGTTCTTCCTGGGCATGTTCATCGACTGGGCAGCGATCCTGCTGGTCACCGTGCCGATTTTCACCCCGATCGCCATGGACCTAGATTTCAATCCCCTCTGGTTTGCAATGCTGGTTTGTGTGAATTTACAGACTTCGTTCCTGACGCCGCCGTTTGGCTATGCGCTGTTCTATTTCAAGGGCGTCGCGCCTCCTGCTTACACGATGGGCGATATCTACAAGGGCATCATGCCCTTTGTCATGATTCAGATTCTTGGCCTGATTCTGCTAGTGATCTTCCCTGGCCTGATTACTTGGTTGCCGTCTCTCTTTTTCGGCGATTAGCCTTCTGACCTGCGTATTTCGCAGGATGACGGCAGGTCGTTTCGCCGATGAGCAGCGACGCAGGTTAACAATTTGTAGGCTAGTTCCTTTTTTGGCTCATGAGGCGGTTTGTCCTGCCTTTAGCAAAGGGCGAGAAATCATGACTCCACACTATCACGCTGCCTTGCAATGGCAAAGCCGCGCCGTTCTCGGTCGGCACCTGACCGTGTATCGGCGCAACTGGCATACCGCCGCCCTGCCGCCCTTGCTGGAGCCGATTATCCTGCTGTTGGCATTCGGCGTGGGACTGGGCGGCTTTATCCCGGACTTCGCCTGGCGCGGGCAACCGGTTTCCTATCTCGCGTATCTGGCCCCCGGCATGTTGGCCTATACTGCATTTATGACAGCCTTCTTTCAGGCGCTGTTTGCAGCCTACATCCGTATGCATTACCAGAAAACCTGGGAAGGACAGCTCATTACCCAAGTGCGCCTGGAGCATGTCGTCTGGGGTGAAGTGCTGTGGGCGGCAACGCTGGGGACAACCTATGCCCTAATCGTGACCCTGGTGCTGGCGGGATTCTCCTTGAGCGGCTGGCTGGATTTGCATTGGTTCAGCGCGCTGCTGGTTCTGCCATTACTGTTTCTCGCCGCCCTGGCCTTCGCGACGCTGGGCCTGTTGTTCACGGCGATTGTGCCCAGCATTGATCACATGAATATCCCGTTTTTCCTGGTGATCATGCCGCTGGGCTTCGCCAGCAGCACCTACTTTCCAATGGAAGGCGATTCCCTGTGGGCCGCCGTATGGCTGACCCTGAACCCCCTGCATCATCTGGCGGAGGGGATTCGCTACCTGATGCTGGCAGGTGAAATGAATTACCATCTGGCTGCCGCGTTTGGCCTGTTTGTGTCGATGATCCTGATTCTGGCGCCGGTCGATGAATTGCTGTTGCGGCGGCGAGTGCTGGGCGAAGGCTGAATGTTTGCAGTATGAGGATAAAGACATGACCGACCAGAAGACTTTTGTGAACAATGCGCTTGAGGCCACTATCCGCATTGGCGTCATCCTCCTACTGGCGGTCTGGTGCTTTGACATTGCTAGACCCTTTATAATTCCAATCATCTGGGGGATCATCATCGCCGTAGCCATATACCCCGGTTATCTCAGGGTGCGCGACATGATGAGCGGGCGCAGCAGTGCGGCGGCAGCGCTGATGACGGTGCTGGGGCTGGCGCTGCTCATCACGCCAACCGTCATGTTAAGCACGACTCTGGTAGAGAGCATTCAGGGACTAGCGAAGGGCCTGCATGAAGGAACCGTCGTCATGCCGCCGCCCGGCGAGAATGTCAAGAGCTGGCCGCTGATCGGCGAGGAACTGCATACCTTCTGGAACGAAGCGGCGGAAGACTTATCGTCCGCCGCGGCGAAAATTGCCCCACAACTCAAGACGACCGGCGCGTGGCTGCTGTCGATGGTAGCGGGAGTTGCTTTTGGCATCTTGCAATTTGTGATCGCCATTATTATCGCTGGCTTCCTTCTGGCCAGTGCTGAAGGTGGCGCGAAAGCGACACAAGCGATTGCCGTTCGACTGGCGGGCGATAGGGGGGCGGAGTTCGCCCGGCTGGCGGAAGCCACCGTGCGCAGCGTGACCCGGGGGATTCTCGGCGTCGCCTTGATTCAGGCCCTACTCGCCGGTCTCGGTTTCATGGTCATGGGCATTCCCGGGGCCGGTCTCTGGGCGCTGCTCTGTTTGTTACTGAGCGTGGTTCAGATCGGCGTCATCTTCGTGAACTTGCCCATCGTCCTCTACGTTTTTTCCACGGCGGACCCGATTCCGGCGGTTCTGTTTCTGA
>JAGRHQ010000323.1 GCA_020444905.1 Candidatus Competibacteraceae bacterium
TGTATTCTTGGCTGATTAACCTTCAGTCAGGGGCGGTCTTGTTCGACGATTAGACCGAGAACTTACGACTGAGGAGTAAAGATAAAATGCTGACAAAAGTTTTTTTTACCACTTAATGTTGCTAAGCAGCAAATTTATGTTGCGTTGCAAAAACAAAACCGGTATGAAGGAGTCCAAGAAAGCAACACTCCCTTTTCCAAGGACCTTAAGCCATGACGACTTCACATCCTGTTCATACAGTTTGTCCGCACTGCAAGCGGCCCGTGGTCGCGTTACGCGAGCAGCCACGCGCGCATTGCGCCGAGCATGGCGTTGTAGTGCCGATGCGCAGCGCGATTGCCAATCCTCCGCTCAAACCGGCGCCCCCAGCGGAGGCAGCCTGATCACGCGGAAACGTAAACCCCTTACTCCGGTCGCAGATGCGGAAACAGCAACACGTCGCGAATGGAAGGCGCATCCGCGAACAGCATGACCAGCCGGTCGATGCCAATCCCCTCGCCGGCGGTCGGCGGCAAGCCGTATTCCAGCGCCCGGATGTAATCAGCATCGTAATGCATCGCTTCATGATCCCCAGCAGCTTTGGCCTCCGCCTGCTTGCGAAAGCGCTCGGCCTGATCTTCGGGATCGTTTAGTTCGGAAAAACCATTGGCGATTTCCCGTCCGCCGACGAACAGTTCAAAACGATCAGTAATCGCCGGATCGGCGTCATTACGCCGGGCCAGCGGCGAGACCTCGGTGGGATAAGCGGTGATGAAGGTTGGATCGCGCAGCTGATGCTCAACGGTCTGCTCAAAAATATCCAGTTGCATCCGGCCCAGACCGTGTTCCGGTTGCACATTCACGCCCAAGCCCTGGGCGATGCGCCGGGCGGACGCCGGATCATCCAGTTCGATAGCAGTGATCGCCGGATTGAAATGCAGCACCGCCTCCCGCACCGTCAAACGTCGGAAGGGTTGGCTGAAGTCGTAGCTTTCGCCCTGATATTGAATAACTGCATCGCCGAGCAGCGCCTGCGCCATGCCGCGCAGCAGTTCCTCGGTCAGATCCATCAGGTCGCGGTAATCGGCGTAGGCTTGATAGAACTCCAGCATGGTGAATTCGGGGTTGTGGCGAGTAGACAGCCCCTCGTTGCGAAAATTGCGGTTAATCTCATAGACCTTCTCAAAACCGCCGACTACCAATCGTTTCAAATACAATTCCGGGGCGATGCGCAGGTAAAGTTGCATATCCAGTGCATTGTGATGGGTGATGAATGGCCGGGCCGCCGCACCGCCTGGGATAGGCTGCATCATCGGCGTTTCAACCTCCAGGAAGCCGCGCCGGTTGAAAAAGCCGCGAATATGGGCGACCAGGGCTGAGCGCAACTGAAAGGTCGCACGGGTCGCTTCGTTCATGATCAGGTCCACATAGCGCTGGCGATAGCGGATTTCCTGATCAGCCAGCCCGTGAAACTTCTCCGGCAGGGGGCGCAGCGCTTTGGTGAGCAAGCGCAGGGTATCGACCTTGATGGACAATTCACCGGTCTTGGTCTTGAACATCACACCTTCGGCGCCGAGAATGTCACCTAAATCCCAGGTCTTGAACGCCTCGTATAATCCTTCCGGCAGCGCGCTTTTCTGGACGAACAGTTGAATATCGCCGGACTGATCGCGCAACCGCACGAAGCTGGCTTTACCCATGATCCGCTGGGCCAGCATCCGCCCGGCCACCCGCGCCCGATGGGGTTCGGCTTCCAATTCGGCGTTATCGTGGCAACCATAAGCGGTATGCAGTTCAGCCGCCAGCGCATCGCGCCGAAAATCGGTGGGATAGGCATTGCCCTGCTGGCGTAATTCCTGGAGCTTTTGCCGACGCAGGGCGATGAGCTTGTTTTCATCAAGCAGCGCGCCAGGAGAATCAATGGCTTCATTCATTATCTTACAGTCCGCTCTTTAAACTGGCTTCAATGAAGTCATCCAGGTCGCCATCCAGCACGGCCTGGGTATTGCCGGTCTCGACGCCAGTACGCAAATCCTTGATACGCGACTGATCCAGGACATACGAGCGAATCTGGCTGCCCCAACCAATGTCGGATTTGCTGTCTTCCAGCGCCTGAGCCTGAGTATTGCGCTTTTGCTGCTCCAGTTCATAAAGCTTGGCTTTAAGTTGCTTCATGGCGGTAGCGCGGTTCTTGTGTTGGGAGCGGTCATTCTGGCATTGCACCACAATACCGGTGGGCAGATGAGTGATGCGCACCGCGGATTCAGTGCGGTTGACGTGCTGGCCGCCGGCGCCAGAAGCGCGGTAGACATCGACGCGCAAATCGGTTGGATTGATGTCCACTTCAATGCTGTCATCAATTTCTGGGGAGACAAAAACCGCAGCAAATGAGGTATGGCGGCGGTTGCCCGAATCAAACGGCGATTTGCGGACCAGGCGATGAACGCCGGTTTCCGTGCGCAGCCAGCCAAAAGCGTAAGCGCCTTCAAAACGGACGCTGGCGCTTTTGATGCCCGCGACTTCACCCGGCGAGGCTTCCAGCAATTCAGCGTTGAAGCCGCGCCGCTCCCCCCAACGCAGGTACA
>JAGRHQ010000324.1 GCA_020444905.1 Candidatus Competibacteraceae bacterium
CTCCTTATTCAGCTAACTTCTTCATTATATATTAACTAATAAAAAACTTTTTGACTATACAATTTCACCTCGGATCAGTTCACGGGGTTTCATGGGATCGTGATCCCCGGCACACTGTGCGATTCGCTGTTCATCCTGGAAGGGTTGCTGGAACAGCAGACCAGCCTACAGCCCACTCAGCTCATGTCCGATACGGTGGGCAGCAGCGAGATCGTGTTTGGATTGTTCTGGTTGTTGGGCTTTCAATTCAGTCCGCGCTTGGCGGATATCGGCGGCACTCGGTTCTGGCGCATCGATCCCCAGGCGGACTATGGCGTCCTGGATCACCTCGCCCGCCACCGCGTCAACCTCGAGCGCATCCGTCGCAGCTGGGACGACCTGTTGCGGGTGGCCGGTTCCCTGGAAATGAGCACCGTCAGCGCCTCGGAGCTGATGCGCTCGAGGTTGAATACGGAGCGGCCATCGACGTTGGCCAAGACCATTGCGGACTTGGGCCGCATCCCCAAGACTATCCACCTGCTGCGCTTGATCGACGATGAGACCTACCGTCGTGGGATCCTTACCCAACTGAACCGCGGCGAAGGACGCCATGCTGGGGGTGTAAGCCCAAACCGCCGAAAATTCCGTGGTGTGATGTAAGCCTTACCGAGGATTCTAAAAAGTTCCTCGTGAGGAGTGACCGGCGTCAGTTCTTGACTGCCTCACGTAGCTCGCGTTTGTTGATGTAGGTGTTCAACGCAATATGGCTCGAGTAGCCCAGCACCTTAGCTATCTTGCGAACGGAAAGGCCATACCCCAACAGCTCCTTGATGCGCTCCACGTCTCGATCGAACTTGCTTTTCTGCAGGGTGCCCTTGGGCTTACCTAGCCGCTGGCCCTGTGCCTTCTTCGCTGCAAGCGCCTCTCGAGTGCGCAGACTGATCAGATCCCGCTCCAGCTCGGCGAACAGCGAGAACAAGGTGATGATGATCTTAGAGTTCATGTCCTGGCGGGAGATGTCCAGGTTCTGCTTGATAACCATGAGGCGGATGTTGCCCTCGACCAGGGCGTTCACCAGGGCGATCACTTCGGCGGTGCTGCGCCCAATCCGGCTCAGTTCTGTGACGATCAGCGTGTCGGTTGCCTCCAGCATCTGAACCAACTCATCAATCCTTCGCTGCTGGCTGGTCTTGCGCGACGAGACGGTGAGCTCGAGATACTCGTCCACATGCAGGTCTCGATAACGGGCAAATTCGAGAATCTCCAATTTTTGGTGACTCAAGTCCTGTTTGTCGGTGGAGGCGCGCAGATAGGCGATGGTTTTGCCCATCACGATGGCCTGTTTTGTTTTAACCTTGTCATCGTCAAAAAATAGTACAGCGTGGATAGGTCTTTCAAGCTATTTCGCACGATCAGTGTGATGCTATAATGACGGTCGTTTTCGTGTAGACAAACTATATGCTACTTTGGCGGCGAAGAGCGAAAGACTAACCATTCTGTCGGAAGCCGAGCAGTTCGCCCTGTACGGCTTGCCGGACTTCGACGACAGGCAGCGCCTGGACTATCTGTCACTGTCTGAATCCGAGCTGGTGCTGGCCAACAGTCGCCCAAGCCTCTGCGCCAAAGTTTACTGCGCCCTTCAGATCGGTTACTTCAAGGCCAAGTATGCCTTCTTCCGCTTCACCTGGGACGAGGTGCAGGTGGATTGTGATTTCGTCCTGGCGCGCTATTTCAGCGACCACACCTTCGAACCGCTGGCCATCAGCAAGCACGAGCGTTACACGCAGCGGGCGATGATCGCCGAACTGTTCGACTATCGGCTTTGGCCGGCAGCGCTCCTCCTGCAACTGGAGCAGCCGCTGGTCCAGATCGTTCGCCGCGATGTCACGATCGGCTTCATCGTCGCCGAGCTGATCGCCTATTTTAACGAGCACAGAATCGTTCGTCCCGGTTACACGACCTTGCAGACGGTGATCAGCGAGGCATTGTCCACCGAACGCCAGCGCTTGGGCGAGCAACTCGCCGAGGGACTGGACACCGCGGCCAAGGAGACGCTGGACCAGCTCCTGGTGCGCGACGACACCCTCTCGGAGCTGGCCGCTCTAAAGCAGGACGCCAAGGACTTCGGTTGGCGACAGATGGCCCGCGAACGGGATAAACGCGCGCGACTGGAGCCGTTGTACCGGATCGCCAAGACGCTGCTACCGAAGCTCGGGGTCTCACAGCAGAATCTGCTCTATTACGCGAGCTTGGCGAACTTCTACACGGTCTACGACCTGCGCCGCTTCAAACCCGAGCAGACCCATCTATACCTTTTATGTTACGTTTGGCAGCGCTACCGGCAGCTCACTGACAATCTCGTCGACGCGCTGGGCTACCACACCCAGCAGCTCGAAGACGAGACCGATTTTACCTCCACAAATCGGCCTAATTTTCGCTGCTAGGCCGCATGGTTGCTGACTTTCTCGCCAATAAATTTTTTCAAATTGTAGCCATGCATGTGAAATATCTCACCACCTATCAGTTCCTCATTACGGGGCAAACCCGGTAGAAAGGGGGTAAGGGTTGTTGCATTTGCAGCTTCC
>JAGRHQ010000325.1 GCA_020444905.1 Candidatus Competibacteraceae bacterium
AACGCGCCGCGCAGCGGATAACCAGGACCAACCGCTTTGACCTCGGCCAGTTGCGTGACATCACCCGCTAGCACCACGCTGCGAAAACTCAGCGTTTCGGCAGTTTGCAACCCCTGTCGTTTAGCCGCCTCCGCTAATTCCGGCTGAACGGGACTGGCTGAAGCAACGATCAGATCAGCGCCCAGCAATTCACTGGCCTTGTGCTCCATTGCTTGCTGGATACGGTCAGTGAAGAAGCCGACAGCAGCGACGCTGGCGACAGCGATCACCAAGGCAATGGCCAATACGCGCAATTCACCGGACTGCCAATCGCGGCCCAGGGCGCGCAGCGCCATGCGGCCTATCGCGCGCCAGTTCAGTGATGGGGTTTCAGAAGCAGGGACGGTTGCAGTTTTTGACATACGTTCAACTCCCGGCAGAAGGCTCTAAAACCCGTTCATTTCCTACTATCAATCCATCGCTTCATACAACGGCAGGGTCAGAAACTCTGGATAATCCGGAGAGAGGCTCATTTTCTCGAAGATGCCCGCCGCCTGGTCATAGGTCGTCGTGTCTTCGCCCTGGGCGGTGACCGTTGCCTTGACCTTGGCCAGCTCTTCGGGGATCAAGCCATGCACTAGATCAGCGGTGACTTTGCGCCCATCGTCCAGTTTACCCTTGGGACTGACCACCCACTGCCAGACCTGCGAGCGGCTGATTTCCGCTGTGGCGGCGTCTTCCATGAGGTTATGGATCGGCACGCAGCCGTTGCCGGCCAGCCAAGACCCCAGGTAATGGATGCCAACATTGATGTTATTGCGCAGACCGACTTCAGTGATAGGTTGTTCGGGTTGAAAGTTCAGAAAATCCTTGGCGGCGAAGACTTCATCGCGCTGTTTTTCCCATTGGTTGGGCTTATCGCCCAGCACCTTGACAAACTCTTCATGTGCGATAGGCACCAAACCGGGATGGGCGACCCAACCACCGTCAAAACCATCGTTGGCGTCGCGGGTCTTGTCATGGCGAATGCCGGCCAGCGCCTTTTCATTGGCGGCGGGATCGTCCTTAATGGGAATCAGCGCCGACATGCCGCCCATCGCTGGCGCGCCGCGCTTGTGGCAGACCTTAACCAGATGCAGGGCGTAGGAGCGCATGAAGGGCACTTCCATCGTGATCGCGCCGCGATTGGCCAGGCAGAAGTTCTTATTCTTCTTGAATTTCTTGATGCAACTGAAAATATAATCCCAGCGACCGGCGTTCAAACCGGCGCTGTGCTCACGCAATTCGTAGAGAATTTCCTCCATCTCGAAGGTGGCGAGAATGGTTTCAATCAGCACCGTGGCTTTAATGGTTCCTTGCGGAAGGCCCAATTCATTCTGCGCCATGACAAAGATGTCATTCCACAACCGGGCTTCCAAATGGGATTCCATCTTCGGCAGATAGTAAAAAGGTCCGGCGCCGCGAGCGATCTGCTCTTTAGCGTTGTGGAAGAACACCAGGCCGAAGTCGAAGATACCACCGGAAACCCGCTGACCATCGACGGTGACATGCTTTTCATCCAGATGCCAGCCGCGCGGGCGAATTTGCAGGGTGGCAATCTGCTCGTTGAGTTTATATTCCTTGCCGGCCTCGTTGACGTAACTGATTTGGCGGCGAATCGCGTCGACCAGATTCACTTGGCCCTGAATCTGGTTAAACCAGTTGGGGCTGTTGGAATCCTCGAAGTCGGTCATGTAGGAATCTGCGCCGGAGTTATAGGCGTTAATAATCATCTTGCGCTCGACCGGACCGGTGATTTCGGTGCGGCGGCGCTCCAGCGCCTTGGGCAGGGGCGCGACCTTCCAATCGCTTTCCCGAATGTGCTTCGTCTCCGGCAGAAAGTCGGGCATTTCACCCGCGTCAATGCGGGCCTGACGCTCGATGCGGGCTTTCAATAATTCCTGGCGGCGCGGCTCGAAAGCGCGATGCAGTTGGGCGACCAGGGCCAGTGCGTCGTGGGTAAGAACCTCGTCGAAACGGGGATGAAGGGGGGCGTTGATTTGCACGCCAGCAGGCAGATTCAGGCTCACGGCTGCTCCTTGAAATGTTCGGGTGTGGAATTTTTGCAGAGTAAACAAGCGTTATTTTAACGCGGTTTGAATGGCAAAAACCCGAAGGGTTCGCCTCCGGGTTATTATCCTTGCGTAACCATTCAATCCCCCCTTTGCCAAAGGGGGTTTTAGGGGGGATTTTGGGAGGTGAGCGCTTAGTGGAACTGCTCTTCTTCGGTAGAACCGGTCAGCGCCGTCACCGAGGACGCGCCGCCTTGAATCACAGTGGTCATGTCGTCAAAGTAGCCGGTGCCGACTTCCTGCTGGTGGGAAACGAAGGTATACCCACGGTCGCGCGCTGCGAATTCGGGCTCCTGCACCTTCTCGACATAAGCGGACATGCCGCGTTTGACATAATCTTGAGCTAAATCAAACATATTGTACCACATATTGTGAATGCCGGCCAACGTGATGAACTGGTACTTGTAACCCATTGCACCCAGCTCGCGCTGGAATTTGGCGATGGTGGCGTCGTCCAGGTTCTTCTTCCAA
>JAGRHQ010000326.1 GCA_020444905.1 Candidatus Competibacteraceae bacterium
GACCACCAAGGTCGCCATTATCCGGCGCCGTCGAATCTGGCACCGGGGTCCGACCGAAAGCAGCAGCATAGAACCAGCTACTGGTTTTAACGTCTTGAGCTTGAAAAACCATATTAACTTACCTCACCGTTGTAGGAAAACAACAACCTAAAAATTTCGTGGTGGAACACACCCGCAAAGACTACCCCATGAATCAATACGGATTCAAGAAAATGAGACGATGACTCGTAAAAAAACACCAATAACCCACGCCATACCTCTAATTCTCGCAGATTCACCAAGGTCTAGCTGTCTCGGGTCGGGCGCATCGTGAAAAAAAGATACAAACTTGTTGTTATGTTGCTTGAAAACTACGATCACGTCAAGTTTACTGCAAAAGTTTGTTGCGTCAAGGTGGAATCCCCCCTAGCCCCCTTTTACAAAGGGGGAATTACGTCGGCGTTCCTTTTTGCAAAGAGGGGAATTACGTTGACGTTCCCTTTTGCAAAGGGGGAAATACGCCAGTCGGCTTCTGACAAAGGGGCAATCCTGCGCGGTAACGGAAGATTGTGCCACACCATCCTGAACCTGCCCTGAATTGACGCTTACCATAAGGCATAATCATAGCATAAGAAATGGGAATCGCCGCCGGTTGGGTTGCCAAAAAGACGGCAACCTAACCTTTATCTACGCTACTCTGAGGCCCCTTTGCGAAAGGGAAAATTCACGGATCGCCTTGGAAGCTGTACGAAAACGCCTCTTAGCGTCTTGATGGTTCATCCATCTCAACTTGCACCGTGGCAATCTTAACTGGAGTCCTCATGCCTCGTCGCTTCTTACTGACTTGCATCCTGATGGTTGGACTAAACGCCAGCACCTGCGCAACCCAGGAGTTTAAGGCAACCCCGATTCCGTTGGCCGATCAGGTGAGCGTCGGGGATGTTTACGCCGGGATTCGCCTGCTGGGGGCATTGCGGTTGGCTAATACCGAAATCAATGACCAGCGGTTGTGCGGTCTATCAGGATTGGCTTGGGACGAGGACGCCAGCATTCTGTATGCCCTCTCCGACTTTGGCACCTTGTTTCACTTGCGACCGGAATTTAGCAAGCAAGGCTATTTGACGGGAGTTCAGTTGATAGCAGCTTACCCTCTGCGGGATAGCCATGACCAGCCGCTGCGGTATCCGTATAACGATGCTGAAGGTCTAGCCATACGCAATGGCGAAAACGCCATTCAGAACGACACGGAATTGCTGGTCTCCTATGAAAGAAGGCCCAGGGTGGTTCGCTACACGCCAACCGGCCATTGGCAGGGTGACGAAAGATTACCCGCGCCGCTCAGGGATCGACGCCACTATCGCGATGAAAATCAGGCGTTGGAGGCCATCGCGATTCATCCACGCTGGGGGCCTTTGGTCGGAACAGAAACGTCGCTGCGCAACGAACCGCCGGATCGGGTTCGCCTCTTTCAGCTCGATGGCGGCCGCTCCTGGAGCTATCCTCTCGGCCCTGCGCCGGAAAGCGCGCTGGTCGACATGGCGGCTCTGCCGGATGGCAGTCTTCTGACCCTGGAACGCGCCTTTGTCGCGCCTTTACGTCCCCTGATTATCAGTCTGCGCCGGACCGAATTGCCCACGCCGGGAAAAGCAGCGCTGCTGAATGTCGCCAATGTGGCGGTTTTCGATAGCAGTCAGGGCTGGTTGCTGGACAATTTCGAGGGTCTGACCCGTCACCGGGAGCAGCGATTTTTCATGATCAGCGATGATAACTGCAGCGCCTGGCAATCGACCTTTCTGGTTTATTTCGAGCTATTGCCCGTTCCCCAGGAAAAAGCGCCGCGCTGAACGTAAGCATTTACCTCCCCCTTTGAAAAACGTAAGCATTCACCTCCCCCTTTGAAAAACGTAAGCATTCACCTCCCCCCTTTGAAAAAGGGGGGGTCGGGGGGGATTGCGCATGGTTGGCAGCGCCTCTGGCGATCGACAAGCCGCAACATAGCCTCGAATTGTCCAATGCTGCACAGCAGAATTGGTTGACAAGGGGTATGGCAGGCTTCAATATGCTGCGCTTAAATTAACAGGGAGCTATTTCCGGTTTCCATTGATCGTCAGGTTTATAAAACCAATACGCCTTATGCGTTTGTATCGAATGCTTGCGCCAGGCAAGGCGTGATTCGATCCTCGTCAACCGTGAAATAGGCTGGAAAAGCCAGCTAAAGTGAATGTCAACGGCGGCCAGTGCGCCAATTCGCGCATGATAGAATCCGCCGGGACGCCAGAAAGGGTCTCGTGGCCCTGAACATCGGCGACGGTCGGAACGCTGTTTTTTTGGCCGTCGAATGCAGTTGATCAATAAGCAAATAATCTGAGGAGGAGTATCTCAATGTCCCGAGTTGCAGTGGTTACTGGTGGTATCGGTGGTTTGGGCACGGCGATGTGCAAAGCGCTGGTTGAACAGGGCCGGAAGGCGGTAGCGGTTGATTACAGCGGTCTCTCCGCGGAAGTCGTGGACAAGTGGAAGGCCGACCGCAAGGCCGAAGGTCTGGATATCCCGGTCTATCTGGCTGACGTTA
>JAGRHQ010000327.1 GCA_020444905.1 Candidatus Competibacteraceae bacterium
ACCGCTGAGGGGAATTCATGCTGCTCTTGAGGAGCGGCCGTCAAGGCTTTTCAGGGAGAGAACTTATGACTGATGAGCAGTATTGGAGAATGTATTGTTCTCTGCCCCGGTTTTTCGGGGCCGGTTCTCTCAGCTTGCGGCCGTGCTCGCTGGCCAGGACCTTTCTTCCCTGACACAGAACCAGGTCTCGGCCCCACCGGACAGCAGGCTCGCGTCAAAACCGTGCTGCACCAGTAGACGCACCGCGCTGTATGCGCGCGCACCCATCGCGCAGGAAATATGAATTGTCTGTTCGCGGGGCAGTTCATTCAGCCGGCTGCGCAGCTCATGCAGCGGGATATGGATGTCCGCCTCAATAGGTGAACACTGGACCTCGTTCGGCTCGCGCACATCCAGCACTACGCAACCGTCCTTGTGCATGTCCTGCCAGGGCACGATGAGCAGGTCGCCGCGCATCACATTCGCGGCGATCATGCCAACGATATTCACCGGGTCTTTCGCGGCGCCATACTGTGGCGCATAGCATAGCTCCGCTTCTTCCAGATCAAACACTGTCGCGCCCATCTGGATCGCCATCGCGATCACGTCGATACGCCGCTCTACGCCCTTCCTGCCCACCGCCTGGGCGCCCAGAACCTTGCCACTGGACTTGTCGAACAGCAGCTTGATGAAGATCGGAGTGGCGCCAGGGTAATAACTCACGTGGTCGTTGGGGTGTGCGTACACCGCATCGAAATCGATGGAAGTCTGGCGCAATGTCTTTTCGTTCACCCCCGTATTGGCCACGGTGAGGCCGAATACGCCGCAAACCGCCGTGCCCTGGATACCGCGAAAGAAACGCCCGCGGTGGGTGATCACGTCTGCAGCGATGCGTCCCTGGCGGTTCGCCGGCCCCGCGAGCGGCAGCGCTGTGCGTTGATCAATGACCACGCTGTGCACCTCGATCGCATCCCCGACCGCGAGAATACGCCGGTCGCTGGTGCGCATGTTGCCGTCCACCACGATGTGCCCGCGCGGACCAAGGCGCAGACCGCATGCACGCGCCAGCCCGGTATCGGGGCGTACGCCGATCGCCATGATCACCAGGTCCGTGTCCAGCTTCAGGCCGCGCTCCGTCTCTATACCCAGGCAACCGCCCTGATCAATGATCGCGCTGACACCATCGTTTAGCTCCACGCGCACATCGGCCTGCCTGAGTTCATCCAGCAGCGGGAATGACATTTCCCGATCGATCGGCGGCATCAATTGCGCATCCTTCTCGATAATGGTCACATCCAGGCCCCGATGGCGCAGATTTTCGGCCATCTCCAGCCCGATGAAGCCGCCACCGACAACTACTGCGCGTTTTCCCTGGTGTTGTTCGAGCCACAGGCGCACCTCGCGGGCGTCGGGCACGGTTCGGATGGTAAACACCCCGGGTAGATCGATGCCCGGCAGTGGCGGCTGAATCGGCACCGCACCCGGCGCCAGCACCAGCATATCGTAAGCTTCCTCGTATTCCTCGCCGGTATCCAGGCGTCTGACAGTGACCGTCCTTGCCTGGCGATCGATCGCGATCACTTCGTGTTCGGTGCGCGCATCGATGTTGAAGCGTTGCCTGAACAACTCGATGGTCGCGACCAGAAGATTTTGCTCTTCCTGGATCACGTCACCAACGTAGAAAGGCAGGCCACAGTTCGCGTATGACACGAACTTGCCTTTCTCGAACATGATGATGTTTGCATACTCGTCCTGACGTCGCAGCCGCGCAGCGCAGGATGCGCCGCCGGCGACACCACCGACAATGATGACAGTCTTGGCTCTCATAATTTAGGAGGTTAACAAGTTAGAGTTTAAGCACATACCCGGTCTGTTTTCTGCTCCTGCCGAGATGACGTTTTTTCTTTGCTGTGAGACACAATCAGGCTCGCGCAGGTTCAGTCTCTGGGTACTCCTTGCCTGTTATGTTACAACAGGTTTAAACAACATGAGATTATCAGGAATCTGCAAGGAACTTCATTGTGAAAAATTACGCCATCGCAACGGCTAGGTCTGCCTTGGCGTCGGTCCCTGTCAGCTTCAGTTTGAAGCGATCCTGCAAAGTCGCGAACACTCTCGGTGTCAGAAATGCCGGAGGCTTCGGCCCAAGCGTAATGCCCTGGACATTCAATGCCAGCAAACTCAATAAGACGGCCACGGCTTTTTGCTCGAACCAGCTGACGACCAAGGTCAAAGGCAGATCGTTGACGCTGCAATCGAAGGCCTGAGCCAAGGCCAGTGCAACCTGAACCGCGCCATAGGCGTCATTGCATTGCCCCATATCCAACAAACGTGGAAACCCGAGATGATTACCATAATCCTGCTGATTGATGCGATATTTGCCACACCCGAGAGTCAAGATGAAGGAATCGGCTGGAGTCGCTGCGGCATAGTCCGAGAAATAATTACGGCCAGGTTCCGCGCCATCACAGCCGCCAATGACGAAGAATCGACTGATTTGGCCCGCCTTGATTGCTTGTACCAAAGTTGTAGCTGCTTCTAGCA
>JAGRHQ010000328.1 GCA_020444905.1 Candidatus Competibacteraceae bacterium
GGGCGCATAATAATCTCTCACATTGACATTAGAGAGATTATTATAGTTAATACTTTTTTGACCGCAATTTGGTATTAGATCCACTTTATAGGAATCACCCTCGCTACCTGTAAAAGTTATAGATCCGACTTGCGCTCCATGTGAACCATAACCTGTGTTGATAAGAGTGTATACATTGCCCACGCCGAACACGCCAATTTCAATGTCTATCTGTCCAATCCAAAATGCATTACTACCTATAGCATCCGTTTGCAGTTGGAAAGGTATGCCGGCAAAAATCTGGCTGCTTGGAAACAGATTGCTATACACATTGCCATCTGCCCCTGTACGAATGATGTCTAAGTTAAGCGTCGGTAAGATTATAGTTGTATAAACAGTAGTAGATTGGTTGCCAGCGGCGTGCGCAGGAACGTTGACTATCAAACCCACAAACAGAGCTGCTCCGAGGGCACAAAGGCAAAATCCCCCCCAACCCCCCTTTTTCAAAGGGGGGAGCATTGACAGGAAATCTGGATCAGGCATCAGTATCATTCCTCCAGCTTACTGAAAATTAAGTATTTGATGAGGATGGATTAGCAAAGCATAATTCGTCTTTGCCGGTTTTGCCAAAAACTGAATATAGTCATTGGATTGGACAATTTGAAGGAATCTCCCTCTCCTCGATACAATCCTTCCTTGCAGAAACACCGATCCAGGGAACCCCGCCCATGCCCGACACACGCCGCAAACTGCCCATTGGCGTACAGACCTTCGCACACATTATCAGCGAAGGGTACTACTACGTGGATAAGACGCCGTTGGCCTGGCGTCTCGCGGAGAGCGGTAAATACTACTTTCTCTCCCGCCCGCGCCGTTTTGGCAAAAGCCTGTTTCTCGACACGTTAAAGGAACTGTTTGAGGGCAACGAGCCGTTGTTTCGGGGTCTGTACATCCATGACCGCTGGGACTGGTCGATTCACCATCCGGTCATTCGTCTGAGCTTCGGCGGCGGAGTTCTCCACAGTCGCGTAGAACTGGACGAGAAAATCGGGGAATTGCTCGAAGACCAACAGCGTCGTTTGCAAGTGACATGCACCCATGACAGCCTGTCGGGTCGTTTTCATCAATTGATCCAGGGCGCCTGTGAACAAACCGGGCAACGGGTGGTGGTGCTGGTGGATGAGTACGATAAGCCGATCCTGGATAATCTCACGAACCGCGAAACCGCCCTGGCCATGCGCGAGGGGCTGAAAAACCTGTACTCGGTGATCAAGGATGCGGATGCGGCGCTCCGTCTGGTGTTTCTGACCGGCGTGTCCAAGTTCAGCAAGGTCAGTTTGTTTTCCGGGCTGAACAATCTGCTGGATCTGACCGTCTCGCCGCCCTATTCGGCAATTTGCGGCTACACGGAAACCGATGTGGATACGGTGTTCGCGCCGGAGTTGGCCGGGCTGGATCGTGAGGAGATTCGCCGCTGGTACAACGGCTATAACTGGCGGGGCGAGCCCGTTTATAACCCCTTCGATCTCCTGCTGCTGTTTTCCGAGCGCCAGTTCCGGCCGTGGTGGTTTGAAACCGGCACGCCGTCCTTCCTGATCCAACGGCTCACCGAACGGCAAACCTGGCTACCGGCCTTGGGGCAACTAGAATCGGACGCCGAATTGCTGGCGACGTTTGACGTGGACGATATGCCAACCGAAGCCTTGTTGTTTCAGACCGGTTATCTGACGATTGACCGCGAGGAATTGCTCGGCAGCACTTATTTCTACCGCCTGCGCTTCCCCAATCACGAAGTTTATCAAAGCACTTACAACAGTCTGCTGCGAGCCTGGACCGCTAACCCCCAAGCTGAAGTGCGCAACCGGAAAACCTTGTATCGGCTCCTTCAAGCCGGAGATCTGAGCGGCTTGAAAGAGCTGTTTCAGGCGTTTTTCGCCACGATTCCCCACCAGTGGTATGACAACAACCCGATCAGCCGCTACGAAGGCTACTACGCCAGCGTGTTCTACAGCTATTTCGCGGCGCTGGGCTTGGACATCACCCTGGAAGACGCCACCAATCACGGGCGGATTGACATGACCGTGCAGTTCGAGGGCGGCATTTACCTGTTTGAATTCAAGGTGGTGGAGTTAACCGCTAACGGCAGCGCCTTGCAGCAAATCAAGGACAAAGGCTACGCCGAGAAATACCGGGCGCTGGGTCAGCCGATCTATATGATTGGCGTGGAGTTCAGCCGCGACAGCCGCAATATCGTCGGGTTTGAGGTTGGCGCGGGATGAAGCGACCCGTCAAAATCCCCCCCTGGTCCCCCTTCGAAAAAGAGGGGAGTTCAACGCTGACTCTTTGAAGAAACACACCTGCCGTGGACACCGCCTATGCCCGCCGCAAACTGCCGATTGGCATTCAGACCTTCGCGCACATCGTCAGCGATGGTTTACTGCCCCGCTGGCTGGAGTTGTCGGAAGAGATCAGCTGCATCGTCGCGGTTGACGCCGCCCCGGTTGTTATCCTGCGGCATCAGCAGTTGAATCGGCGC
>JAGRHQ010000329.1 GCA_020444905.1 Candidatus Competibacteraceae bacterium
CGACGTCGATCACCGTCGCACCCGGTTTCAGCCAGTCACCCTTCACCATCTGCGCCCGGCCCACCGCCGCCACCAGGACATCCGCTCGCCGGCATTCATCCGCTAGGTCGCGGGTGCGGGAATGGGCGATCGTCACCGTGCAATGCTCCCGCAGCAGCAGGGCCGCCATCGGCTTACCCACGATATTGGAGCGTCCCAGCACTACCGCCCGTTGGCCGGCCAAATCCCCAGCATGGGCTTTCAGCAGCATCAGGCACCCTAGCGGTGTGCAGGGCGCCATTGCGGTCCCACCGGTTGCTAGCAGCCCCGCGTTGACCGGATGGAAACCGTCGACATCCTTGGCGACGGCGATAGTCTCGATGACCGTCTGTGGATCAATCTGTTGGGGAAGAGGCAACTGCACCAGAATGCCGTTGACCGCCGGATCCTGGTTCAATTCGACAATACGCTCCAGCAATTCGGATGAGGTCGTGGTGGCGGGCAACCGGTATTGAAAGGAATTCATGCCCGCTTCCTGAGCCTGCAAGCCCTTGTTGCGCACATAGATCTGGCTAGCAGGGTCTTCACCTACCAGGACAACCGCTAAGCCTGGGGTTAAGCCATACACCGTTTTGAGCCGGGCGACTTGCACCGCGATGCTGGCGCGGAGTTGGGCGGCGAAATTTTTACCGTCAATAATCGTGGCCGTGGCCATGGATTCTTCCCTTGATGGTTGAAAGCGTCCGCTAATTCTACTACGGACGCTGACCTGCTGCCGTTATGCAGATGTCGAGGAGGCCTGAATTGACGCCAATTCTCATTACATCAGACGATAGAGCGGATCAGTCGGCGCAGAACCTCCCAGGAAGCCAGGTAACTAAAAGTCAACCCTGCCCCGCTTCATTGATCAGCAACGCCACTGGGAAATGCTGGAGCGCCTCCCGCAGCCATAACGCCTCTTCACCCTGCACGGTTTCCCCGGTTAGGGCATTATGCCAGCACAGGCGCGAACCCGTAGGCGGCAGCACTCGGGTTTCATGCCAGACCGATTCGCCCAAGGGATATTCTCCGTCCTTGACCAAACTGCTCGGGAAGCGCGGCACAATAACCAGCGCTCGCCGCTCGCCTAGCTCCCGGGCGAAGGCCACGACATGGGATTTGAGGCTGCCGATCACCGTTAATTTCTGGTAAGCGCCATGCTGGAACAATTCCGGTTCGCTCCGCCGCGCTTGCAGGGCGCGGTAGATCAGAAACAGCTTGATCCGGCCATCCTCGGGCGCCGCCAGCAGTTCCGTGATCAACTGCAAAAGGTTGCCGGTACGATTATGCAACGCCTTGAGCATCGCGCCACGCCGTTCAAAATCGACCGGTCGCCGATTGTCGGGATCGACCAGGCTCAAATCCCATAACTCGGTACCCTGGTAGAAATCGGGCAAACCGGGCGTAGTGAGTTTGAGCAAGGTCTGACTCAGGGAATTGATAATGCCATAATGCTGAATTCGCCGCTGGAAGGGCAGGAACGCTTGCAGAAACGGATTTTCCTTACCGGGTTGCATGACGCGCTCGGCAAAGGTCAGCAAAGCATCCTCGTATTGACTATCCGGCTCCAGCCAGTTGGTATGCACCTTGGCTTCCCGAGTGGCCTTAATTAAATAGTCCTTGATCCGTTGGATGAAACCGGGGTAATCGGCCAGATCAAAGGGATAGGCGCCCAGTAGGGTTTGGTACAACAGATATTCGTCGTCATTCTCCGGAGCGCTCCAGGCGCCGATTTGCACTTTGCGCGCTTGGTTGATTGCCTGCCACTCCCGCAGCTGATGCTCCCATTCCTCGGGCATTTCCGACAACACGTTCAACCGGGCGCGGACATCCTCGCCACGCTTGGTGTCATGGGTGGCGCTGGCGTTCATGGCATGGGGCCAGGAAGCGACTCGCTGCTGATTGAAGGCGTGAAATTCATCCAGATCGATGCCGAATTGCAGGGGTCCCGCACCGACCTCGTTGAGCGACAGCAGCCGGTTATAGACATAGAACACCGTATCTTCAACGCCCTTGGCCATCAAGGGGCCGGTGAACTGCTGCAAGCGCATGATGAAATGCAGCCACTGATCCTTATCCTCAGCCGCCATGTGCTCATCGAATTCCAGGCGCAGGAACCGTTCAATGAAATTCAGTTCATTGCGGAAGTTGGGGATATTAAGCCGGGCCTGAGCGATGACCTGCCGGATGTATTCCTGATCCGCCCGGCTGGAGCCGGTCCGACCGATGTAACTGCGATAGATCGGGAACAGCACCAGAATTTCGATCAGCGCGACCTGGAGTCCGTACAGGGTGAAATCGCTGGCGTAGCGGTAACGCTCGGAGATGCTTTTCAGCAGATGCGCCAGGTTGTCAATATCGCCGGCCAGATGCTTGTCGACGATCATGCGCTTGTTGCTGTCGATCAACGCTTCGCAGGATGTGGTGTTGCCGGTAAACGAGCGATAAATCCGGGTAAACTCGGATTCAGCAGCCGGTTGACAGAACAAGCCATTG
>JAGRHQ010000032.1 GCA_020444905.1 Candidatus Competibacteraceae bacterium
GCACCTGCGCAACGAAGTCATCGAATTCCGGCGCAAGCAGCGGCTTTGGGCGCAGTCTTCGGGGATGAAGGATGGAGGCTAAAGGGCAAAGGATGAAGGCTAAAGATGAAGGCTCAAAATATCCCTGATGATTTAAAAGTCCGCGCCACCCAGTTGCGCGAACAATTGAATAGATATGGCTATCGCTATTATGTTCTGGATAGCCCGGAAATCCCCGATGCCGAGTATGACCGGTTATTTCAGGAATTGCAGGCGCTGGAAATCGCACATCCTGAACTGATCGCGCCGGATTCCCCGACTCAGCGCGTGGGCGGCAAGCCCCTGGAAGCGTTCGCGCCAGTCCGTCATCAGCGACCGATGTTGTCCATCCGCACTGAAACCGACACAGGTCCGGATGGCGCCCGAGCGTTTGATGCCCAAGTGCGGCGCGAACTGGACCTGAGTGAAGACACGGCACCGGTTGAGTATGCCTGTGAACTGAAGTTCGATGGTTTAGCCATCAACCTGCGTTACGAGCAGGGAGTGCTTACGCAGGCGGCCACGCGCGGCGATGGCGAGACCGGCGAGGATGTAACGCAAAATGTGCGCACCATTAAGACTGTGCCACTGCGCTTGCAAGGCATTGCCCCCGAGGTGCTGGAGGTGCGCGGCGAAGCGTACATGAGCCGTCCGGATTTTGAACGCTATAACGCTCAGCAACGGGCTGCCAACTTGCCGACGCTGGTTAACCCCCGCAATGGCGCAGCAGGCGCGATCCGGCAACTGGATTCTCGTCAGGCAATGAAGCGCCCGCTGTCCTTTTTTGCTTACGGTCTGGGTGAAACGCAGGGGTGGGAGCCGCCAGCCACGCACAGCGCGACGCTGGATGCTCTAGCGGCTTTGGGTTTGCCGGTGAGCGCTGAGCGGGCGGTCGTGCAAGGCGCTAATGGGCTGATGGCGTTTCATGACGCCATTGCCGTGCAGCGTGACGCGCTGCCTTTCGACATTGACGGCGTGGTTTACAAAGTCAATCGCCTGGATTGGCAGCGGCAACTCGGATTTCGCACTCGTGAGCCGCGCTGGGCGGTGGCCCACAAATTTCCGGCTCAGGAGGAGCTGACGGTGGTCGAAGCCATCGAAGTCCAGGTTGGACGCACAGGAGCCATTACCCCGGTGGCGCGACTTAAACCGGTGTTCGTGGGCGGGGTCACGGTGACCAATGCGACCTTGCATAACGCCGATGAGATTGCGCGCAAGGATGTGCGCGTCGGCGATACTGTGATCGTGCGCCGGGCCGGTGACGTGATTCCCGAAGTCGTGAGCGTCGTGTGGGATCGGCGGCCTGCCAATACCCAATCGTTCGTGATGCCGGCAACCTGTCCGGTGTGCGGCTCGCATGTCGTTCGCCCGGAAGGAGAATCCGTAGCGCGATGCATGGGGGGGTTCTACTGCCGCGCTCAGCGCAAGGAAGCGCTGCGTCATTTTGCCTCGCGGCGGGCAATGGACATTGAAGGTCTGGGCGATAAGTTAGTGAAGCAGTTAGTCGATCAAGAGTTAGTGCGGGGTCCCGCTGATCTCTATGCGCTGGACATAGCAACGCTGGCGGGTTTGGAACGAATGGGCGCAAAATCGGCAGCTAATCTGGCAGCGGCGCTGGAGCGCAGCAAGACCACGACTCTGGCGCGATTTCTCTACGCGCTGGGCATTCGCGAGGTCGGCGAAGCAACCGCCATGACGCTGGCGGCGCATTTTGGCGCGCTGGAGGCATTGACGGCGGCTGAGGAAGAGACGTTGCAACAGGCGCCGGATGTGGGGCCAGTGGTTGCCGCGGCGATTCGCGCCTTTTTTCAGGAACCGCATAATCAGCAAGCGATCGCCCGCCTGCGAGCGGCAGGGGTGCATTGGCCCGAGGGTGCGAAAAAACCGGTGGTGATTTCGTCACTGGCGGGTAAAACCTTCGTCTTAACCGGCGCGCTGGATGCCCTGACCCGCGATCAGGCCGCTGATCGTTTGCGAGTGCTGGGGGCCAAGGTCAGCGGCAGCGTGTCGAAGAAAACCGATTATGTGGTGGCGGGTCGCGATGCTGGCTCCAAACTGGAGAAGGCGCAAGCGTTGAATGTAACGGTTCTGGACGAGGCCGGTTTGCTGGCGCTGTTGGAAGATCCTTAGAGAGATGAAGACTTCGATTCAGGACGCCACTCTCATCCCCCAGGTGGAAACCCGGATTGACCGCTTGACGGTTTTGCATGGCACGATTTTAAGGTGTATCGGCGCATTGAACGTGAATACGGATTCCACCTCGCATCTGGTCTGTGAAGCGTTGCAGCAGGCAGCCGACGAATTAGCGGAAATGATCATTCAAGACACCCAGTTGTGCGCGTTGAAGCCCTCCCGGTATCGTGACCGGGATGTGGGCGAACAGTTTATTGATCTTGAAGATGAGTAATCACGCGCCAGTACGGCCTCCTTCATTTCCCAACCGCTAAAAACGGTCTGAGCCATTTCCTACGGCCTCCAAATTCAGCGCTGCCGCCAGCAGAGCCTGAGTATAAGGGTGTTGAGGACGATCAAACACTCGCTGCGCTGGCCCTTCTTCCACCACTCGGCCATTTTTCATCACCAGCAGATGATTGGCCAGCGCCCGCACGACGCGCAGATCGTGGCTGATAAACAGGTACGCCAATCGGTAACGGCGTTGCAAGTCGCGCAATAAATCCACAATCTGCGCCTGCACGGAGACATCTAGGGCACTGGTCGGTTCGTCGAGAATCAACAGGCGCGGTTGCAGCGCCAGCGCGCGGGCGATGGCGATACGCTGGCGCTGACCGCCAGAGAATTCATGCGGATAGCGATCCTGAGTCTCCGGGTCCAGTCCGACTTCTTCCAACGCTTGAGCAATCCGGGCGCGGCGGGTCTTGTGATCACCCGCCAATCCGTGAACCCGCAAACCTTCTTCGACAATTTCGCCCACGGACAGCCGGGGACTCAATGAGCCATAAGGGTCCTGAAAGACGATCTGCATAGCTTGGCGCAATGGGCGCAGCGCCTTGCCCGGCTGGTGGTCGATGCGCTGCCCCTCGAAGCGAATCGCGCCAGTGCTGGACAACAGGCGCAGCAACGCCAGTCCCAGGGTGGTCTTGCCGGAACCGCTCTCGCCAACCACGCCCAGGGTTTGTCCTGCGCGCACACTGACATTAACCCCATCGACGGCCTTGACATGCTCTGTGGCTCGTCCAAGCAGGCTGCGCTTGAGCGGGAACCAGACTTTGAGACCATCGCCAGCCATGACAATCGGCGCTTCACTGTTTTCGGGGGGCGGCTCGCCCTGCGGTTCGGCGGCCAGCAGTTGCCGGGTATAGGGATGTTGGGGGTTGCTGAAAATCCCGGCGACTGAACCGGTTTCTACGACTACGCCGGCCTGCATCACGCAAACGCGATCGGCCATTTTGCGCACGATACTCAGATCATGGGTGATGAACAGAATGGCCATGCCCAGTCGCGCCTGCAAGTCTTTCAGCAATTTCAGGATTTGTGCTTGAATCGTCACATCGAGCGCAGTCGTTGGCTCGTCGGCGATGAGAATATCAGGATCATTCGCCAGCGCCATGGCGATCATCACTCGTTGCCGCTGGCCGCCGGATAACTCATGCGGCAGCGCATTCAATCGATGCGCCGCATCGGGTAACCCGACCAACTCCAGCAGTTCCACAATGCGCGCCTTGAGCCGGGTTCCGCTTAATCCCTTATGCAGCAACAATGTTTCACCAATCTGTTTTTCAATGGAATGCAGAGGATTAAGCGAGGTCATCGGTTCCTGGAACACCATAGCGATCTGGTTGCCGCGAATTTCGCGCAATCGGGCCGGCGCTGCGCCCAGCAGTTCCTCGCCGCGTAGACGAATGCTACCGCCGGGATGGCGGGCGTGAGGATAGGGCAGCAGTTGCAGCAACGACAGCGCTGAAACCGATTTACCGGAGCCGCTTTCGCCCACCAGCGCCAGCGTCTCGCTGCGCCAAAGCGTGAAGGAAACCTGCCTGACTGCCGGTGTCGCGCCGAAGGAAACAGAGAGATCGCGGACTTCGAGAAGGGGAATGGATTCAGTCGCTTCGGAATGGATCTGCATGGGTTGCCTTCAGCATGGATCAGTTTAAAAGTCATCAGTGTGGATGCGTTGGAAGGGCGCTGGTGGTGGCAATAGTTCCCACAAACGCGCCTCCCGTTCCGCAGGCGGCAATTCACCGATGGTTTCCGCCGCTTGGTAAAATCTTGCGAAATCTCGTCCTTTCTGTTCAAACAAGGCCAGAAACGCCGGAACCTCCTGGTGATAAGTGCTAACGCCAGCCAGTTTGGCGTTATTCAAGTCCTGCATGAACCAGCGATCATAACCTGCATAGCCTCCCCAATCTTGTTTGATCGCCTGATAACGCGCCTGCAATTCCTCCAGGATGCGCTGCTTGCCGGTGCGTTTTTCCGACTCGCTGTGGGGAGAAGCATAAAGCGCTGCCAATGATTCACGGGCCTGCGCCGTAAGTTGCAAAAACTGCTCACGCTGGCGCAAGTCTGCCGCATACTCCTCGCGTTCATGCGCTGTAGCCTGCCGTTCCAGCCAGCGTTCCGCGCCCAACTGGCCCACGGCGGTCGCAAACGCTTCGTTGAAAGCCGTGTCGTTAGCCACATATAATCGTTGATGCGCCAGTTCGTGAAACATCAATTCCGCCAATCGCCCAATAGGCCAGTCAATGAACGTGTTAAGCAAGGGATCGTCAAACCAGCCAAGCGTCGAGTAGGCAGTAATATCGGCCATGTAAACATCGTCGCCGGTTGCGCGCAACTCCGCTGCTAACCGGTTGGCCGCCTCAGCGTCGAAATAACCGCGATAGCTCAGACAACCGGCCACCAGGAAACACCATTGACGCGGCTCCAGACTCAACTCCGGCGCGGCAAAGACGTTTTTTACCACCCAGCTCTGCTGGAGATCGGAATAGTCACGGTAACTGTTATTATCCGGCAGCGCTAACTCGGTGGCGGCGAAGTCGCGCAAAGCCTGGGCGGTTTCCAGGCGCTGGCGCAATTCCGGCGAGGTTGTTGAATCCACCAGCACGTCCGCTACAGGTCGTCGAACTTGCCAAAGCTTCCATTGGCCCGCCGCTGCCTGTTGGTAATAAGCCAGCTCAGCGCAACCGGAAAGGGCCATTATGATTGTCAGTATGATGAAAACAGTCTGTGAAATTTGTCGCATTACTCGGAAAATCACTTAAGGTTGACAGCGCCGATCATCCTGCTTCACTGAAGGATGTTTATTGTGGTGTGTGCAGATCATAACAGCGGGTTCTAATCTTGGTCGGATGAATACAGACACAGTAACAACCTATCTGGTCGGCGGCGCGGTGCGCGACGAGTTGTTGAATCTGCCGGTTAAGGAACGCGACTGGGTCGTGGTCGGCGCGACGCCGGATGACTTGCTCACGCGCGGCTTTCGTCCGGTGGGCAAAGACTTTCCGGTGTTCCTGCACCCGGAGACCCGTGACGAATACGCCTTAGCGCGCACCGAACGCAAGACCGCGCCGGGCTATCATGGCTTCCACATCCACGCGGCCCCCGAGGTTACGCTGGAGGATGATCTGCAACGCCGCGATCTGACCATCAACGCGATGGCGCGCGATGCGCAAGGCCAACTGATCGACCCCTATCACGGCGCCCGCGATCTTGAAGCGCGGTGGTTGCGCCATGTCTCGCCCGCCTTTGCCGAGGACCCGGTGCGGATTCTGCGCGTGGCCCGGTTCAGCGCCCGTTACGCCTCACTAGGCTTCCGGGTTGCGCCAGAAACTCTGAATCTGATGCGCGCCATGGTCGTCAATGGCGAAGTCGATCACCTGACGCCGGAGCGGGTTTGGGCGGAAACCGTGCGCGCACTGGGCGAATCGCGTCCCGAGCGGTTTATTGAAACCTTGCGCGACTGTGGCGCGCTGGCGCGCATTTTCCCAGAGCTGGATCGCCTGTTCGGCGTGCCGCAACCTCTCGTTCATCATCCAGAAATCGACACGGGCCTTCACACACTGATGGCGTTGACTCAGGCGGTGCGATTGGGCGCGGATGTGGTGACCCGTTTTGCGGTACTGGTTCACGATTTTGGCAAGGGAGCAACTCCGCCAGAAGAATGGCCGCGTCATCTCGGCCATGAGGATCGTGGCGCTGAACTGGTGCGCGCCTTTTGTCAGCGACTGAGGGTTCCCAACCTGCATCGGGAACTGGGGGTATTGACTGCCCGTTATCACACACACTGCCATCGCGCCCTGGAATTGCGTCCGGGAACCCTGTTGAAAATTCTGCAAGCTCTGGATACCTTGCGCAAACCGCAGCGCTTTGAACAATTCCTGCTGGCCTGTGAGGCGGATGCCCGAGGCCGCCAGGGACTGGAGAATCGTGATTATCCGCAGGCAGATTTGCTGCGACGCATTTATCAGGCAATATCCGGCATCCAGGCGCGACCCTTGATGGAGCAGGGTTTAAGCGGTTTGGCGCTGGCCGAAGCCTTGCGACGTGAACGGTTGGCGACGATTACCGAGGCGCGACGGGCTTTTACCAGTGTGGGTTGTTGATTTAAATATAAACACTGAATCAGGAGACAATGCGATGAACCCCTTGGATGAAGCGATGAACGCACTGGAAGCCATTATTACCAGTCCAGACCCTGAAAAAATGCGTGATGCGCTTTATTTAGCTTTGACCCGCATTGAACAACTGGAAAACGAAATATATTTTATCAAATCAGAACAAGCTGATATAAATCGCCATATTACCGAGTTATATAAAAGGATCCGATCACGACCAGAATAAAACATTACATATAATCTTTTGAAGATGGGTGTCTCAATTCCGCAACTGACAATCAAACAACACATCTTCACCCATCACATAGCGGCGATGGCGAGGATGCAGTCCCTGCGACAAATCTTCAATCGTCGGCAACGTAATGCCCGGCCGACCAGAGCCGATAACCAGCGGCGCGATAGCAATCTGTAACCGATCCAGCAAACCCGCCTCCAGGAAGCTCGACACCGTCAGCCCACCCCCTTCGACAAACAACCCAAACAGACCCCGCTCGTGTAATCGCCGTAGAATCTCTCGAAGCGGCAAACGTGGGCCATCATGAGGAATGCCCATGACCTCCGCATGACCTGGCCTCGGTTGGTCAGCCAGTCCTTCAGCGCAAACCAGCAGCGTTCGCGTGGTTTGATCCTGAAATAGATAGCGCTCAGCAGTAAGACGACGGTGGGGATCAATGATGACGCGCACCGGTTGCGGTCCTGTAACCCGCCGGGTAGTCAGTTGTGGATCGTCGCACTCCACCGTGCTTGCGCCAACGAGAATCGCATCGCACAGTGCGCGCAATCGGTGCAGATGCGTAAGATTTTCCGGGCCGTTGATATGGCGGGATGCACCGCCGACCGTTGCGATGCGGCCATCGAGACTTTGTCCCAAGTGGGCCAGAGTGAACGGTCGTTGCCGATTGGCCAGGGCCATTGGTAGATAGAGATCCAGCAGTTCCGCGCTGGTTTGCGGAACCGGAACCCTGGCGGTCCAGAAACTGTTGCTGGCGATCTCAATGAGAGTAGCGGCGTCTCCAGCGGGAACCAGCGCCAGTTGACCGTCCCCGGTCAATCCGCAGCTCACCGGATCGGGAAGCGTCTCCAGCGCTCGTGATGCGCAGCGCAGTTCGAGCAGCAACCGCCAAACCTGATCGGGCGCGAGTTCCATTGCTTGGTTATAGCGCATCCATCAGCGAATTCAGGTCCAGCAGTCGTTGCTCCTGAATCAGCGGCTCGATCACCGGATCAAGATGACCTTCCAGCACCTCGCCCAGCTTGTACAACGTCAGGTTGATGCGATGGTCGGTCACCCGTCCCTGCGGAAAATTATAGGTGCGGATGCGCTCGGAACGATCGCCGCTGCCCACCAGCAACTTGCGGGTCTGCGCCTGAGCGCTGGTCTGTTTCTCCTGTTCCGCCGCCAACAATTTGGCCTGCAACAGGGACATGGCCCGCGAGCGATTCTTGTGCTGGGAGCGCTCATCCTGGCATTCCACCACAATGCCACTGGGCAAGTGCGTAATGCGAATCGCTGAATCCGTCTTGTTGACATGCTGACCGCCTGCCCCGGAAGCGCGGTAGGTGTCAATGCGCAAGTCAGCAGGATTAATGTCGATTTGCTCCACTTCCGCCAGTTCCGGCATGATCGCCACGGTCGCCGCCGAGGTGTGAATCCGTCCCTGCGCCTCGGTCACCGGCACGCGTTGCACCCGATGGGCGCCGGACTCAAACTTCAGCTTGGAGTAGACGCCCTGGCCGATGATCCGGCCAATGACTTCCTTATAACCGCCGTGTTCGCCAGGGCTTTCGCTAAGGATTTCCAAGGTCCAGCCGCGCCATTCGGCATAACGGCCATACATCCGCCATAAATCGCCGGCGAACAGCGCCGCCTCGTCGCCGCCGGTCCCGGCGCGGATTTCCAGAAAGACGTTGCCAGAATCATGGGGATCTTGCGGCAGCAGCAAAAATTGCAAGGTTTGCTCCTGCTCCATGCGCCGCTGGTCCGCTTCAAGCAATTCAGCTTGGGCCAGCGCACGCATTTCCGGATCAGTGTCCTGGGTCATTTCACGCGCACTGTCCAGCTCGCCCAGCACCCGGCGGTAGGCGTGGAACCCGCTGGCTACTGGTTCCAGTTGCGCGTATTCCACGGACAGGGCGCGAAAGCGGTCATTGTCGTTGATGATCTCCGGCTCCGCCAGTAAAGCGCTAATTTCTTCGTGACGAGCCGCCAATTGTTCCAGCTTAGCCAGCATTGAGGGGTTCATGGATGCGGTTTTCCGTCGTGCAGACGGTATAAGTTCTGAATCAGAGTCAACATTTCCAAATCGCCTTGAGCCGCGGCTTCTCGCAGACCGGCGCATGGCGGATGAATAAGCTTATTTGTCAAAGTATTAGCCAAAAAATTCAGTGCTTCGGCGGGGTCCTGGCCTTGGGCAAGTTGTCGTCGGGCGCGGGCAAGCGCTTCATCACGCGCCGCTTCAGCGCGTTGCCGCAGGGCGCGGATACTGTCGACGCTGTCCTGCGCGCGCAGCCAGGCCATGAAGCGTTCGACCTGGCTGTCAATAATCTCTTCCGCCTGCCGGGCGGCCGCTTGTCGCGATCGCAGGTTCTCCTGAATAATATCCTTGAGGTCGTCCACTGTGTACAAGTATACGTCATCCATATCCGACACCGTTGGATCGATATCGCGCGGCACGGCCAGATCGACCATGAACATCGGTTGATGGCGGCGCTGTTTCAGGCAACGGCGAACCAGGGCGGCTTCCAGCATCAGGCCGGGATTGGCGGTGGAAGCGATCACCATGTCCGCTTCTCCAAGATGCAGGGGAATTTCTTCCAGGGCGATTGCATAACCGGCAAAGGAAGCCGCCAAGGCATGCGCCCGCTCCAGGGTCCGATTGGCGACCACCAACCGGCCAATTCCGCTCTCATGGAGATGGCGGGCCACCAGTTCAATCGTGTCGCCTGCGCCGATCAGCAACGCGGTGCGGCGTGGCAGATCGGCAAAAATCTGTTTGGCTAAACTGACTGCGGCAAAGGCGACCGAGACCGGGCTGGCGCCAATGTGCGTATCGGTGCGCACTTGCTTGGCCACCGAAAAAGTGTGCTGGAATAATCGCTCCAGCAGGGTCCCCAAGGCTCCGGCCCGACTGGCCGCCTGATAAGCCCTCTTGACTTGCCCGAGAATTTGCGGTTCGCCTAACACCATTGAGTCCAACCCAGAGGCGACCCGCAGAATATGCCGCACCGCCCGGCCCTCGGCGTGCTGGTAAAGATAGGGCCGCAAATCTGCAGCCGGCAGCGTATGATAGTCGCCCAGCCACTTTACCACGCGCTGGCTATCGCCATCTTTCAGGCCGCAGTACAGTTCAGTGCGATTGCAAGTAGACAGAATGGCCGCCTCATAAACACCGCCCCGTTCACGCAAATCCCGCAGGGCTGGATACAGGCGGTCTGGCGCGAACGTCACCCGTTCGCGGACGCCGACCGGCGCGGTTTGATGATTGAGGCCAAGAGCCAGCAGGGACATGGGATGCAATCAGGATCAGGCTGAAAAATGTTGAATTGTGCGGGATAAAACCGGCTTGTGACAAGGTCATACTTCATATCGCGGCGCGCTGTGCCCTATGCTTCCAGCGTGAGGTTCATAGCGAGCAAGATATTTATACCAGGGAACCTGAAACCTGCTGATTCCGTTTGAGCGATTTTTAAAAGTTGGTAATGAACACACTCCTAAAAGCCTTGGTTTTTTGCAGCCCGCTCCTCAGTGGTTGCGTCACTGTCGTGGATGCACAGGCGCCCACTGAGCCGGAATTCCAGATTCGCCCCGTCTTGGAACCCAGTCCCCGGGCCGAGTTGATGTACCAGGTTCTGACAGCGGAACTGGCGGGTAAACGCGACCAACTCGATGTAGCGTTGAACCACTACCAGCAAGCAGCCATTGTCAGCAACGACCCGCGCGTAACTGAACGCGCAGCGGTGTTGGCTTTAATCATGAAGGAAAACGCCGCTGCGTTGGCGCTGGCGCAACGCTGGCTGGCGCTCGACCCCGCCAGTGAGCAGGCGCAACAAACCCTGGCGTTGGCTTATTTGCGTAATAATCGTTTGGAAGAAGCGGCTGAATATCTGGAAACGGTGCGCCGCGTTGCCCGGAACAAGGACAAGCAACAGGGCTACGCGACCATCGCCTCGCTGCTCAGTCAGGCGGACGACAAACAATTGGCGCTGCGCGTGATGGGACAATTCCGCGACCGCAACCCTCGTTCTGCCTTCGCTCAATACTACTATGCCATGCTGGCCGCCGCCGCTGGCGAACGCGAGCAGGCGCTGACCGGGCTGGAGCGGGCGCTGGCCCGTGATCGAAAGCTGGTTCCCGCGCATCTGCTGCGCACTCGTTTGTTGCTGGAGGGCGGTGATCGGGAGGCGGCGCTGGCCGGGTTGGCCAAGGCGGCGGCGGCTATTCCACGCGACCGCAACCTGCGCATGAGCTACGCACGCTTGCTGATCGATGCAGGTCAACTGGACAAAGCACGCCGGGAATTCGCCACCCTGCTCAATCAAAATCCCAAGGATACTGACTCACTGTATGCATTGGGCCTGCTGGCGGCGGAAACTCGCCAGTTTGACTTGGCCGAAACCTATTTTCTGGATTTGATCAAGCGCAATACGCGACTGGCGGACGCCTACTTTGAACTGGGCCGGATCGAAGAACAGCGCAGCGATTACGCCAAGGCCCGGGAATGGTACGAACGGGTTAAGGACGAGGATCGCTATCTCAGCGCCCAGATGCGTATGGGCGTGGTGCTGGCCAAATCGGGTGATATCGCCGGCGCTGGCCAGCATTTCGATGCCTTGCGCCGTGACAATCCGCAAAACGACATCACCCTGTATCTGGCTGAGGCCGAGGCGTTGCGCGAAGCCGGACGCTATCAGGAAGCCTTTGACGGTTTGGATCGGGCGCTGGCGTCGCACCCCAATGATAAGGATTTACTGTACGCTCGAGCGTTGGCGGCGGAAAAACTGGACCGGCTGGATCTGCTGGAGCGGGATTTACGCGCGATTCTCGCGGCTGATCCCAAAAATGGGCAAGCGCTGAATGCGCTGGGCTACACGCTGGCGGACCGCACGGACCGTTATCAGGAGGCACTGGGCTACATCGAACAGGCGCTGGAGCAGATGCCCAATGATGCAGCGGTGCTTGATAGCATGGGGTGGGTGCACTATCGACTCGGCAACCGGGACCGGGCGCTGGAGTATCTCCGTCAGGCTTACCAGGTTAACCCGGACGCCGAAATCGCCGCGCATCTGAGCGAAGTGCTCTGGGTCAACGGCCAGCGGGACGAAGCCCGGAAAATCTGGCGAGAAGCCCTAGCCCGCGCCCCGGATAATGTACACTTGCGCAAATTGCAGGAACGGTTTAACTGGTAGAGGATTGACGTTAATGACTGAAGACGAGCAACGCGCAAGCGATTTCATTGCCGCCTGCGCCAAGGAAGTGAGCGCTTACATTCTCCGTTACGCGGATGAGGCGGGACTGGATCGTTCATCGTTTCTGGTGAGCGTCGCTGCAGTTCTGGCCTCGTCGGCGCTGGCGGCTCAACCTGAAGATCAGCTTGGCGCCGCCTCGCGTCATATCCAAAATGCTTTGGGTCTGATTCATTGCCTGCGGGATGAAGAAGCAGACAACCCGATGCCTGCTGCTGCCAATGCAGGTTTCACCGCCCCACAACCGTCGCTATGAGCGTGGTAGTCAAGCGCAATAGCAAGAACCGGTTTTTTATTGGGATCATCGCGCTATTCATTCTGTTAACCGGGTGCGCTACTCCGCCGCCTTCTGTGCCGAAGGCGACGGCTTGGAGCGCTCGGCAAACCCGGCTCATGCAATTGGCAAACTGGCAGGTGGACGGACGCATTGGCGTCATCAGCGGCCAGGAAGGCTGGCACGCTGCTTTCCAGTGGGTGCAGCGGAAACCCGGTTATCGTATCGATCTGCTGGGTCCACTCGGTCAAGGTCGAGTTGTTATTGAAAGCGATGGCGAGGAAGTGCGGGTCCAGACCCAGACGGGTCAAAGCTGGGGCGCGCCCGATCCCGATGACCTGCTCGAACAAACTCTGGGAGTGCGTTTGCCGGTCAACGGCTTGCGGTACTGGGTGCGCGGCTTGCCAGCGCCTGGCCCGACGCCGGTATTGCAAACCGACACTGAGGGTCGACTGACCCGGCTGGAACAAAACGGTTGGGTGATTGAGTACTTGATTTATGCGCCGACCTCTATTCCCGATTTGGATCTGCCGGAGCGCGTCATTGCGCAACACGGGGATCTGAACATCAAACTGGTCATTCAGCAGTGGACGCTGTAACGCCACCGCCTGACGCAACAGCTTGGCCCGCTCCGGCCAAACTCAACCTTATGCTGCGCATCGTGGGCCGGCGCCCGGATGGCTACCATTTGCTGCAAACGGTCTTTCAATTTCTCGATTACAGCGACTGGTTGTGGTTCGACCGACGTGATGATGGCGTGATCGAGCGCCAGGGTGAAGTCGCTGACGTTGCCCCGGACGATGATTTAATGGTGCGCGCCGCCCGATTATTGCAGCAGGCCACCGGAATCCGGTTAGGCGCGACGATGCGCATTGTTAAACGGTTACCGATGGGCGGAGGGCTGGGCGGCGGCAGTTCCGACGCAGCGACCGCGCTGGTAGCGCTAAATGAGTATTGGCGAACCGGATTGACCTTGGCGGAATTGGCGGAACTGGGTTTGCGACTGGGCGCTGACGTGCCGGTCTTCGTCCACGGTCGTGCCGCCTGGGCGGAAGGTGTAGGTGAACAGCTGACGCCGATCACGCTTGACGAACCCTGGTTCCTGGTCTTAGTCCCGGCTTGTTCGATCGCCACGGGCGCGGTGTTCAGCGACCCGGAATTGACAAGAAACTCCCCACTCCTCACAATAGCGGACTTTGCGAAGGGCATGGGCGGTAATGATTGCGCAGCGGTGGTTTATCGTCGCTACCCGCAAGTGGCCGCTGCAATTGCCTGGTTAGAGCGTTACGGAGATGCGCGGTTAACCGGCACCGGCGCTGGGGTGTTCGCCGCTTTCCCGGATGTCGTCAACGCTAGGCAAGTGCTCAGGCAATTGCCGGCAGGTTGGTCAGGGTTTATTGCCCGAGGGCATAACTGTTCGCCGCTGCATGATCGCCTGGCGCAAGCCAGACGCGAATCTGTTTGAAGCGCTTCTGATTTTTTGGGCCGTAGCCAAGCGGTAAGGCACTGGACTTTGACTCCAGCATTCCCAGGTTCGAATCCTGGCGGCCCAGCCATCTTTAATAGAGCAGACCGATGATAGCGGGGGAACAGGTCGTGTATGAAAGTCGAATGATGGTGTTTGCAGGCAACGCCCACCCGCGACTGGCCCACGATATCGTCAATCATCTGCAAATGCCGCTAGGTCAGGCCATCGTTAGCCGCTTCAGCGATGGCGAAGTGATGGTGGAGTTAATGGAGAATGTGCGGGGCAAGGATGTCTTCATTGTTCAGCCTACCTGCTATCCGACCAATGACAACATCATGGAGCTGCTGGTGATCGCCGACGCGCTGCGGCGTTCCTCGGCGGTGCGGGTCACAGCGGTTATTCCCTACTTTGGCTATTCCCGGCAGGATCGCCGGCCCCGTTCGGCGCGCGTGCCGATGTCCGCCAAGGTGGTTGCCAACATGGTCACCAGCGTTGGCGTAGATCGGGTGCTGACCGTGGATTTGCACGCGGATCAGATCCAGGGATTTTTTGACATTCCGGTGGATAATATCTACGCCACGCCGATGGTGCTGAGCGATATTCAGTCCCAAAACCTGGGCGATCTCATGGTGGTTTCGCCGGATGTAGGCGGCGTAGTGCGCGCCCGCGCTCTGGCCAAGCGATTGGCCGATTCCGAGTTGGCGATCATTGACAAACGCCGGCCCGCGCCCAATCAGGCGCAGGTGATGCATGTCATTGGCGATGTCGAGGGTCAGCATTGCATTATAGTGGATGACATGGTCGATACCGCTGGCACGCTTTGTTTGGCGGCCAAGGCGCTGAAGGAATGGGGCGCGGCTTCGGTGCGCGGTTACTGTACTCATGCGGTGCTGTCCGGCGCGGCGGCCACGAACATCCGCGAATCCGCGCTGGACGAACTGGTCGTGACCGACACTATTCCCCTGCGTCCTGATTCGGCGGCGTGTCCGAATATTCGCCAGATCAGCGTGGCGGGGCTACTCGCTGAGTCTATGCGCCGGATTCATCTCGAAGAATCAGTGAGTTCGTTGTTTCTGTAAAATTTTCACCATCCCGCCTGGTTCAATGGCGGAATCACTGAAAGCGGCGCGTCTGGTCGCGGGCGCGCCGTATTTTTATGTTCACCGTTTGGAGAAAAGAGAATGAGTGTTACTTTTGAACTGCAGGCCGATCCGCGCAGCGATCTGGGGAAAGGTGCGAGCCGCCGCCTGCGCCGCGCCGGCAAGGTTCCGGCCATTCTGTATGGCGGTGGCCAGGATCCACAGCCACTGTTGCTGGATCAGATGGATTTGATCAACCAGATGAAGAACGAGGCGATCTATTCCCACGTTCTGACCCTGAAAATTGATGGGCGCGCCGAGAGCGCCATACTGCGCGATATCCAGCGCCACCCGTTCAAGCCGACGCTCGTTCATCTGGATTTCCTGCGGGTTAGCGCTGATCGCAAGTTGCGCGCTCATATACCGCTGCATTTTCTTAATGAGAGTGCTTCCAAGGGTGTCAAACAGCAGGGCGGTGCGGTCAGTCATACCCTCATCGAGATTGAAATCGCCTGTTTGCCCAAAGACTTGCCAGAATTTATCGAGGTCGATCTGGCTGAGGTGGGCGTGGGCGAGACGATTCATCTTTCACAGATTCCACTGCCGCCTGGTGTGGAGCTAGCTACTCATGTCGCTCCAGGTTCCGAGCATGATGCAATTGTGGTCAGCATTCATCATGCCCATGGTGGCGAGGAAGCCCCCGAAGAGGCTGTTACCTCCTGATCGGCGAACGCTCTCTTCTTCTGACCTCTCTCCTGCAAACAGGCGAGAGGAGTGACTGTTTATTCCTGGAACAGGACGCCGAGCATGGCGGAACAAGCGCCGGTATTGCGGTTAGTGGTCGGGTTGGGCAATCCGGGTTCCGAATATGCCCAGACCCGCCACAATGCCGGATTCTGGCTGGTCGATGCGTTGGCCAGCCAGCAAAGTGGCTTTTTTCGTCCCGAAGGCCGGTATCATGGCGAAACCTGCCGTGTCGCGCTCGCTGGTCAGGAACTATGGTTGCTAAAGCCGATGACGTATATGAATCGCAGCGGCCAGGCGGTTGCGGCATTGGCCCGGTTTCACAAAATTCCGCTGTCGGCGATTCTGGTGGTTCACGACGATCTGGATTTGCCGCCAGGTACGGTGCGACTGAAGCGCGGCGGCGGGCATGGCGGGCACAATGGGCTGCGCGACCTGATCGCTCATTTGGGCGGTAACGATTTTGCCCGGTTGCGCCTGGGCATTGGTCATCCTGGCGATAGCCGGGAGGTGCTGGATCATGTGCTGCGCCGTGCGTCTCGCTCGGAACAGGAGCTAATTGAGCAGGCGATTGCCGACGCTTTGCGCGAGCTGCCCCGGATGTTGGCCGGCCAGTGGGAACGCGCCACGCACGCTTTGCACAGCCGGAAGATCGAATCCTCTTCTCCTCCCTCCGCAAACTGACTTTCAAGGTATTCCATGGGTATCCAATGCGGCATTGTCGGCCTGCCGAACGTCGGCAAGTCCACTTTGTTTAATGCGCTCACCAAGGCCGGCATTCAGGCCGAAAATTATCCATTCTGCACCATTGATCCGAATGTCGGGGTAGTGCCCGTGCCGGATCCTCGATTGGCGGCGCTGGCGGCGATTGTGAAGCCACAAAAGATTATTCCGGCGACGGTTGAGTTTGTGGACATTGCTGGACTCGTCGCCGGGGCGTCGAAGGGTGAAGGGCTAGGTAATCAGTTCCTGGCTCACATCCGCGAGACTGACGCGATTGCGCAGGTGGTGCGCTGTTTCGAGGATGACGATGTCATCCACGTTTCCGGGCGGGTCAATCCTGGGGAAGATATCGAGACCATCAACACCGAACTGGCGTTAGCCGATCTGGCGACGGTGGATAAGGCGTTGCAACGGGCGGAAAAGGCGGCCAAAGCGGGCGGACGGGAAGCGCTGGAACGTAAGGCGTTGCTGGAGCGGGTGCATGCGCATCTGAATACCGGCGCGCCGTTGCGGACGCTGACGCTGGAAGCCAGTGAGCGTGAGCTGTTGCGAGAGCTGTTTCTACTGACCGGGAAACCGGTATTGTATGTCGCCAATGTGGCTGAAGACGGTTTCGAGAATAATCCGTTTCTGACGCAGGTGCGGGAGATTGCGGCGCGGGAAGGGGCCGAGGTTGTGCCGGTGTGCGCGGCGATTGAGGCGGAGCTGGCGGAACTGGAGGATGCGGATAAAGCCGAGTTTTTGGCTGATTACGGGCTGTCCGAGCCGGGACTGGACCGGGTGATTCACGCCGCTTACAAGCTGTTAGGACTGCAAACCTATTTTACAGCTGGCCCCAAGGAAGCGCGAGCCTGGACGGTGCGGGTTGGCGCGACGGCTCCCCAAGCGGCGGCGGTGATTCATACTGATTTCGAGCGTGGTTTCATTCGCGCCGAAGTCATTGCTTACGCCGATTACATCGCCTGCAATGGCGAAGCGGGCGCTCGCGAGGCCGGTAAGTGGCGATTGGAAGGTAAGGAATATGTTGTGCAGGAGGGCGATGTCATGCATTTCCGGTTTAATGTTTGACATACTTTTCCAGTCAGTAATCATGCCGCTCAATCTTAGAAACTGTATTGAAACTCTATTATCTAAGTGGCCTGTAAAAGATTATTGGCTCTTCGAGGGTTTTTGTGGAGCTAGGCGAAGCTGATTAGGACTCGCTGTTTGAAATTGGCAAAATTGCGAAAACCGTAACCCATGCGGTTCACTGTTTTAATCGAATTATTAATACCTTCAATCACGCTTGTCGTGACCCGGTAAGTCAAGTAGTTTAATATATTGACAGTTTGCCATATTCAGTTCTCTTGGGCGCTAATTTTTTGGATCGTACTCGCTTTACAGCATTCATCAATATAACGCTCATAGCGGCGCGTCATCGTTCGTTTAGAGTCAACAAAATGAAAGCCCTCGTTAAAATGCCGATCACAATCGGAACAATAAAACTGCTGCTGGCTGAGATGCAAATAGACTTCTTTTCCAGTAATGGGTAAGTCTCGAAATTGCCGTACATAAGTTTGATTGACGACTTGTCTTTTTTTCAGGCAATGAGGACAAAGCGCTTCTTCAAAAATAGAGCTGCAGTGAATGTCAATCCGTTGATCTTGTACTTCAAATCCATCAACTTGAATCTCTTTTAATCTCCAAGATCATCTGTAAGACTTCATCCTCTGTCGTGCGAATTGACCTCACTCTCTTGCAATATATATTCAACTCTACAAATTCGTTAAAGAGAATTCAATGCACATATAGTCAAACAGTTTTATGTTGATTGCCCTTCCAGCAAGGAATACCGTGGTGGTCTCAGCACCTGGCGAGCTATCCAAAAACTGTTTGACTATAAATGATATATATCAGTGTTCGGCTCCACAAGAACCCTCGAAGGGCCAAAATAATTCACGCTAAATAATTCACGTTAATTTAGAATGCAAGCTCTAACCTCGTCTGCTAATGTCCGACTCTGAGAACGAGTACAGAGGGCAGTGCATAATGAAAACTGATTTACCCGAAGAAAATCAATACACTCGCAATATCCAGGACTTCACCCGTCAAATCTGGCTAGCGGGACTAGGAGCATTCGCTAGGGCGCAAAACGAAGGCGGCAAGGTTTTCGATACGCTCGTTCAGCAAGGCCAAACGATAAATGCCCGGACAAAAAAGGCCGTCCAGGAGAAAACGGCGCCATTACAGGAAAGCGTTGAAGCAGCTCATGAAAACGCCGCGGCGATTCGCGGCAAAGTCGCAGGAAGCTGGAGCAAGCTGGAGGAAGTGTTCCAAGCCCGGACCGCCCGCGCTCTGAGCCAGTTGGGAGTGCCTACCCAGGAAGATATTCAACAGTTGTTCCAGCAAGTGGAGCAACTCAATCAAAATATTCAGGAATTGACTCGGGTGGCGGAATCGGAAGCCAAGACCGGGAAAAAGCCGCTCGCCAAGGTTGCGGAATCAGTAACAGATGTTAAAGACATTTCATCGTCAGAGATGCCAAATCCTGGTTGAAACAGCTTGGCGCGTTTTAAACCACCACCAGATTATCCCGGTGAATCAATTCCGGATCGTCGATTGCGCCCAGCAGTTCCTCGATCCGGCGAGTCGTCTTGCCGATCAACAGCAGCGCCCGCTCTGTATCGCAATTCACCAATCCACGCGCCGCCTCAACCCCATTCGGATCCAGACAGGCCACTAGATCGCCGCGCTCAAAATGGCCTTCAATCGCGGTAACGCCTACAGGCAGCAGACTCTTACCGGCGAAGCGGAGCGCGCGCACTGCTCCGGCATCCAGATGCAAACGGCCCCGGACTTGTAGTTGCACCGCCAGCCACTGCTTGCGCGCCGCGACCGGACTCTGGCTGGGCCGCAACAAGGTTCCCAGCGCCTCGCCAGTCGCCACTCGGCGCAGTACATCCGCCTCCCGGCCCCAGGCCAGCAAAGTAAATGCCCCAGAGCGGGCGGCTTTAGTCGCTGCATTCAATTTGGTCAACATGCCACCACTGCCCAAACTACCCGCGCCACCCCGCGCCATGTTTTCCAAAGCCAGGTCGCCCGCCCGGCCCTCACTGATCAGCCGGGCATCGGGAAATTGGCGCGGGTTCTTGTCATACAGCCCCTGTTGATCGGTCAGAATCACATACAACTCGGCTTCCACCAGATTCGCCACTAATGCGCCCAGTGTGTCATTGTCGCCAAAGCGGATTTCCTCGAAGGCCACGGTATCGTTTTCGTTGATAACCGGCACCACCCGTAAACGCAGCAGGGTGCGCAAGGTATTGCGAACATTCAAATAGCGTTGCCGGTCAGAGGCGTCTTCATGGGTTAGCAGGATTTGCGCGGTGCGAATGCCATGACGTTGAAAGGCCGACTCCCAGGCTTGCACCAGGCCCATTTGCCCGACTGCCGCCGCCGCCTGCAAATCCGCCAGGCTGACAGGACGCTTGGGCCAACCCAGCCGCTGCATGCCTTCGGCCACCGCGCCGGAGGTGACCAGCAACAATTCTCGGCCAGACCGATGCAATTCCGCCATCTGCGCGACCCAGGCGTCGATGGAAAAATTGTCCAGCCCATGCCCTTCGTTCGTGATCATCGCACTGCCGATTTTGACCACCCAGCGATGGGCGGCGCCCAGTTGCTCGCGTGTTTTATTGAACATAGGCAAATTTAGCCTTCAGCCTCTTCCATCCGCGCCATGACCGCCTGGATCAGCGCATTTGTACCCTCCCCATTTACTGCGGAAACGCCAAACGCCGGTCCCGTCCAATGCAGGGCAGCGACGATTTCCGCCATGCGTCCTTCCCGTTCCTCTTCGGGCAGCAAATCCAGCTTGTTCAACACCAGCCAACGCTCGCGTTCGGCCAGTTCAGCGCTGTACCGCCCCAATTCACCGAGAATGATCTCGACATCCCGCACCGGATCGCCGCTGTCGCTATAGGGGGAGACATCGACCAGATGTAACAACAGCCGGGTGCGCGCCAGATGCCGGAGAAACTGTATCCCCAGTCCAGCGCCTTCTGAAGCGCCCTCGATGAGTCCGGGAATATCCGCCATCACGAAACTTTGCAGCGGACCCACTCGCACCACGCCCAAATGGGGATGCAGGGTAGTAAACGGGTAATCGGCAACCTTGGGCTGGGCGGCGGATACGGCGCGAATCAGCGTGGATTTACCGGCATTGGGCAGGCCCAGCAGACCCACATCGGCGATGACCTTGAGTTCCAGGCGCAGGTTGCGCGCTTCGCCGGGCGTTCCCGGTTTGAACTGGCGCGGGGCGCGATTGGTGCTGCTTTTATAACGGGTGTTGCCGAGACCGTGAAAGCCGCCGCGCGCGACCAACAAGCGTTGCCCCGGTTCGAGCAGATCGCCGATCAATTCATCGGTATCGGCGTCCCAGACCAGCGTGCCAACCGGCGTGAGAATATCCAGATCGGCGCCGCTGCGGCCAGTGCGATTGGCGCCCATGCCCTTTTGACCACGTTCGGCCTGAAAGCGCTGGGTAAAGCGAAAATCCGCCAAGGTGTTCAGTTCCGCATGGGCGATCAGGTAAATGCTGCCGCCATCGCCGCCATCGCCGCCATCGGGTCCGCCAAAGGGAATGTATTTTTCCCGCCGGAAACTGACGCAACCATCGCCGCCATCGCCGGCCTCGACTCGAATCTGCGCTTCATCGACGAATTTCATCGGAATCTCTGCAAATCGTGGACAAAACAAAAGCCCCGGATGGGGCTTTCAGCACATCCAGCCAGTCCGCATTCACGACGCTACAGGTTGGATACTCACATACCGGCGATTTAACGGTCCCTTGATAGCGAACACCACATGGCCTTCAGCTTTAGCGAACAAGGTGTAATCCTTGCCACAACCGACATTTTCGCCGGGATGAAACTGGGTGCCGCGCTGCCGGATAATGATGCTGCCCGCTTTCGCCAATTGACCGCCAAACAACTTGACGCCCAGACGCTTGGATTGGGAATCGCGACCGTTGCGGCTACTGCCGCCTGCTTTTTTGTGCGCCATGGTTTAGCCCTCCTGATGCGACGCCTCGGCAAAGACCGCCGGCGCTCCGAGACCACCGATGCCGTCGATCCGCAGCTCGGTATAGCTCTGTCGATGGCCCTGTCTCTTGAAATAGTGCTTGCGGCGCCGGAATTTGATGATGCGGACTTTGGGGCCGCGCCCCTGGGATTTGACGGTGGCGGTAACGCGAGCGCCGTCGACATAGGGCGCGCCCACCTGGATTTGGTCGCCGTCAGCCAACATCATGACCGTGTCAAACTCCACGGAAGCGCCTTCCTCCACTTCGAGCTTCTCAACCTTGAGGGTCTGGCCCTCAGCTACCCGGTATTGTTTGCCCCCGGTTTTGATGACAGCGTACATGTTTCTCGATCCTGATTATCCTGAATGAGCCGTTAAGGCAATAGCAATAAGGGAGCGGATTTTAGTCGCACGCCCGGACAAGGTCAAACGCATTCCAGTCTGACGAGAACGCAGTACCCGTCTTGACCCTGTCGGAGCTAAACCGTAGCATGGTTAATGTTTTCTCCAGATTCCGCTAATTCTCATGGATATTGAACACATCCGCGCACCTATCGCGGACGATTTACAGGCTGTCAATCAACGGATTCGCTGCGAACTGCATTCCGATGTCGTCCTGATCAATCAGGTAGCCGGTTACATCATTGACGGTGGCGGCAAGCGCCTGCGTCCGGTCACCGTGCTGCTGGCGGCGCGCGCCTGCGGTTATACCGGCGACCAGCATATTGCCGCCGCGGCGATTGTTGAGTTTATCCACACCGCGACCTTGTTGCATGATGACGTGGTGGATGAATCCGATCTGCGACGCGGGCGGGAAACCGCCAATGCGATCTGGGGCAATCAGGCCAGCGTTCTGGTCGGCGACTTCCTCTATTCCCGGGCATTCCAGATGATGGTCGGCATCGGTTCCATGCGGCTGATGGAAATCATGGCCGATACGACGAACACCATCGCTGAAGGCGAGGTCATGCAATTGCTCAATTGCCATGATCCCGACACCACGGAAGAACGCTACTTAAAGGTGATTTACTGCAAGACCGCCAAGCTGTTCGAGGCCGCTGCGCAACTGGGCGCAATTCTAGCCGGTCGACCACGCGAAGAGGAACTGGCGCTCAGCCGCTATGGACTGCATCTGGGTACGGCTTTCCAATTGATTGATGACGCTCTGGATTACAGCGCTTCCAGCGCGGAACTCGGTAAAAACATCGGTGATGATCTTGCTGAAGGCAAGCCCACCCTGCCCCTGATTCACGCGATGCGTCGTAGCAGTTCCGCCGAAAGAAGAATTATTCGCGAGGCCATTGAACGGGGCGGATTGGATCAGATCGAGTCCATCACGCGGACTATTGAGTCAACTGGGGCCTTGGATTATACTGCTTCTCTTGCCATGAAAGAGGCTAAGCAAGCATCTGCCCAGTTAGAACGGTTTCCGGGTTCGCCTGCGAAAGACGCCTTGATCGAATTGGCTGAATTCGCGGTTAAGCGTCGTTATTAGTCTCTTCTCAAACATCGGGGTGTAGCTCAGCCTGGTAGAGCGCTGTCTTCGGGAGGCAGAAGTCGCAGGTTCAAATCCTGTCACCCCGACCAAAAAAGTAACCATCCCCCGGCAGAGCCGCACAGGGCCGCTCCAGCGGCCCGCGACTGATCAGTGCGCGCCCACGCTGGAGCATGGGAGCGATCTGATTTCATGGTCGCCCACCTTCATCCAAGGCGGGAATCCTCTCCATCAACGCAGCATTTGCGCCTGTCGTCCACTCTGACCCGGATCCAACGACCGCGCTAACCCAACCAGAGTCAGAAATTCACTGCGATAACCGAAGGGATCAGCGCCGCGCGCATCACGAGCCAAAGTCAGCACCTCGTCATAACCGAAGTTGCCGGTATAACGCCCCCCACGCAATTTTTGCCCGAAACCGGCCACTGCTGCGGCAAAGCGAAATTGTTCACTTGCCTCCCGCCAACTGCCGATCATTTGATCGCGTTGAATCGGCCATTCCAGCAATTGGCTAACCTCGCTGTCCGGTTGCTTATAGCGCAACCGCAGGAAGGCGATTTCATTCCCGTGGGGCGTCGCATCAGTCGCCGGTTGACCATAGCGCAGCGGTTCGGTCAATGCGCCGCCGCCGCCTTTCAGGGCGATTTCGTAGAGAGCAGTCACGGTATGTCCCGCGCCAATGTCGCCTGCGTCAACGGCATCATTGCTGAAATCTTCCCGTCGCAACATTCGGTTTTCGTAACCGATCAGGCGGTATTCCTCGACCTGCGCCGGGTTGAACTCGATTTGAATTTTCACATCTTTGGCGATCGTCAACAGGGTGGCGCTCATCTGTTCAACCAGCGCTTTGTTGGCTTCCTGCAAGGTGTCGATGTAGGCGTAGTTACCGTTGCCAGCGTCGGCCAATTGCTCCATTAGCTGGTCATTGTAGTTTCCGGTTCCAAAACCGAGGGTGGTCAACGCTACGCCGCTTTTCCGCTGGGTCTCCACCAGATCCTTCAACGCCTCGAAATTGACTGTACCGACGTTGAAGTCACCGTCGGTGGCCAAAATCACCCGGTTGATCCCACCGTCGACAAAGCCTTCCCGCGCCAGGTTGTAAGCTAATTGAATGCCTGCTCCCCCATTGGTCGAACCACCGGCGCTCAACCGATCCAGCGCAGATTCAATTTTGGTCTTCTGATCGCCGGGCGTTGGCTCCAACACCATGCCCGCCGCGCCAGCGTAAACGGCGATGGCGACCTTGTCCTCAGGACGTAGTTGCCGAACTAGTAATTTCAGCGCTGGTTTGAGCAACCCGATCTTGTCAGGCGAGTTCATCGAACCGGATACGTCGATCAGGAACACCAGATTGGCTGGCGGTAGTTGAGTTTTGGGTAGATCGTAGCCCTTGACACCAATCGCCAGTAGCAGGGTTTTCGGATTCCACGGCGTCGGCGCGAGTTCTGTGCTGACCCGGAAGGGTGGCTGGCGACCCTCCGGCAAGGGGTAGT
>JAGRHQ010000330.1 GCA_020444905.1 Candidatus Competibacteraceae bacterium
ATTCTGGCCTGTGGTATCATTTGCCATCACTTATTGTAGGCAAAAGCGAATCGCGCATGGCGTTCTCGTGCAATCCGCGCTGTGGCGGTTGCCCCCAGAATCAAACTGGCCTCGCCCATCACCGTTCGGTAAGGAGAATAAAGCATGAATTACGAAAATATCCGGGTCGAAACCCGCGGCCCGGTCGCCCTAATTACCCTGAACCGGCCCAAGGCGTTCAATGCCCTGTCCAACGATCTGATGGATGAGCTGACCCAGGCGCTGGATGCTGTCGAAGCGGATGAGGCGATTCGCGCTATCGTCCTGACCGGCGGCGAAAAGGTGTTTGCCGCTGGCGCTGACATCAAGGGCATGAAAGATTACTCCTACATGGACGCCTATAAGGCCAACTTCATCACCCGCAACTGGGAGCGGGCCAGCCGTTGCCGCAAGCCGGTAATCGCTGCAGTAGCCGGCTATGCGCTGGGCGGCGGTTGCGAGCTGGCGATGATGTGTGATTTCATTCTGGCCGCTGACACCGCCAAATTTGGTCAGCCGGAAATCAAACTGGGCATTCTGCCCGGCGCCGGGGGCACCCAGCGCCTGACCCGGCTAGTTGGCAAGTCCAAGGCCATGGAACTCTGTCTGACCGGGCGCATGATGGATGTTGAAGAAGCTGAGCGCGCTGGTCTGGTCAGCCGGATCGTGCCGGTTGCCGAACTCATTGAGGAAGCGGTCAAAACCGCCGAGACGATTGCGGGCTATTCGCTGCCAGCGGTGATGATGACCAAGGAGTGCGTCAACCGCTCTTATGAAACGAGTCTTGCTGAGGGGCTGTTGTTCGAGCGCCGGACTTTCCATGCGGTATTCGCAACCGAGGATCAGAAGGAAGGCATGGAAGCGTTTGCCAGCAAACGCGCGGCGCAGTTCAAGCACCTCTAAGGTTTGAAGAGACCGATCCGGCCAGTGACGCGCCGTGGATTGGGTTGACCGGATCATTGATTAAATCCACTATGTTTGATGTTGTTAATGCCTGGCGCTTCTCGGTCGCCAGGAATTCGTGTTGTTAAAATCCAGAAGGAATAGACAATGGAAATCAAAAAAGTTGGCGTAATGGGTTGTGGAGCAATGGGATTGGGCGTAGCGCAGGTCTGCGCACAGGCGGGCATTCCGACAGTCGCAGTTAAAGCGACGCCGGGTTCAACAGACAAGATTCGCTCAGGACTGGAAAAATCATTGGGCAAGATGGTCGAACGCGGCAAAATGACCGCCGAGAAAAAAGACGAAACCCTCAGCCTGTTGCAATTCACAACTCAGGAAGAAGAGGTTGCGGGTTGCGATTTGATCATTGAATCCATTATTGAAGATCTGGACACCAAGAAAGCGCTCTTTCAGCGGCTGGAGGGTATCGTCTCGCCACAGGCGTTGCTGACCACGAATACTTCGACGCTTTCGGTGACTGCAATGATGGCGGTCTGCAATCATCGTGACCGGGTGGCGGGTCTGCACTTCTTTAACCCGGCGCCCGTGATGAAACTGGTTGAGATCATTCACGGCTTTGAGACTTCCGATGACGCGATTGAAACGCTTGATACGTTTTGCAAGAAACTGGGCAAAGACCCGGTTATTGTGCAAGACACGACGGGTTTTATCGTTAACCGCCTGCTAACGCCTTATATGCTGAGCGCTATCCGCCTCCTGGAAATGGGGACGGGCACGATTGGCGACATTGATCACGCGATGAAGTCGGGCGCCGGACATCCGATGGGGCCGTTTGAACTGGCTGATTACATCGGTTTGGATGTTGTGGAAGCCATGACGTTGAACATTTATCAGGACATGCATCAGCCTCATGTATCTTCGCCACATACTCTGACCCGGTTAGTCCAGCTCGGCTATCTGGGCCGCAAGACCGGCAAGGGTTTCTACGACTATTCAACCAAGCCGCCGATGCCGAATCCGGCGTTGCGTCATCCAGTTGCATGATGACCTATTGATGCAAGAAACGCTTCCAGTCGGGCGACCCGGTTGGAAGCCGGTTCATGGGTTACCACCCGCCATAGCGCTGTTCCAGCCAGCTAAACACCGCGCGCAGAGTCATCGCTTCGCCGCCTTCCGGGCGTCCGGGTTGCGTTTTGAGGTTCCATGCCATCAGATCAAAATGCGCCCATGGAATGCCGTCCGGTACAAATTCCTTCAAAAACAGCGCTGCGGTAATGGCGCCAGCATACGAAGAATCTGAGGCGTTGGCGAGATCGGCGATCTTGCTATCCAGCATTTCGCGGTAAGGAGAATGCAACGGCAATCGCCAACAGGGGTCCTGTTCGCGTTCCGCCGCCGCCAGCAGGCCGGACGCCAACGTTTCATCATTGCAGAATAGCGCCGGTACTTGCGTTCCCAGCGCCACTCGCGCCGCGCCGGTCAATGTAGCAAAGTCAATGATAACCGCTGGTTGCTCAGCGCCCGCTTCGGCCAGGGCATCGCCAAGGATCAGGCGACCTTCGGCGTCGGTATTGTGA
>JAGRHQ010000331.1 GCA_020444905.1 Candidatus Competibacteraceae bacterium
GTTTTTGGACAGGCGGCAAATATCTGTCCAAAAATTATCTTAAACGACTTCAGGACATGCCTGCAATTGCGTACACCTCTTATCAGGAGTCATTAAATAGTATTTTACGGTACTTTTCCGCTATCTTTATAATTAATTCATGCTATCCTATATCTTTCGTTGTGGAGAGCGAGACATGAAAGAAGTCATGGATACCGAAGACGTTGCCGAATTATTGAAGGTGAAGCCGGTAACCGTGCGCCGCTGGTTAGCATCTGGCGTCATGTCGGGAGCAAAGATACCCGGCGCTGGCTGGCGATTGACGCCTTCCGATATTGAGGCTTGGTTGAACAAGCATCGCATCCATCCGCACCCGGAAACGCAATCATGACCGCCATTACCTTTGACACGCTGGCTTACGTCAAGACCTTGCGCGAAGCAGGTTTCAATGAGGGTCAAGCAGAAGCGCAAGCATCAGCACTGGCTACCGTACTGAAATCGGGAGCGGCTGAACTGGCAACAGGACGCGATATTGAAGCGTTGCGCGTTAGCATCAAGCAGGATACTGACCGGCTGGAATCCCGGCTCAATCTCAGTGAGGAGCGGACAGAGGGTCGATTCAAGTTGCTGCAATGGATGCTTGGCTTCAATCTGGCAATCAGCGTTGCCCTACTCTGGATTTTGATTCGCACCACAACAGCATGAAGAATCGGCTGATTCAGTTTTGAATCGGCCATAGCGCCCGGAACCGCGTCTCGAACACGCGGCCCGGACTTCCCACGATGATAAAGAGACTATCACCATGAGCGATGCTGATTTAACCCCATTCCTTCCAAGCTCTACAACGACACCCCGGTTCCGTGTGACCGCGACCTGTTGATCAGCACGATCTACGAAGCGCAAGCCAGCCTGCAACTATTGGAAGCACTGGTACGCTGCGATCCTGAACCGACCTTGCCCGCAGCGGCGATTGTTTATCTGGAAAAGTCTCGGCAAGCCCTACTGCAAGTCATGCCCAGTTTGAAGCGGCATTGATGAGAAGCGCCAAGGATGGCGGATTTCAAAGAAACATACCCTGTTCAATTTGGAGGCAACAGGATGACCACAGCGACCTATGAAACCGACTTCTATCTCTGGACACAACAGCAGGCGGCGCTGTTGCGGCAAGGTGAATTCAACCGGGTTGATTTGGACTTGGCGAATATCGCCGAAGAGATTGAGAGCATGGGTAAACGGGATCGACGCGCCATCGGCGGCTATCTGCAAAATGTCTTAATGCACCTACTGAAATGGCAGTATCAGCCTGAACGACGCGGAAAGAGCTGGCGATTGTCGATTCGAAATGGACGGGAACAGATTTTCGACCTTTTAGAAGAGAGTCCAAGCCTAAAGCCGCAACTGGCAGGCTTCATCCAAAAAGAGTATCCACGCGCCCGGTTGAATGCCGCCGATGAAACCGGCTTACCCTTGACCGCCTTCCCGGAACAATGCCCCTTTGCCGTGGAAGAGATCACCGGCGATTATTGGCCGGATTGAACACGAGTCGCTAGCCCCGTCTGAAATAGATAGGACTTCGCTATCAATCAAAATGCAGCGATTGAAAAAAATCATAGAAGACCTGCTCACGCAAAGTCAGCAGGTCTTACGTTCACCAAGTGTGCTGTCGCTAATTCTCGCGTATTTTCGGCGACAAAAGGCCACAAAAAACCCACTGGCGGGAACACAGTGGGTTGTATTTTTTATCCAGGAATGTCGCAATCTGTGGAATAGTTGCGCTATTTTTCTGGAGTTACTGTAGAATTTCTGAGTTGTGGTACGCGCTTCACAGCAGCGATACCCGAATAGGCGCTGCGAGTACAGCCCTGGAAAAGTTTTACTCGCAGCAAAAACAAACCATTGATGAACCGACAGGAGCCGACAGGAACCGACCGTTACACCAAGGGGTAGCCTTATCCTACTATGCGCACGGCGCAAAATAAAGAAAACTTAACTCCCTCGCGTTTACCTGTCGTTCCTTGGCGGTTCCAGTCTCATTCTGGAGCTTTGCCGAATGAATCCAATTCCTGCTGATGACCTGCTGATTCGGCCCGCGCATCTGATGCTGGCGTTGAATCTTTCCGCCCGTGCGGTGGCTGGCCATATTGCCAAGGGCAACATCCCGAAACCAGACGTCATTGGCCCGTCAAGACAAGCCTTGTGACGGCTTGAAACGATCCGCGCTTGGCATCCTGAGACGGCGGCAATCGTTGGCGAGATGCTGAAAAATCCTGCCTTGGCCCCGCGATCCGTTCGTACCCGCTCGACTCCGCTACTCAATGCGGCCTAGGCGACTCCCCATGAATTTCACCCAACAAAAAACCCTGACCATTGCTGATCAGGGCTATTCTGTTCGCGCTACCGGTAAGTCTCGCCAGACCCCGGTAGCACCTCACCACCTATCAGTTCCTCATTACGGGGCAAACCCGGTAGAAAGGGGGTAAGGGTTGTTGCATTTGCAGCTT
>JAGRHQ010000332.1 GCA_020444905.1 Candidatus Competibacteraceae bacterium
GAAGCTGCAAATGCAACAACCCTTACCCCCTTTCTACCGGGTTTGCCCCGTAATGAGGAACTGATAGGTGGTGAGGCACAATTTCATGGAATTAACATTATCAACTTATATTTGATATATTGATGATGATAATCAACCCCAAAAAATGCCCAAGTGGGCCAAGAGAGCATCAATGAACAAACCTGTTGTAGCCCTGGCAGCGATGGGACTGCTATTCACCACCGGTTGCGCCTCCCTGTACGGTGGAGATAAGGGCAAAGCTGCAGTGGAAAAAGCGCCTACTCCCCAACCCGTAGCTGCCCCAGTCATCCAGGAGCGTGAGGTCACCACCATGACCGCCACCGTGAAAGCAGTCGATCTCAAACAGCACCTGGTGACGTTGAAGCCCAAAGGTGGCAAGCCGTTTACCATCCATGTCGGCGAAGAAGTCCGCAACCTGCCACAGGTGCGGGTGGGCGATCAGGTCGTCGCCCGCTACACCGAAGCCATGGCGGTGCGGTTCAGCCGGGACACCTCGGGCGGATTGACCGGCAAGCGGGAAACGCTGAGCGGCGATCGCGCCGCGCTGGGCGAGAAGCCGGCCGGCAGCGTGCGCAATACCGTGGAAATCATCGCCAACGTCCTGGCGATTGACCACAAGACCCGCAAAGTGACGCTCCAAGGGCCGGAGCGGTCATTAACCGTGCGGGCGCCCAAGGATGTCGACATCAGCCGGCTTGACGTGGGCGATCAGATTTTGCTGACCTACACCGAGGACCTGGCCATTGCGGTCGAACCCGCATCCCCCAGGAAACCCGCTAAAAAGAAATAGTCGCTCTCGGCGCGGATCGCATCGGTAAAACCCGCTCAACAGCGGGTTTTTTCATGGGGTTCGCTTTTTGGAGCGAACCCGCACACCCGCTAACTGGGTTATACTTTTTGCAAGGTTAAAAACTTTTGCTGGCTGCGCCACATCCGCCGATTCTCACCATCCGAAGACCGCACATGGACAAGACTTACGAACCCCACACCATCGAACCGCGCTGGTATGCCTTCTGGGAAGCGCGCGGCTGCTTCGCGCCCAGCGGCCAGGGCGCGCCCTATTGCATCATGATCCCGCCGCCTAACGTCACCGGCACCCTGCACATGGGCCACGCTTTCCAGGACACCATCATGGACGCGCTGACCCGTTATTACCGGATGCGCGGCTACAACGCCCTGTGGCAGCCGGGCACCGATCACGCAGGCATTGCTACGCAAATGGTGGTCGAGCGGCAACTGGCCGGTGAAGGTAAGACCCGTCACGATCTGGGCCGCGAGGCGTTTATTGAACGGGTCTGGACCTGGAAAGCGGAATCCGGCGGCGCTATTACTCAGCAATTGCGGCGCATGGGTGCATCGGTGGACTGGGCGCGGGAACGCTTCACTATGGACGATGGTCTCTCCGCCGCCGTTCGCGAAGTGTTCGTCCGTCTTTACGAAGAGGGTTTGATCTACCGGGGCCAGCGATTGGTCAACTGGGACCCAGTGCTGCATACCGCCGTCTCCGATCTCGAAGTCGTCAGCGCTGAGGAAAGCGGTTTCCTCTGGCATATCCGTTACCCTTTGGCCGAGGGCGGCGGCGATCTGATCGTCGCCACCACTCGCCCGGAAACGATGCTCGGCGATACCGCCGTCGCGGTTCACCCGGACGATGAACGGTACAAGCATCTCATCGGTCTGCATGCCGTTTTGCCACTTACCGGACGGAATATTCCCATCATCGCTGATGAGTACGTCGATCCCAGCTTCGGCAGTGGTTGCGTCAAGATCACCCCAGCCCACGACTTCAACGACTACGCCGTCGGCCAGCGCCATCAGTTGCCACTGATTAATATCTTCACGCCCGACGCCCGCATCAACGACCACGGTCCCGAAGCCTATCGCGGTCTGGATCGTTTCGAGGCTCGCCGGCGCATCATCGGCGATCTGGAGGAACTGGGACTGCTGGAAGAGACGAAACCGCATAAGCTGATGATTCCGCGCGGCGATCGCAGCCATGCGGTGATCGAGCCGTTTCTCACTGATCAATGGTATGTGAAAGCCGCGCCGCTGGCCGGTCCCGCCATCGCCGCAGTGAAAACCGGCAAGATCAAGTTCATCCCGGAAAACTGGGACAAGACCTATTTTGATTGGATGAATCGCATCGAAGACTGGTGCATCAGCCGGCAAATCTGGTGGGGCCATCGTATCCCGGCCTGGTACGACGCTGACGGCAAGGTCTATGTGGGTCACAGCGAAGTCGAAGTCCGCGAGAAACACCGGCTTGGGTCAGACGTAGCATTAGAGCAAGACCCGGATGTGCTGGACACCTGGTTTTCGTCGGCGCTCTGGCCGTTCTCTACCCTGGGCTGGCCGGAGCAAACCGGGGCGCTCAAGACCTTCTACCCTACCAGCGTTCTGGTCACCGGCTTCGACATCATCTTCTTCTGGGTCG
>JAGRHQ010000333.1 GCA_020444905.1 Candidatus Competibacteraceae bacterium
AAAATTATAACATATTTTTAATATTCCACAACCTGAATAGGACTGCTATAGCTGATCAGGACGGTAGCGAAAATCGCGCTCAAGGCCTGACCAAAGCCATTCGCCGCCAGGCGTAGCCAGAGTCCACGCCGTCGTCGGCTGCCCAGAGGTGTCGGTGGCTTTAGCATTTTCATCAGCCAGCGCCAGCGGCGATGGCGTCGCGGTAGGAAAACCGGCAAACCGGCCAACCCTGATCAGCCGCGCTGCGTTCCGGCTGCCATTGACCGCAGGCAAGCTGGTCCTGAGTGAGCACCGGCAGGCCGGTAGCGGTCGCCGCCTCACGACAGGCCAGCGGCGAGGCGGTCAGCAGGCCGCTGACCGCCAACACCGGTAAGGGGTAACGTTGCAACCACTCCACGCCAGCCTGCGCTCCCAGGGCATCGCTGGCAGCGAACACGATGCCATCAACCCGCCGGGCGAAGGCTGGCGAGGCCAGCAGTTGCGCGGTTTCGGTCTGGAACAGTCCATCGGCGACTTCCAGCACCAGGGTGTCGAACGGCTCAACCGCTAGGTGAGCGGTGAGCTGGTGCAGGATAGTTTCGATCTGCGGTAGGGGCACCTGATAGGTGGAGGCGTAACCTGCATCGGTGAAATCCAGTACGCGCTCGGCCCCGGCGTCCAGCAAGGTCCAGCGGTCGCCGCCGGCGCCGGTGCCCGTTACTTTGGCGGCGCCAACCCGCTGGCCGGTCTGGACCAGACCCCGAATCAAATTGGCGGCGGTCGTCGTTTTGCCGGCGTTCATGGCGGCGCCGACCACCGCCAGGGTATAGGGTCGGTGCAGGGACGATGGAATGCGCGGTAGCGCCCAATCTATCAGGTTCAATCGGCGGCCCTGGGCATCCGCTAACAGTCCCAAGGGCCGAATTGTGGTGGGGCGTTTCATGCCGCTGTGCCGAGATAGCAACTGGGCGGCGATGCCGCCGGCGGCAACCAGGGCGCAGTCGCCGAGATGGTCCGGCACCACGGCCTCAAATTGATCCGGCGCGTAGCGATTGCCATAGCAGACGATGATTTCGTCGCCGGGATAGAGTTGCGCGCGTCGTCCGCTGGACAGTTCAATCCGTGAGTGTTGACCCAATTTTTCCACCCGCGCCAACACCAGATCACCCGCACAGGGCTGCAATGCATCATCTCGTAACAGATTGATCGCTGCGATCAGATCCACTCGGCGAGTGCTGTACGCGCTTTTGGCGCGCGCCAGCCGTTCCCCGGTCAGTGGTTCGCAATAGCGATGGCCAGTGGCCGGATCGGCCCAGTCCAGCAATTGGATACAGGATTCGACAGCTTTCAGCGCATACATGATGGATTTCACTCGCAGTCAGAGAAAAAGTCAGGTCTGATGGAGTAATGGCAAGGCGTGTGCCAAATGCAACCTGGCAAAAGCCATCAGGCTAATGGCTTGTTTTTCAATGAAGACGCCGTTTATTCATCAGTGATGAAGCAGGGAGAGAATGAAGTGGGGTGGGGGATATGCCCCGGCTGCCTGGGGGAATGACCCCAGGTTGGGGGATAACGCCGGCCCATTGTGAGCAGAAAACTAAAGCGGCGATATCGTCAGTTTTCCTCAGCCGACAGCCGGTACTTTTCCATCCGGTAGCGCAGCGTGTCCCGCGACAGGCTTAATAATTTGGCGGCCCGAGTGACGTTCCAGCCCGTCTTGCGCAACGCCTGCACAATCAACCGTTGCTCCAGTTTTTCCAGATCGATGCCCTCTTCAGGAAAGTCTGAACCGGGAATCAGGGCGGAGTCATCACGAGGCGGCGCTGATGACAGCGCCGGGCAGAGCGCCAGATGACCGACGTCGATCACGCCCTCGTCCGCCAGTAACACGGCATGTTCGATGCTGTTGCGCAATTCCCGCACATTACCCGGCCAGGTATAGCGTTGCAGCGCCTGCTCAGCCGCCGGGGTCAATCGTAACCCGGCGCGGCCATAGCGTCGCCCCAGATGAACCAGAAAAGCCTGGGTCAACAGAGCGATGTCCTCGCCGCGCTCGCGCAGCGGCGGCAACCCAATATGAATGATGCGCAGGCGAAAGAACAAATCCGAGCGAAACAACCCTTGCCGAACCCGTTCTTCCAGAGGCTGATGAGTAGCGGCAATGACGCGGATATCCACTTTCTGGTCACGCAGACCGCCTAACCGGCGCAGGCGACGATCCTCCAGCAATTTGAGCAACTTGGCTTGCAGCACCGGTTCCATCTCACCAATTTCGTCCAGAAACAGGGTGCCGCCGTTCGCGGTTTCCACCAATCCCAGTTTACGTTCCTTGGCGTCGGTGAAAGCGCCGCGCTCGAAACCGAACAATTCGGCTTCGAGGAGTGGCGTGGGGATAGACGCGCAGTTCAATTCGACAAAGGGTCGGTCGCGGCGTGGTCCCTCGAAA
>JAGRHQ010000334.1 GCA_020444905.1 Candidatus Competibacteraceae bacterium
CGGATGCCATACTCATCCAGCGCCCATACCGCATGTTCCCGCGAGGAGCCACAACCGAAATTCTCTCGCGCCAACAGAATGCTTGCGCCCTCGTAGCGGGGCTGGTTCAGGCTGAAGTCGGGATTGAGCGGTCGCTTCGCACAGTCCATGCCCGGTTCGCCGTGATCCAGATAACGCCACTCATCAAACAGATTGCCGCCAAAGCCGGTGCGCTTGATGGATTTCAAAAACTGCTTGGGAATAATGGCGTCGGTATCGACGTTGGTGCGGTCGACAGAGACCACCAGGCCCTTGAGCTGGTTAAAGACTTTCATTGAACAAACTCCTTGGAATCTCAAAACGTCCGCACGTCGACGAAATGGCCGGCAATCGCCGCCACCGCCGCCATCGCCGGGCTGACCAGATGCGTCCGCCCGCCCTGTCCCTGCCGCCCCTCGAAATTGCGATTTGAGGTTGCTGCGCAATGCTCGCCGGGCAACAAGCGGTCGGCGTTCATCGCCAGGCACATTGAACAACCCGGCTCGCGCCATTCAAAACCGGCTTGTTTGAACACGCGATCCAGGCCCTCGGTTTCAGCCTGGCGCTTAACCAGGCCGGACCCTGGCACCACCAACGCTTGCTTGAGACTCGACGCCACCGTGCGACCCTGAATCACCGCCGCTGCGGCTCGCAAATCCTCGATGCGGCCATTGGTGCAGGAACCGATAAACACCCGGTCCAACGCGATGTCCGTAATGGGAGTATTTGGCTCCAGACCCATGTACTGTAACGCTTTCTCCATGCCGCTGCGTTTGACCGGGTCCAGTTCGCGGGCCGGATCGGGAATGCATTCATCCACCGCCGCCACCATTTCCGGCGAAGTGCCCCAAGTCACCTGCGGCTTGATGGTTGCCGCATCCAGAGTCACCACTCGGTCAAAGACCGCGTCGGGGTCGCTGTGCAAATCCCGCCAGGCCGCCACGGCGCGCAGCCATAGGTCACCCGCCGGCGCGAACGCCCGATTCTGGAGATATTCAATCGTGGTCTCGTCTACGGCGATCATACCCGACCGAGCGCCAGCCTCAATCGCCATGTTGCAGACGGTCATGCGTCCTTCCATGCTTAATGCCCGGATTGCGTCGCCGGCAAACTCAATAGCGTAACCCGTACCGCCAGCAGCGCCGATCTGGCCAATAATCGCCAGCACAATATCCTTGGCGGTCACGCCCACGCCGATTTCACCCTCCACGCGCACCTGCATGGCTTTGGATTTTTTCTGGATCAGGCATTGCGTCGCCATGACATGCTCGACTTCGGAGGTGCCAATGCCGAATGCCAGGGCGGCAAACGCGCCATGGGTCGAGGTGTGCGAGTCGCCGCAGACCACTGTCATACCGGGCAGTGTTGCGCCCTGTTCCGGCCCGACGACATGCACGATGCCTCGGCGCATATCGCCGATCGGAAAATAGCGCAGATCGTAGCGGCGAGCGTTATCATCCAGCGTCTCGACCTGCAGGCGGGACACCGGATCGTCGATCTCGGTAAAGCCAGGGGTGGTTGGCGTGTTGTGATCCGGCATAGCGACCATGGAATCCCGCCGCCACGGCTGACGACCCGCTAGCTGCAAACCGCCGAAGGCTTGGGGCGAGGTGACTTCATGCACCAGATGACGGTCGATATAGAGCAACGCCGTCCCATTCGTGTCGGTGTATACGACATGAGCATCCCAAAGCTTGTCGTAAAGGGTCTTGCCCGCCATGATGAATCCTCTTGCCAGTCGCGAAATTCTCGAAGAGATGGGTTTGTCGGAATGTTATTTTAACTGAATCCCGGTTGTAGAGTTAGCGCAGCAATCCGTAGGTTGAACACGGGACGTGTCCGACAATTCAGTATTCCTGTCGGGCAACGCTACGCTTTTGACCGACCTACAGCATCCAGGCTACGAGTCGCAATTCGGTCTGTGTAAAAAAAAATCGACGACCCATCCTTGCAGGCCATGTCATCCAGAGTAGCGCCATTTTGCCCATTTGACTCCTGCGCCGTTGTATGAGACTTTTTTAAACTCGCCTCGCCCCCTTGCCATCACCGACAAAGGACCCCCTAATGTGCGGATTCGCCGGCGAAGCCCGATTCGACCTTCAAGACGCCGACATCAGCGCTGTAGCCCGCATGGGCGAGGTGCTGCGACCCCGTGGCCCGGATGCCGCGGGCGCTTTCCAACAGGGCCAGGTCGCCCTGGCTCACCGCCGCCTGCGCATCATCGACCTGTCGGAACATGCGCAACAACCGATGACCGACCCCGACCTGGGCCTGACCTTGGTCTTCAACGGCTGCATCTACAACTACCAGGAACTGCGCCAGGAGCTGGAAGCACAGGGCTACCGTTTCTTCTCTCACGGCGACACCGAAGTCGTCCTCAAAGCTTTCCACGCTTGGGG
>JAGRHQ010000335.1 GCA_020444905.1 Candidatus Competibacteraceae bacterium
TTGAAGATGCGTTGGCCATGAAAGCGATTCAATGCCCTGGAGCGCCTCGACGCAATATTTGGGTTTACGGGTTCTCAGATGCGGGGCCAACTTATCCAGAGCAGCGCGCAATGCGTCCGGCGCAGCCAGCGCCTCTGGCGATCTGGCGGTGGTGCGGGATGAGTGGCCTGATTGTGGTTTTCGATCAGGCAAGCTTTGCAAGCGATGGGTTAGCTCAGTCAGTGACTGTTCGAAATTTGCCAAGACCTCCTCGATCTGCCGTGGTTGATCCTCAGCAAGAACCTGCTCCATCCTACGGGCCGCCGCTTCCAATTCGCTGGCCCCCAGATTGCTCGCAGCCCCTTTGATGTTATGCGCAAGCCGCCTGGCCCGATCCAGATCGTCTTCAGTCACCGCCATGCGAATGACCGCCGCGATTCCTGATTGCGTTTCCACAAACCGGTCCAGCAACCGCTGATATAGGCTGTGATCTTCCCCAATTCGCAGTAATCCCAGACGAGTATCCATACCTGGTATCTCCAGCCATTGATCATCGGTATCCGCTCTTATTTGCTCATTATTAGTCTGGGACACCGCTCCAGGGTTTCCTGAGCACCCTGGATACCATCGCTCCAGGACTTGTGAAAGCATCTTCCGATCGATAGGCTTGCCGATGTGGTCGTTCATCCCGGATTTCAGGCAGCGTTCCTGCACTTCGCGCTCAGTATGCGCGGTCATGGCGATAATTGGTATTTGGGGATCGGCAACATGGGCCTGACCGGAACGAATCCGCTGGGTCGCTTCCAATCCATTCATGACCGGCATTTCAATATCCATCAGCACCAGATCGTAAGGGCGCGTTTTCAGCGCTGCGAGGGCCTCCTGGCCATTGGCCGCCACATCCGCGCGCTGGCCGAGTTTTTCCAGAAGCTTTAATACAATGGTCTGATTGATTTCATTGTCTTCAACGACCAGGATGCGCAGTGGCGAACAGCGCGCTTCGCGAAGTGAATGACGAGTCACCAATGGAGCTGGAATTTGACGACTCACGTAGGCTTGATCAACCACAGTGGTTAGGCAATCATGGAGTTGATCCGGTCGCGTCGGCTTAGTCAGATAGGCGGCAAAACCGATGTTCGCAAGTTTTTTAGCGTCGCCGCGCTGGCCCATCGACGTCAACATGACCAGAATCGTGTTGCACAGATCAGGATCGGCTTTAACCGCCGCCCCCAGGGTCATCCCATCCATGTCCGGTATCTGCATGTCCGTGATTAGTAGATGGAAGGAATCATGCGCTGCATGCGCTTCGCGCAACAGAGTGAGCGCTTCTTGAGCGCTAGCGGTTTCCTCGTAACGAAGGCGCCAGCGCGCAAGTTGCTCGGTCACAATGAGTCGATTACTCAGTTTATCATCGACGACTAACACCCGGAGGCCATGCAGATCGGCGTCCGGCGCTTCTTCACCGCTTGTCTGATGAAGCGGCTTGTCGAAGATCGCGGTAAACCAGAAGCACGAGCCTTGCCCTTCGACGCTGGTCACCTGGATCTCTCCGCGCATTTTTTCAACCAGTCGCTTGGCGAGCGCCAATCCCAGACCGATGCCGCCAAACCGGCGGGTCGTTGATGCATCCAGCGGTTGGAAGGAGTTAAACAGCAATTTGATCTTATCCGGTGGAATGCCAATGCCGGTATCATGCACCTCAAACCGCATTGTGATCTGCTGGTCGGTTTCGGATGCCAGGCTGACGGCGATGGCGACTTCGCCCTGAGCAGTAAACTTGATTGCGTTACTGCCCAGAATCATCAAAATCTGGCGCAATCGCCCTGGGTCGCCCCGCAGAACAAAAGCCGGGACATTACAAGCAGTCTGGCAGGTAAATTTGAGATCTTTCTCGTGCGCCTGCGACGCCAGCACCGCGACGATATCCTCCAACGTGACCCGCAAATTGAAATTCAGCGCCTCTAATTCCAGTTGATCTGTCTCAATTCTCGAGAAGTCCAGGATATTATTGAGCAGACCCAACAGGATTTCGCCATTGGCGTGGGCGACTTCAGCGTAGTGACGTTGCGTTGCGGGTAACTCGGAATCCAGCAACAGGCCGACCATGCCAATAACCCCGTTCAAAGGGGTGCGAACTTCATGACTGATGTTGGCGAGAAACTGGCTTTTCGCCCGGCTGGCCGCCTGGGCTTCTTCAGTGCGCTGCTGCAACTGCTCTTGCATGTGCTTGCGGTCGGTAATATCTTCCTTGATCGCCAAATAGTGAATAATTTGCCCATGGTCATTGCAAATTGGCGAAATGAATGCGCTTTCCCAGTAGATTTCTCCATTTTTCCGTCGATTGCATAGTTCACCGTGCCATTCATGGCCTGATGAAATGGTTTCCCACAACTCCTTATAAAATTCATCAGGTTGGGATCCAGACTTGAGCACCCG
>JAGRHQ010000336.1 GCA_020444905.1 Candidatus Competibacteraceae bacterium
CAATACGGCCAGAAAGGCCATTTTCACCACCAGTTCATTGCTCCAACGCAGGTCGCGGTTATCCAGAACGCCGAAGCGGTGCTCCAGCAGTTCGCACAACGGCCCCAGTTCGCCCGTGGCGTAAAACGTTCGGCAGGCCGCTTGGCGCGGGTCCTCGGCGTCCGGCAATACGTGATGGCGTAGACGCTCAACATAGAGTTGGCGAACCACTTGATTCGGGATGGTCAGTTGCAACGCGCCGATTTCATCGCGCCCGGCCAGGGTGAGGACGCCGAAGTAGTACAACAGCGAAGCCATGAAGGCGGTGTCCTTGGAGGCGTTGAGCATCTCCTCGACGCCGAAGCGGTTGGACAACTGGGCAATGGCGAGCGGGGTTTCCGGATTCAGGGCTTCGGCGAGCAGGGTTTCGCCCTGCGGCAGGCGGGCGACATAGCGCAACCGGTTGCGGTCCATCGCTAAATTGTCGTCCAGCAGCCGGGCCGGGGGGATGCCCTGCCGAGCCAGATGCTTGAGAAAGTACAGCGCCAGGGTCGGATTATAGACGCCGGCGGTCTGCGCCGGATGAAACCGGTAGCCGTTGTAAAAGACGCGCATCAGCTCACGGGCCTCGTCCACCTGCGTCGCGCTCAACCCGTGAGCCGTCGCGACCTGGTCGAGGGCGGTCTGCAATTCGGCCTCGGTGAACCCGCACAGGTCTTGAGCCGCCGGGTCAACGCCCAGGTCTTCGGCGATATTATAGCCGCTGGTGATGTCGCTGAGGACGACCGGGGAGACGCCGGTGAGAAACACCCGATCCAGCCCCTGACCCTCGCCAGCTTCCTTGACGGCTTTGAAAAAGGCTTTGAGCGTTCCCTCGCCCTGGACCAGTTCACTGTAACGCGCCGGGCCGCGTTCGGGACTGATCATGACGTCGTTGGCGAAGTTGTCGTATTCGTCGATCAGCAGATAGAGTTTGTACGGAGTCCGGGAAATGGCGCTTAGCATTGAATCGAAGCTGACCTGAGCGTTGGCAGGGTCAATGCGCACTGGCTGAGTCAACCAGGCGGCGTAGCGGGCCAGCAGGTCTTCAATCCGGACGTTGATGTGGTCAAATAGCGATTGCCGGATGGCCTCATGATCGCCGCGCGCTTCGATGCGTGAGAAGTTGAGTTTGAGGATGAAGTACTGGTTGTGGCGGGGCGTGGGATTCGGGCCGATGCGCAGGTCGCCGAACAGGCGCGGGAAGTCCTCGGCGCGGGCCAGGTCGTAGTAGTTTTCCAGGATGGAAAGCCAGAGACTTTTGCCAAAGCGCCGCGGGCGGAGAAACAACAACTGTTTGCCGGCGGCTTCTACGAGAGGAATGCGGTCGGTGCGGTCGACGTAGAAATAACCTTCCTCACGAAGGGTGCGGAAATCGGCGATGCCGTAGGGAAACTGCATGGCGGAGTCCTCGGGGCAGGGGCTGGCCGAAACTATAGCAGAAACGGGTAGATGCCGGGTCGGCCCAGAGAGTGGGTTTGCCCATTTTCCGCTCTGCGAGAAGGACCTGTGTACTACCACCAATCTCCTCTTTGAGAAAGGCAGGAGGATTATTCTCAATAGTGGTACCGACACGCGAGAATGCGAATTTTCTCCGGCATGACTTGATAGACCAGTCGATGCTCCTGATCGATCCGCCTTGACCAACAGCCAGCAAGCTCATGTCTTAACGGTTCCGGCTTGTCGATTCCACGGAAGGGATCTCGTTGCACCTCTTTGATCAATCTGATTATTCTTAATGCTTTATCCCGATCCTGCTCAATCCACCACGCTAAATCTTCGAAAGCGGTTGCATCAAACTCCAAGTTTTTCACAGGCTTCCTCGAAGGATAGACCGCTTTGGCGATTTTTGGCTTCCAGCAAGCGGTGTTTCATGGCGGCGCTCTGAAGCAGATACGCGGTTTCTCGTTCTGCTTCGATTTCCCGCCAGAGTTCAATCGGCACGATAACGCTGATCGTATGACCGGCCTCGTCGGATACATACTGAATTTGGGTGGCATTCATCCGGATCATCTCCAATTCTTTCAAATATATAGTCAAACAGTTTTTAGATAGTTTGGAAAACTGCCGCTAGAGCATCGAAAAGGTTTTGAAAATTTGCAACAATTTTCCTCAACTTTCCCTTGAGAATAGCCCAGTCGTTTTCGATAGGATTTAAATCCGGTGAATAAGGAGGCAAAAACAACAGTTGATGACCATTGTCTTCAATGATTTCTCTGGTCTCTTCCGATTTGTGAAAACGGGCATTATCCATCACGATGATGCAATTTTTTGGAAGCGCAGGGATTAAACATTTCTTAAGCCAGGTATTAAATATCTCCGTATCCGTATAAGATTGATAGGCAAGTGGCGCAATGATTTCATTGTTGAGTAGTCCACCTAACAG
>JAGRHQ010000337.1 GCA_020444905.1 Candidatus Competibacteraceae bacterium
CACGTCCGGTCAGCGCCGCGTAGCGCCGAACCACATCGGCCAGACCGGGACCGGCCAGCGCGTAAAGGTCGGTCACGCCGCCGAGCGCCTGATACCAAAACTCACCGGAGTGACTCTTGCCGGCATCGATCGCCGCATGGCCAGGATTGTCGAAGAACAGGCCGAGAAAGCCATCGCCAATCTTGAGAATCGCCAGCGGGATGGCGACGTAGGTCGGGTCGTAATCATCGCGAGCATAGGTGTGGCGAAATACGGCGACTACGTCCACGGTCAGGAACTCGGCGCTGTCGCCCAGCTTGTTGAGTCGCCGGGTGCGCTCGCCGAAGCCGTAGCAACCTTCCACGCCGCTTAACGCGAAATTGAGCAACAAATTTTCCCCACACGCGCCAATACCCTCGGCGACGGTTTCCAGCGCCACGCCGGCCAGCTCCAGCCGCAGATGGGACGCGCTCAGTTCAATGTGGCCAGCGGTGGTGGAAAATCGCGCACAATTAGTTTCCCTCCCCCCAAGTAGAGGAGTGTTAAGATGGGGGGAGACTGCCGGCGCAACCGGGCGACCTTCCCGCAACTCCGGTAATACCGCATCGGAGTGCTGGCGTGGGTCGGCATCAGCCGCATTTTCGAATCGGAGCCGCAAACAGCCATCCGTAATATCAGCGCAGCGCACGATTAACCGAACGCCTGGTCCGCTGAGTTCAACCGCATCCTTGTTGACCGTCCACTGTTCGGGAATATCGAAATTCAGCGGGTGGATTTTCTGGCCAAAGAACATGGCGATCTCCTTTGACGATCAGTCAATCTCGATTTGTCGCTGATATTTCCTGCTTTGAGTAATATCGGTGAAAATGCTGACATAGAGCGCCACTTTGCTGCTGGGCGCGGGCGCCGCCGAAATGCTGGTCATTTGGGCGTAAATCTCGCCATTCTTACGGCGGTTCCAGATTTCCCCATACCAGTGGCCTTTCTCCCGCAGGTCTTCCCACAACGTCTGATAGAATTCCGAACGATGATAGCCGGATCGCAGCAGGCGCGGGGTTTGTCCGATTGCTTCTGCACGGTGGTAACCGGTGATTTCGCTAAACGCCCGGTTGACATCCAGAATGCATTCGCTGGGATCAGTAATTAGAATCCCTTCACGGGCGTGTTCAAATACGCTGGCCGCCAGCCGCAGGGCTTGCCCGGTGCGTCGTAATGCGATCTGGGTGCGAATTCGAGCCTGAGCGATCGCGATATTGACCGGTTTGGTCAGATAGTCTACCGCACCCAGTTCGAGACCTTTCATTTCGCTGGCGGTATCGCCCAGGGCTGTGACAAAGATCACCGGCACATCCTGCGTGAGCGGATTCTGCTTCAGGCGACGGCAGACCTCGTAACCATCCATGCCCGGCATCATCACGTCCAACAGGATGATGTCGGGTTGTTCATCTTCAGCCAGAATCAATCCATCCTCGCCGCATGTTGCGAACAACACCTGATAGTTCTGCTGCAAAGCTTCGTTCAGGATATAGATATTCGCTGGAATGTCATCGACGATCAGAACCTTGGGCAAGGCTTCGTTCATGAGCTTTAGTCCAGCATCCAGCCTTGCGCCGTGGCCAGATCCCGCAGTTGCTCCAGGGCTGCCCGGTATCTGAGCTGTCGCACATTCCGGCTGATCTCAACCAGACTGCTGGCCAAGGGGGTGTTCGCCACTAACTTCTCGATCTCTTTTAAGTGGTTCTGCGCTTGCAGGTTATTCCGCTTGAGTAAGGCGGCCATTTGCTTCATCAGCACCAGTACTTGTTGATGATCCTCAATAATCAGTGTCTTTTGTTGACTTTGCGCTTCTGTGGAAGGAGCGAGTTGCTCATCCAGCATCTGCACAATGAGGTCGCAGAGATGACCGAGCTGGCTGGACAACTCGGGAACGCGATCCAGGCGTTGCTGCTTAATAGCCACATCAAGATCCACGGCTAATTCTTGCAGAGAAATCATGCCCAGGTTACCCGCTTCGCTTTTCAGGTCATGCGCGACGCGACGTATTTCATCGATCTGGCCGGTCTTCAGCAACTGCTTCAATTCCACACCCAAGTGGCGGCGGGATTGGGCAAAGCTTTCGAGCAGACTGCGGTAGAGTTCGGCATTGTCGCCCAGCCGGGCCAGCGCCTCCCCGACCAGGATGCCCGGTAACTCGGGCAAAAGGTTTTTTTCTTCAACCGGGGGAGTGATCATCAGCAATTCCTCGACGGCTACGGGGTGCGAACCATTCTCCGGTTCGGGCGAAACGGATATTGTCGGCGCACAAGTCCAGCGCACCAGTAAAGCAGGCAATTGATTAACATCAAACGGCTTGGCGATATGATCATTCATGCCAATCTCCAG
>JAGRHQ010000338.1 GCA_020444905.1 Candidatus Competibacteraceae bacterium
CGTAGCCACTAAAGACAGCAACGGCGTGGCTGAAACCGGCTCCAAAAGCTGCGAATCTGACTGGGAGTTCATCGCTACAGGTTCGGATACCGTGGTTTCCAGTGGCGGTTCCGACAATGGTTCCGGTTCGGCAACGGGGGCAACTTCCGGTTCGGGCGCAGCGACCGGCGGCAGCTCCGGGGCGGGTTGCGGCTCGGCAACGGGGGCAACTTCCGGTTCGGGCGCAACGACCGGCGGCGGCTCCGGGGCAGGTTCCGGCTCGGCAACGGGGGCAACTTCCGGTTCGGGCGCAGCGACCAGCGGCGGCTCCGGGGCAGGTTTCGATTCGGACGCGGCGACTTGTGGGAGATTGGGGGAGAGGGGCAACGCGGCTGTCTCTTCCACCGCCGCCAGGCGCAGGGCAATCGGCGAACCGGTTAAATCAGCGATTTCCCGGTAGCTCGGCACGCGCAGCATGGCGCCGATTTTGAGACCATCGATGCCCGCGCTGGAAAATGCTTCAGGATTCGCCTTGAACAGCGCCTGCATCATCTGTTCGCGGGTAACTCCCTCCGGGCGGAGTTTGAGCGCAATGCCCCATAACCCTTCGCCTGACGCAACCGGACCATAGACTTGGCTGGTTTGGTCGGTGAATGCCACCGAGGAAGCTTCCACCGGGAGAGGTGGCGACTCGGGCGCCGCCGCATAAACTTCAGCCTTCGTCTCCGGGGGAGATGGCCTTGTCGCTACTATCCGGGGTTCGCTAAGAACGGTTTTGGTCCGGCCGCCCGCTGGTTGCGCTAATCGCTTCACTGGATCAAGCAACACGGTAAATTCGCGGAATGTCTTGCCGCGCGGCCAACCAAACTCCAGCAATAGCGCCAGCGATGGCTCGCGGATCGGTTCGGTCGAAACTACCTTAACGTAAACCCGGCTTTCTTCATCATACTGAATAGAGAAAACCAGCTTTTCCAGGGTCGGCGTCTGATCAAGTCCGAATTCCTCGAACATTGCCGGGGACGCCACCTTGACCGAAACCCGGGTAATATCTTCAGGAATCAGGGTTGGTAACGGAATTCTGGCATCGAATAGCTGATTCAATGCCGATTGGACTTGAATCTCGCTGACTTCCAGAGCCAGGGCGCTGATCGGACCCCATAGCCACAAAGCCAGCCCACAGTGAAATAATCGACGGATCATGAACGGATATCCTCATGCAAGCTGCAGCGACATGGCAAAACCAGTCAATTATTGCCGATGCAACGCGCTTTCTTCACTCTATTCTATAAAATGTCAGGCTTAGACGCCGGAGCCTAGTTCAGGTTGCCGCTTAAATCCTCGCTACCTACGGACTGTCGCCATGTCTTCCGATCGTGATGGACTGCCCACTTCCGCTGAAACAACGACTTCTTCCACGCCGGATGTTATTGAGGACGCCGCTGCGCGCCTGCTAACCCTGCTGCGCGAGCTGTTACTGGAAATTCGCCAGTCGGAGCGCGCTGTCGAAGGACTCTCGTTGGACAGTCATGTCGATCGCGACCTGGCGCTGGACAGCCTGGCGCGCACCGAGTTATTGCAGCGCATCGAAAAAGCCTTCCAGGTTCGACTGGATGAACAGGTGCTCACGGTCGAAACCCTGCGGGATTTGCTGGCGCTTATTCAACAAGCCCGAGGCGAACCCATGAAAGTCGTCACTGTGGTTGAACCACAGACCGCCACCCTGGGACGGTCTACCGCCAGCGCGCCAGCTCGCGCTACTACGCTGCCCGAGGTCCTCGACTGGCATAGCGAAGCGCACCCTGACCGGGTCGCTATCCAGATTTACGGCGCGCATGACCAGATTGATCATACCTTCACCTACGCCAGTCTGCGTCAAGGCGCGCGGGCCGTGGCGACCGGGTTGCAGGCGCGCGGATTGCAACCGGGGCAGACCGTGGCCATCATGCTGCCCACCGGCTCCGAATACTTCCTCAGCTTCTTTGGCATCCTGCTGGCCGGCGGGATACCCGTACCGATCTATCCGCCGGTGCGTCCTTCGCAAATCGAGGAACATTTGCGCCGCCACGCCCGGTTGCTGCGCAATGCTGAATCCGTAGTTCTCATCACTGTTCCCGAGGCCAAGCTGGTGGCGCGACTGCTTCAGGCGCAAGTCGAACATTTGCGGCATGTCGTCACGGCTGACGAGCTGGCGCAGGAACCGGCGTCGTGGAGCGATGCGGCCATTAAAACCACGGACCTGGCCTTTTTGCAATACACCTCGGGCAGCACCGGCGATCCCAAGGGAGTGATGCTAACCCATGCCAACCTGTTGGCCAATCTACGGGCTATGGGACCGCGAGTGGGCGCCAACTCCAATGA
>JAGRHQ010000339.1 GCA_020444905.1 Candidatus Competibacteraceae bacterium
CGTCATTCCGACCCGCGCGGATCGTTTCCTGTTTCTCCTGGCGCCGGTAGTGTCCTTCGGTCCAGCGCTGGCGGCTTGGGCGGTGATTCCCTTTGGCGATGGCCTGATGATTTCGCATCTGGACGCGGGCCTGTTGTATCTGATTGCCTTGACTTCGATGGGCGTTTACGGGGTGATCATTGCCGGATGTGCCTCGAATTCCAAATACGCCTTTCTGGGCGCTATGCGTTCGGCGGCGCAGATTGTCGCTTATGAAATCGCCATGGGTTTCGCGCTGGTCGGGGTGTTGATGGCGGCGGGCAGTCTGAATCTCAACCAGATTGTACTGGCTCAGCAAGGTAGCCTGTTGCACTGGTTCTGGTTGCCGTTGCTGCCGTTGTTCTTGGTGTACTTCATCTCCGGCGTGGCGGAAACCAACCGCGCGCCGTTTGACGTGGCGGAAGGCGAATCGGAGATCGTGGCTGGCTTCCATGTCGATTATTCCGGTATGGCTTTCGCGGTGTTCTTCCTCGCGGAATACGCCAACATGATCCTGGTGTCGGCGCTGGCCTCGACCTTGTTCCTGGGCGGCTGGCTATCGCCGTTCGAGGGCATTCCGGTGTTGGGCAGTCTGTTTGCCTTCGTGCCTGGGGCGATCTGGCTGATCATCAAAATCTCGTTCCTGCTGCTGTTTTTCCTGTGGTTCCGCGCGACCTTTCCCCGCTACCGTTATGACCAGATCATGCGCCTGGGGTGGAAGGTGTTTATTCCAGTAACCCTGGTGTGGATCTTGGTGATTGGCCTGGGCGTACTGGGCCAGGTCGGTCCGTGGTTTGATTGATGCGGAGTAAAGTGATGAACACACTGAACGCCCTTCGTTACTACTTCAAGAGTTTCGTGTTGTGGGAGCTGTTGATGGGCTTGGGAGTGACCGGCCGTTATCTGTTTTCCAAAAAGATCACGGTGCAATACCCGGAAGAACTAACCCCGTTGTCGCACCGGTTTCGCGGTCTGCACGCCCTGCGTCGCTACCCGAATGGCGAGGAGCGGTGTATTGCCTGTAAACTGTGCGAGGCAGTCTGTCCGGCGCTGGCGATCACTATCGAGTCTGAGCAGCGCGAGGATGGCACCCGCCGCACGACCCGCTATGACATTGATTTGTTTAAGTGCATCTACTGCGGCTTCTGCGAGGAAGCCTGTCCGGTGGATTCCATCGTGGAAACCCGGACCTTTGATTATCATTTCGAGAAGCGCGGCGAGCATATCATGACCAAGGAGAAGTTGCTGGCGCATGGCGACCGTTGCGAAGCCCAGATTGCCGCCGACCGGGCCGCTGATGCGGCTTATCGCTAACCGGCCCCGTTTCCAGAAAATAACCAGCAGGTCCGCTCATGGGATTTGAAAAATTTCTGTTCTACGTCTTCGCTCTGATCTTGATCTTTGCTGCGGTCAGAGTCATCACGGTGCGTAACCCTGTACATGCCGCGTTATTCCTGGTGCTGGCGTTTTTCACCAGCGCCGCGCTTTGGCTGTTGATTGAAGCGGAGTTTCTGGCCATTACCCTGGTGTTGGTCTATGTTGGCGCGGTGATGGTGCTGTTCCTGTTCGTGGTCATGATGCTTGACCTGAATGTCGATCCGGTGCGGGAAGGCTTCATCAAATACCTGCCGGTCGGTGCAACCGTCGCCCTGCTTATTGTGATTGAAATGGGGCTGGTGGTTAGCTCCAATTATTTTGGCCCGGATCAGTACAGCCTGGCGTCCCATGCGGCGGATTACAGCAACACTAAGGAATTGGGCAGCGTCCTGTACACCTTCTATGTCTATCCATTTGAGATTGCCTCGGTGATCCTGCTGGTGGCGATCATTGCCGCCATCTCGCTGACTATGAGGCGTCGGGAAGGCGTGAAATCCCAGGATCCGGGTCAGCAGGTGCGCGTATCGCGGGATGATCGGGTGCGCGTGGTGCGCATGGCCCCGGAAAAGAAACTTGCGTCCCAATCCCTCATTCAGGACAACCAGGATTGAAAGAAAACCGATGATTGCACTGACTGATTACCTTGTGCTGGGCGCAATCCTCTTTTGTCTCAGCGTAGCCGGTATCTTTCTGAACCGGAAAAACGTCATCATTTTATTGATGTCGATTGAGTTGATGCTGCTGGCGGTGAATTTTAACTTCATCGCATTCTCGCAGTTCCTCGGCGACACTATTGGCCAGGTTTTCGTATTTTTCATTCTGACCGTGGCCGCGGCTGAATCGGCCATTGGCCTGGCCATCC
>JAGRHQ010000033.1 GCA_020444905.1 Candidatus Competibacteraceae bacterium
CGTGTTCGCCATGACCAATGCCATCTTCCTCGCCGCCGGTGACGCCGAGTTCAATTTCCAGGCTCATGCTTAACGGGGCCATGCGGGTCAGAATCCGCGCGCACTCGCTGAGGTTAAACTCCATCGGGTCTTCGGAAAGATCCAGCATGTGTGAACTGAACAGCGGCTTGCCATTCTGCTTGAAATACGCCTCACCATGATCCAGCAGCGCCTCGACCCAGGGGATCAAACCTTTGTTGGCATGGTCGGTATGCAGCACCACGCAGACTCCATAATGCTCGGCCAACAGGTGAACATGCATCGCCGCTGACACCGCGCCCAGCACCTTGGCCTTGAAACCATCCTTCATCCCCTGTCCAGCGTAGAACTGCGCGCCGCCATTGGAAAGCTGAACGATGACATCAGACTGGTTCTTGGCGGCGGCTTCCAGCACCGCGTTGATGGTGCTGCTGCTGGAGACGTTGACTGCCGGTAATGCATAGCCGCCTTCCTTAGCCGCGTTGACCAGGGTCAGATAATCCTTGCCGGAAACCACGCCGGGTTTAAGCTGTGCCATGAGAGAATCCTCTTGTTTGCTAGGGTGAGTGAAATTGCTTGACGAAGAATAATCGTCATTCCGGCGCCAGGGACTGAATGACGACCTCGGAATTCAGTATAGCCTTTGCGCCGCCATCGTAGTAGCCATGTTCTCAAGGTTGGAGGGGTCAGCGTTCAAATCCCTGTTCACTGGAAAAGGGGTTTATCTGATGCCGATCAGCGCCAGCAAGACGACAATGATGATGCCGGCGCCTATCAGTCCACCTATTAGAATCTTGTTGAATCGTGCGGCTCCGGGCATCCGTAACGCCAGACCCTCCAGGGTTTGCTGCATCGCTTCCAGCGTGTGCGCCTGCTCTTGGACTTGTTGCTCGCTTTCACCCAGACGCTGTTCATGATCATCCAGGACATGCGCGCTTTCCAGGCTTTCCAGCGCTGTCAGTCGTTCGTGCAAAGTCACCATCTGACTATGCAACTCGCGCAGCACCGGATCAAATTTGCCAAACTGCTCGGCTTGCGCGCTCAGCCATTTTTCCAGCGCCGCCAGCCGTTCCCGGCCAGTGCGCAAGGCTTCGGCGCCGCGTGCGCGTTCTTCGCTCAATTGCTGCTCAAGCCCGCCCACTCGCTCATTCAACTTGCTCAGAGTCGCCAGCGCAGTTTCCCGCTGGGATTGTTCCTGTTTGTGCAGGCTAGTCAGCGTATCGATATGCTCATTTATTTCCTGAGTCTGTGTCCGGGAGCGTTCCGTCAGCGTCGCCAGCTCACGGGTATGCGCCTCCAGTTGTTCCCGAGACTTCACGGACTGTGTTCTAAGCGTCTTCTCCAGGTCCGTGCTGGTTTGTCGAACGCCATGCAGTTCCTGCTGGAGCGTGTCCAGTGCGCCGGCGATTTCATCAATCTGCTGACCACGCGCTGTATGGGTCTCGCGCAGCGTGTTCATGTCAGCTCGGGCCTCCCGAATCTCCTGGCGAAGCGAGCTTATAGCCGCTGCAAGTTCATCCGCCCGCTGGCCGCTGGCATCGCCCGCTTCGCGCAAGGTCGCCAGGTCATCTTGCGCGCTTTGCACCTGCTGGCGGACCGTATCCATCGACGTGGCGAGTTGGTCGGACTGCTCGCCATAGGTGTTATTGACCTCACGCAGAAGAGCTAAATCGTTCTGGGCGCCATGAAGTTCTTCACGAAGCGCAGTCAATGCTTTATTCAGCGCATGAGCCTGCTGGTCGTAGGTCTGGCCGGCTTCGCGCAACGCCGCCAGATCGGCTTGAGTTTTCTGCAGCGCCTGGCCGAGCGCGTCATGCAACTCCTGACGCAGAATATTCGTCGTAGCAACCAGTTGATCGACGTGTTGACCCTGGGCAGCGCTGGTCTCCTGCACGGTCGTTATCTCGTCCTGGGTTTTCTGAACTTCCTGGCGAACCGCATCCAGCGCGGCCATCATTTCATCGGCCCGTTGACCGTGCGTGGCGCAGGCGTCGAGCAAAGTCGCCAGTTCATGCTGGGTTCCCTGAAAGCGTTCGCGAATCACTTCCAAAGCATGGTTAAGGGGATCGTCATGCGTACTCATTAGCATCCTCAATACAGGTGGGGTATTGCATTAGTTTAATCGTTTCCGAACCATGATTCCGAATAGAGAATCCGATGAATGAATATGGTAAAAAGCTTGAAAAACCGATTTCCCAATCACTATGCGTAAAGTGACCCCTTCCATTTTTCTGATTGGCCCAATGGGCGCGGGCAAAACCACGATTGGCCGGCGGCTGGCGCAAGCGCTGCGATGGGTTTTTATCGACAGCGACCAGGAAATCGAGCAACGAGCCGGCGTCAGCATTCCCCTGATTTTCGAACTGGAAGGCGAGGCGGGTTTTCGTCTACGCGAGAAAGCCGTCATGGCCGAGTTGACCCAACGCCAGGACATCGTGCTAGCGACTGGCGGCGGCGCCGTGTTGGATCGCGACAACCGCCGTTGCCTGGCTGGGCGGGGTCTGGTGGTTTATCTGTACGCCTCGGTGGACGAACAACTCCGCCGCACCCGTCATGACAATCATCGCCCTTTGCTGCAAACGGCTGATCCAAGAGGCCGGCTTGAAGCGCTGTTTAGCTTGCGCGACCCGCTTTACCGGGAAGTTGCCGACCTGATGGTCGCCAGCGATGGTCAAACGCCGCGCGTCATCGTCCAGCAAATTCTTACCCATATTCAGGAAATACCTTCCCTATGAAAACTCTGCACGTTGAGCTTGGCGACCGTCGCTATCCCATCCATATCGGCCCTGGTCTGCTGGCGCGGCCTGAATTGCTGACTCCCTGCATTCCCGGACGACAGGCGCTGGTGGTCAGCAATACCACGGTTGCTCCTTTGTACCTGGAGCCGGTGCGCGCTTCGCTGGACGGGCTGCGTCATGAAGCGGTGATTTTGCCGGATGGCGAACAGTATAAAACGCTGGACACGCTCAACGAGATTTTCACCGCGTTGCTGAACCATCGCTTCGACCGGAATTGTACGGTCATTGCTCTTGGTGGAGGCGTAATTGGGGATATGGCCGGCTTTGCCGCCGCCTGCTACCAGCGCGGCGTGCATTTTATCCAGATTCCCACCACGCTGCTGGCCCAGGTGGATTCTTCGGTCGGTGGCAAGACCGCAGTCAATCACCCGTTTGGCAAGAATATGATCGGAGCGTTTTACCAGCCGCTTGGCGTCCTGGCCGATACCGATACCCTAGCGACCTTGCCGGATCGGGAGCTAAGCGCTGGCTTGGCGGAAGTGATCAAGTATGGGTTAATTCGCGACTTGCCGTTCCTGGAATGGCTGGAAGCGAACCTGGAGGCGCTCATGGCGCGCGATGCCGCAGCGCTGAGCGAGGCCATTGAGCGCTCCTGTCGGAACAAGGCGGATATTGTCGCCGCTGATGAACGGGAAACGGGTGAACGGGCTTTGCTCAATCTGGGGCACACGTTCGGCCACGCCATTGAAACTGGGGTGGGTTACGGACAATGGCTGCATGGCGAAGCGGTAGCGACGGGCATGGTCATAGCGGCTGATTTGTCAGCGCGGCTGGGTTGGTTAAATCGAGAACAGGTGGAACGGGTTCGCGCTCTGCTGGCGCGCGCGCGCCTGCCGGTGCAACCGCCAATGGCTTTGACTCCTGATGATTTCCTGCGCTTGATGGCGGTGGACAAAAAGGTCAAGGATGGGCGGTTGCGGCTGATCCTGTTGCGTAATTTGGGTCAGGCGGTTATTGCCAGCGATATTAATCCACGGCTTTTAATAGAAACGCTGGAAACATCGCTTTGATCGAAATCCACCCACCGGCTTGCCTTCTATGGCAATAAGTCACTGCTAGTAATGGGATAATCGATGCCGGCCTGTTCCAGATCAACGAAGGTTGTTGCATGCAGCGCCGGGTCGATGTGCAGTCCCAGCAGCAGGCCAATTTGTGACAGCGAGAAGATGCCGCGCACCGCCAAGTGGTTAGTCTCGGGATGGATGTCTACCACCATTGCATGTTGCCGGTTCACTTGCCGCAGTGTCGCGATGATATCGCCGATCCGCGCCTTTGCGACGTCCTCCATCAGCAACACTTCCAGCTTCGGTTGCAAGGTCATGATGTCGGCAACCAACAAATCTTCCCAACTGCCGCCTGCCTTGGCCAGGATGCGCTCCGGCTTTTCACCTTCAATATCGCGACTGGTGATCAACCCGACAATATGGCCCTCGGCATCACGCACCAACAGCATGCGCACCCCGCGCTTCATCATCGTCTCACGCGCCTTGTTCAATGGGGTGTCCAATTCGGTGGTATAGGCGGTCACCAGGCTAAGATCAGTCATTACCGACAGGGCTGGATCATCGGCGGTGATGTGTTCAGGCAGGTGCTGCTTTGGACGGAAGTAGCCAGCGCCAGCTTCAAGATGATGAAACGTCAGCGTTTGATAAGTTTGGGACATCGGAATCTCCGGGAAAGTTGAAATAATGGCGTCAAGCGCCTACAAACGCCGAACGGGCCGTGCGATGACGCCATCGGTCCATTCCAGAATCGCCCGCACGCGCGGCGTCAGCATGTTCCAGGCCTCAGCACGGCTAACCCAACGAAATTCACTATGTTCGGGACGGCCTAACTCGGGATTCAAAGGCAGTTGGACCTCGGCGTCTGGCGATTCGGCGATATAGTAGCGGGCCACCTTGCGCCCTTGGTTATAAGGGTGAGTTTCGCGGTAGACATCGCCCCAGCGAAACCGCAGCCCAGTTAGCGTAGTTTCCTCTTCCACTTCACGGACCGCCGCTTGCAGGGGGGATTCATTGACTTCCACCACGCCTTTGGGAAAATCCCAGTAATTGTAGGCTCTCAGCAGTAAATAGTCGTAATGTTCGCCGGTCCAATGCACGACCACGACCCCGGAAGACAGGATGCGGAGACTGGCGGGCTTTAGAGGCATGGTGCGGTTCACTGAGTATCCCGTTCAACGTCCGAGGCCAGAGTGATAGGGTCTGCTTAATTCATGCACGGCTTCCACCAGCGCCTGGACGTGTTCAGGGGCGACGCTGGGTTGAACGCCATGCCCCAGATTAAACACATGGCCGGAACCAGGGCCGAAGTCAGCCAGCGCTTGGGCAACCTGCTGGCTGATGCGGTCGGGCGCGGCATACAGTACGGCTGGATCGAGATTGCCTTGCACGGCAACCCGGTCGCCAATCCGTCGACGCGCTTCGCCAAGATTAACCGTCCAGTCGATGCCCACCGCTTCGCAGCCGGTCGCGGCTATCGCTTCCAGCCAAGCGCCGCCCCCTTTGGTGAACAGGATCACCGGTGCTTGCTGGTCGCCGGTTTCGCGTGCTAGCTCTGCGACAATCCGCGCCAGGTAGGCCAGTGAGAATTCCTGGTAAGCGCGTGGGGTCAGAATGCCGCCCCAGGTATCGAACACCATCAACGCCTGCGCGCCGGCGGCTAATTGAGCGTTCAGGTAAGCAATGACCGCCTGAGTGGTCACTTCCAGCAAGCGATGCAGCGCCCTGGGCTGGTCGTACAGTAATCCTTTAACCTGGGCGTAATCCTTGCTGGAAGCGCCTTCGACCATATAGGTCGCCAAAGTCCACGGACTGCCGGCAAAGCCGATAAGCGGGACTTGCCCGTTCAATTCCCGGCGGATCAACCGCACGGCGTCCATCACGTAGCGTAGCTCTACTTCCGGGTCAGGAACGGACAATTGTTCAATATCTCGCGCTGACCGAACAGGCCGGGCGAACCGTGGGCCTTCGCCTTCGCTGAATGATAGCCCCAAACCCATAGCGTCAGGCACGGTCAAGATGTCCGAAAACAGAATAGCGGCGTCAAGCGGAAAACGGGCCAGCGGTTGCAGCGTGACCTCGCAGGCCAGTTCCGGGGTTTGGCAGAGGCGCATGAAATCGCCAGCGCGGGCGCGAGTCGCACGGTATTCGGGCAGATAACGACCCGCCTGGCGCATCAGCCAGACCGGGGTCACATCCACCGGTTGACGGTGCAGCGCTCTTAGCAGACGATCGTTTCGCAATGGGGTGATCATGGTTGCTCGGTTTGAGGTCGGTCCAAAATTCGGCGGGGGCGTGCAGCGAAGCGCGCTATTAACTCGATTTTGACGGTAATTTTACATCAAGTGCGCCAAGGTTTCCGAAATAGCGTCCATGCAATAAATGGCTGTGGGACACCATAATATTTTTTTCAACAGGTCAGCTTCTTGATCATTGAAATTCTGTAAAATCGTTCAGTGATGACCGCTTTCGGCATTCCTTTGTTCCACATCAGGAGATTGCCATGACCGACCCCGCCCGCCATTCAGGCCGTGGCCCGTTTCGCGCTGATCAACTGCGCGATGGCGACCGTTACGAACTCTCGAACGGCCACCCGATTTACTGTGTGCCCGCCGGTTGGAAACACGGTTCGGGAAGCACGACCGGCGGCCTCGTGCTGGACAGCGACCCGGATGTCCAATGGACGGGCGCTGATGTTGGCGTCAGTCCGGAAGCCGGTACGCTGCGAGCGCCGGATGTCGTGGTGCGCACTACGCCCCCGAGCGGTGACAGCACCTGGCTAACCGAAGCTCCGCCCTTGGCCGTCGAGTACGCGGGACCCGGCCAGGATCAACGCGACTTGAAAGACAAGATTGCCGAATTGCTGGCGGCGGGAACGCAACAGGTGTGGGTGGTGCGCCTGGTGGGGCCGCAACGGGTGGAAGTGCATCGTCCGAACCAGCCCATGCAGATCTATGCTGCCAGCGATGTCCTGGAATTTCCCGGCGTGTTGCGTAATCCGGTCCCGGTGCGCGCGCTCTTTGACCGGGATGCGGCGCATGAAGTCGTATTACGCAACCTGTTGCAACGCCGGGGCTATGCCAATCTGGAAGATGTGCGCGAGGAAGGGCGCGAGGAAGGGCGCGAGGAAGGCATCGTTGATGCCATTCTGACCCTGTTGCGCGGACGAGGATTGATGGTAGACGTCGCGGTTGAGGAGCGACTGCGGGCCTGTCATGATCGGGCGACCCTGCAAGGCTGGTTGTTAAATGCTGCTCGGGTGGAGCAGGCCGAGCGGATTTTCGAGAATTGAGAACCCTGGTAGAATGGGTTTGCAACCCGCTCAGTTGGACTAAAATTACACTTACATCTCCAGATACTCCAGAATCCCTTCCGCCGCTTCTCGACCCTCGAACACGGCGGTCACCACCAAGTCAGAACCACGCACCATGTCGCCGCCGGCAAAGACCTTGGGGTTACGAGTCTGGAATTTGAATCGTCCCTTGGGCGAAGCCTGCACCCGGCCCCGCAAGTCCACTGCGATGCCGAATTCGCTGAACCACGGCGCGGGGTTGGGCTGGAAACCAAAGGCGATGATCACGCGATCCGCTGGCAACACTTCCTCGGAGCCGGGGAGGATTTCCGGCGCGCGCCGTCCTTTGGCGTCGGGCGCACCCAGCCGCGTGGCGCACACTTTGACGCCTTCCACCCGGTCATCGCCCACGATTTCCAGCGGCTGACGGTTCCACAGAAAGCTCACGCCTTCTTCCTTCGCATTGGCGACTTCGCGGCGGGAACCCGGCATGTTCGCTTCATCGCGGCGATAGGCGCACATCACGCTGGCCGCGCCCTGACGAATCGCAGTGCGGTTGCAATCCATTGCGGTGTCGCCACCACCGAGCACCACCACGCGCTGGCTTTGCATGTCGATGAATTCGCCAGGCGCTTTTTCCAGTCCCAGCAAGCGGTTAATATTGGCGACCAGATAGGGCAGCGCCTCATAAACGCCTGGCAGATCCTCGCCGGGGAAACCGCCTTTCATATAAGTGTACGTCCCCATGCCGAGAAACACGGCGTCGTATTCAACCAGCAGGCGCTGAAACGGCAGGTCACGGCCAATCTCGGTGTTCAGCACGAATTCCACGCCCATGCCTTCCATGATCTCGCGGCGGGTTTGCACCACTTCTTTTTCCAATTTAAACGGTGGAATGCCGAAGGTCAGCAGGCCACCGATTTGCGGATAGCGGTCGAACACCACCGGCTTGACCCCGTTGCGGACCAGAATATCGGCGCAACCCAGGCCCGCTGGCCCCGCGCCGATAATCGCGACGCGCTTACCAGTCGGCGTGACTTGCGACATATCCGGTCGCCAACCGGCTTTGAGCGCCTCGTCGGTGATGTATTTTTCAATCGAGCCGATGGTGACCGCGCCAAAGCCATCGTTCAGGGTGCAGTCGCCTTCGCACAGCCGATCCTGCGGGCAAACCCGGCCACACATTTCCGGCAGCGAGTTGGTGCGATGCGAGAGTTCAGCGGCTTCAAATAGATTGCCCTCGGCGATCAGTTGTAGCCAGTTGGGGATGTAGTTATGGACCGGGCATTTCCACTCGCAATAAGGATTGCCGCAATGCAGACAGCGACCGGCCTGGGTGGCAGCGGAGTCCGCATTGAACTGTCCGTAAATTTCCTTGAATTCGAGAACACGCTCACGAGCCGGTTTCTTGTCCGGATCCTGGCGCGGGTTTTCAATGAACAACAGGGGTTTGGCTTGGGACATAGCTAAAACTCAATTTGTTGGATTCCAGAATTAAAAAAGATTTTCTTGTGAAGTTAAAATTGTAGATAGCTGAGAATGGTTAGAATAAGTAGGCCAGTCAGGACTATATTCTTCTGCCTGATTACCCCAGACAAACCAACCGGTTCGTGGACCGCGAGCAAACAATTCTATATAAGGGCCATTGCTACACGCTTCAATAATTTCATACTGTTCATCAGGTTTTCTACTATGTTCCCGTTTCATGGAAACGATAATATTTTCTTGGCTTCTACCCGGTTGCAGAGTCCTAACATTTTTTCCGCGCACGCCAAAAAGAATCATTTCAGTTACATTTCTGAAATAAAAACCCACTCCTCTTCGATCAGGACCACCGTCTTTGCGAGTTTTGTACCAAATAATATTGGTTTTATAAGTGAACCCCCATTGCTCCATCACTTGTAATCCGAGACTAAGTAATGCGTTGGGAACCCATAAATATAAGTGTGCGTTATCTTGTGCAATTGTTTGAATCGGTAGTTCTTTAATATCCTCAATCGGCATAGTTGGGTAGCGTTGCAATCGTTTATGCTCTGGGGCCATTTTTCCCGTGCGATTAGTAAATTGCCAGGGCGGATCAGCGAGAATAGTAGCGAATTTGCGGTCGCCAACGGTTTGTAAAAGATCTTCAGAGGCGTTGCTATCCATTTAATCATCCTCGATATAAAGTGATTTTGAGATTCCAAAAACTAAAATTGGGCATCCCGCGCCACTACCACCTTCAATTCTTGGAACGAGCTTACCCATGTGCGTCGTTGATGCGCCATAAGAGGAGCCACGACCTAATTCATTGAAAATATCTTGCAACTCATCACACCTTGTAATGATAATCCCAACACTAATTGCTCGAAGATCAAACAAAAGTCTAAAATTGTTTAGATCTCTGTCATAAAAGGGATCTTTGTTATTCCATTCAATCTCTAATGCAACTCGATTTTTAAAACAATCGACTTTATGCGTTGGAGAGTCTGTTATCTTTTCATCGACGACAACTTGAGTTTTGAATTCTTTCTCAACCCATCCCTGTTCATAGAGAAAGTTGTCAATAAACTCAGAAATTTTTGATTTTCTTCCACCAGGATTAGCTATCCAGCTTTTTCTCAGCCGAAATGCTGTTAGTACTGAAATAACATCCTGCCATTCATTTGAAAAATCTTCTTTCAAGATTGCACATGCATGTTTCCATTCATGAATCCCATAATTTTCTCGAATAAATGCTGGAAGCAAATCAATACTCATGGTCTTTTTGTCATACTCCAGCTAATCAGGAAAACATCAGGTTTTCAAAGCGGTTTCCCGCTCTGAAAACCCTGCGCTTACGCCGCTTCGCGCAGCGCGCCGACCAGCGACTTGAGATCGGCTGCTTTCGGTTTGACCAACCAGAACCGGCTGGCGTAGTAGCGGAAATCATCCAGAATCGCCTGACCCCAGGCGCTGCCGGTTTCCGCGACGTAATCCTCGATCAACTCCAGCAGATAATTCCGTTGCGGCTCCATATTTTCGGTGGCGATGCGGTGAATGTCGATCAACTCATGGTTGTAGCAGTCCACAAAGGCGTTGCGCTCATCCAGTACGAAGGCGAAACCGCCGGTCATGCCCGCGCCGAAGTTGACCCCGGTTTCTCCCAGCACCACCACCACGCCGCCAGTCATGTACTCGCAACCGTGATCACCCACACCCTCGACGATGGCCAGCGTCCCAGAGTTGCGCACGGCGAAGCGCTCGCCCGCTGTCCCAGCAGCATACAGCGTACCGCCGGTCGCGCCATACAGGCAGGTATTGCCAATGATGGGCGTCTCCTGGCTGGCGAATGCGCTGTCACGCGGTGGATAAATGACCAGCTTGCCGCCAGCCATGCCCTTGCCGACATAATCATTGGCATCGCCTTCCAGATAAAGATGCAAGCCGCCGGCGTTCCATACGCCAAAACTCTGTCCCGCTGTACCGGTCAGCCGTAGCGTGATCGGCGCATTCTCCATCCCCAGGTTGCCATGCCGGCGGGCAATCTCACCGGATAGCCGAGCGCCTGTGGAACGGTGAATGTTCTTCACCGCATAGTGGAATTCGCCGCCGGTTTTCCCTTCAATCGCTGGCAACGCATCCGCCACCATCTGCTCGGCTAATTCGCCTTTGTCAAACGGCTCATTGCGCGGTTCGATGCAGAATTGCGGATGTTTCAGCAGCAAACCGGCGTCCGACAGCAGCGGTGATAAATCAAGACCGCCCTGTTTACCCGTTTCGCCGGGCAGAATATCCAACAACTCGGTGCGGCCAATCAGGTCTTCAAACCGACGAATACCCAGTTCAGCCATAATCTCCCGCGTTTCCTGGGCGACAAAGCGGAAATAATTCATGACCTTCTCTGCCGTCCCTCGAAAGTGGTTCAGCCGCAGCACATTATTCTGGGTGGCGACTCCGGTGGCGCAATTGTTAAGATGGCAGATGCGCAGATATTTACAGCCCAGCGCCACCATCGGCGCGGTGCCGAAGCCAAAGCTTTCCGCGCCCAGAATCGCCGCCTTGATCACGTCCAGACCGGTTTTCAATCCACCGTCGGTTTGCAGACGCACCTTGTCGCGTAAATGGTTCATGCGCAAAGTTTGATGGGTCTCGCTCAACCCTAGTTCCCACGGCGAACCGGCGTATTTAACCGAGGTCAGCGGGGAAGCGCCGGTGCCGCCGTCGTAACCGGAAATGGTGATCAAATCGGCATATGCTTTGGCCACGCCGGCGGCGATAGTGCCAACGCCCGCTTCGGCGACCAGTTTCACCGAGACCAGCGCCTGGGGATTGATTTGCTTGAGATCGAAAATCAGTTGCGCCAGGTCTTCAATCGAATAAATATCGTGGTGCGGCGGCGGCGAAATCAGCGCCACGCCGGGTTTGGAATAACGCAACCGGGCAATCGTAGCGTTGACCTTGTCGCCAGGGAGCTGTCCGCCTTCGCCGGGTTTGGCGCCCTGGGCGACCTTGATCTGCAACACCTCGGCGTTGACCAGGTAAGCCGGGGTGACGCCAAAGCGCCCGGAAGCGACCTGCTTGATCTTGGACATCTTCTCGGTGCCGTAACGCACCGGGTCCTCGCCGCCCTCGCCAGAGTTGGAGCGTCCGCCCAGGCGGTTCATGGCCACCGCCAGCGCCTCATGCGCTTCCGGGGACAACGCGCCCAGCGACATGCCCGCCGAATCGAAACGCGGCAGAATGTTTTCCAGCGATTCCACGTCGTCCAATGGGATCGGCTGGCCCACTGGTTTCAAGCGGAACCGGTCGCGCAGGGCCGTTGCTGGCCGCTCGTTGACCAAGCGAGCGTATTCCTGATAGTCGGCATAGTCGCCACTGTTCACTGCTTTTTGCAGGGCGTACACCACATCCGGATTGTAGGCGTGGTACTCGCCGCCGTGGATGTATTTCAGCAACCCGCCGGGGTCGATCCCTTGCCGACGCTTCCAGGCCCGCCGCGCAAGTTCGGTTTGCTCGGTTTCCAGATCGGCAAAACGCGCGCCCTGGATGCGGCTGACGGTGTCCTTGAAACAGAGATTCACCACCTCGTCGTGCAGACCAACGATCTCGAACAACTGCGCGCCGCGATAGCTGTTGATAGTGGAAATCCCCATCTTGGAGATGATCTTGTACAGGCCCTTACTGATACCTTTACGGTAATTCTCGACTAGAGTGGGAAAGTCGCGATCCGTGATTTCCCCGGTGCGCGACAGGTCGTTCAGCACGTCATAAGCCAGCCAGGGATGCACCAGCGTTGCGCCGTAGCCGATCAGCACGGCCATTTGATGCGGGTCACGCGCTGTGCCGGTCTCGATCAGCAGGTTCACATCGCAGCGCACGCCGTCCCGCACCAGGCGATGGTGCACGGCTCCGGTCGCCAGCAAGGCGTGAATCGGCACCCGGTCGGGCGCAATGGCGCGATCCGACAGGATCAGCAACACGGCGCCATTTCGCGCCGCCGCTACGGCTTCATCGCAAATCCGCTCAATGGCGGTCTGTAATCCTTCGCCCGCCGGGTAATTCAATTCGATGCGCTGGTGCGGATAGCGGCCGTCAGGATTGGCCAGCAACATCGCATCCGGCCCTCGGTCATCACCGGCGAGTTGGCGGTCAGCCGAGGCGCGTAGGCCGGACTTTCCTCGAACAGATTGCATTCAACGCCGAGACAAGTTTCCAGCGACATGACCACCGCTTCGCGCAGGGGATCGATCGGCGGATTGGTGACCTGGGCGAATTGTTGGCGAAAATAATCGTACAACGAGCGCGGGCGTTCCGACAGCACGGCAAACGGGGTATCGTCGCCCATGGACCCGATGGCTTCCTGGCCCGCTTCGGCCAGCACCCGCAACACTTGATCGCGTTCCTCGAAGGTCACGCCGAACAGTTTTTGACAGGTATTGAGTGTTTCGGGAGTGAGCAGCGCAGGTTCCGGTTCGTCCTTGTACAGGGAACGCAGGCGCTGGATGTTACCGCGCAGCCAGCGCCGGTAAGGGTGGCGGCTCTTGAGATCGTTGTCGATATCGGTCGGGGTTAGCAGTTGACCCGTCTCGACATCCACCGCCAACATTTCCCCAGGCCGCATCCGGCCCTTGGCTACGACGTCTTCAGGCGCATAGTCGTAAACGCCGATTTCCGAAGCAATGGTCAAATGGCGATCTTTGGTAATGACATAACGCGCCGGACGCAGACCATTGCGATCCAGAACGCAGCCAGCATAACGGCCATCGGTGAGCACGATGCCGGCGGGACCGTCCCAGGGTTCGAGATGCATGGAGTTGAATTCGTAAAAGGCTCGCAAATCCGGGTCCATGTGTTCGACATTCTGCCAAGCCGGGGGGATCAGCAGGCGCATGGCGCGGAAAATGTCCATGCCGCCCATCACCAGCATTTCCAGCATGTTGTCCAGAGAACTGGAGTCGGAGCCGTGCATATTGACCAGGGGACGGATTTCCGCCATGTCCGGCAATAACGGGGAGGAGAAGACATGGCTGCGGGCGGCGGTCCAGTTACGGTTGCCGCAAATGGTGTTGATTTCGCCGTTGTGCGCCAAATAGCGGAAGGGTTGCGCCAGCCACCATTGCGGTAGGGTGTTGGTGGAAAAGCGCTGATGGAACAGACAAATTGAGGACTCCAAGCCGGGGTCGTTGAGGTCTGGGTAGAACACCGGTAAGTTAGCGGGCATGACCAGCCCCTTGTAGCTGATCACTCGACCCGACAAAGACAGAACGTAATAAACAGGGTCGCGCTGACTGATTTGCACATTGGCGCGGCGGCGGGCGACGAACAGATGCCGCTCGAACGCCTCAGCGGACATGTCGGTAGACGGGTTGACAAAAATCTGTTCGATTTGCGGCAGGGTGTTGCGCGATTCATTGCCACACGCCTCGGGATTCACCGGAACGGTGCGCCAGCCAGCGACAGTTAGTCCCTCTTTTTCCAAGTGTGCTTGCAAATCAGCGCGGGCGGCGGCGGCCATGCCGGGATCGCGGTTGAGAAACACCATGCCGATCCCATAATACTCCCCGAGGATAATGCCTGATTCAGCCGCCACCCGGCGCAGGAAGGCATCCGGTTTGCGCATCAGCAACCCACAACCATCACCGGATTTGCCATCGGCGGCGACTGCACCACGATGGGTCAAACGGGCCAGCGAAGCGATGGCGGTTTGCACCAACCAGTGGCTTGGCTGATTATCCATCTGCGCCATCAGGCCGAAACCGCAACTGTCTCGCTCAAATTCAGGCCGATAAAGGCCCTGCGCCGGCAGGAGAGAGGAGGAGGGGGTATGCATCAATCGATCACTCCGCAGTGGTGAGGCAAACATCCAGACGACTTCCCTGTCCTCTTGAGGGGGCGGGGGTGGGGAAATGACTGGATAATATGCAAACAATGAGCCGGGTCGGTGTTACTAGAATAGATTAGCAAAATCTTCACTGTCGGCAAAGATTACACATTTGAATTATAATTATTTTCTCTGGGGGCAATACTTTTATTCGCACGAAGAACAAACGCTGAAAGTTTAGGTATGATCAACATCGGTGCGCTGGCGGGAAGGTTTGCTTCGTGATGATCGCGCTAGAGCCTACAATGGTTCGTGTTGGCCCGCCCTATCTGCCAAGGGCGGGAGTTTATCACCACCCTCTCACGATTTTGAGGAGAACAACATGATTGAAGTGCAGGGTTCGACCGCGCGCAATCCTGACTTGGACTGGAGCCAGATCCGCGAGACCATTTTGATGCTGGCGCTTTCCGTTGCACAAATCGAAGTATCCATGCGCGACAGCGATGGCTCGGTGGAGGCGCTGAGCAATTCCTTCACTTCGATGGTCGGTCAGGTCAAGATGATTGAAAGAACGGCAGCCTCCCTGCCGGATACGCCAGAGAATGAGGCGGCCAAAACGGCCATGATTGAAAGCTGCGCAACGATCAGTGAGATGATGCGTTCAGCGATTGTCGCCTTTCAGTTCTACGACAAGCTGACTCAGCGTTTGAGTCATGTCACCTCCAGCCTGGGTTCGCTGGCCAATCTGGTTTCCGACGCCAAGCGGCTGTATAACCCGTATGAATGGCTGGGTATGCAGGAAAAAATCAAATCGCGCTATACCATGGAAGAGGAACGCTTGATGTTTGAAGCGGTAATGGAGGGGAAAAGCGTCAAACAGGCGCTGGCGATTTACATTGAGGGCATAGAGGAAAAGAAACGTAAGGCTAGCGCCGCCCATGATGACGAGGAAGATATCGAATTGTTCTAGAAGCAAATCCGATGGGCTAAGAAAATGCTGGATTAACCGGCCCGGCGCTGGGTTAGCCAACGATCCAGGCTGTTGGCGAAGGCTTGCTTATCGCGGTCGTGATAAGGCGCTGGGCCACCGGTTATGCTGCCTGCCGACCGCAACTCTTCTTTAAAATTGCGCAAGGCCAGCCGCTCCTGAATATTATCCGCCGTGTACAACTCGCCGCGTGGGTTCAGGGCCGGGATGCCTTGCGCAACCAGTCGCGCCGCCAGTGGAATATCAGCGGTGATCACCAGATCGCTGGCGGTGGCGTTTGCAACGATATAGTCATCCGCCGCGTCGAAACCCTGGCTAACCTGTACGACCTTGATCAACGGGAAAGGCGGGGTTTGCGCCCGTCGGTTGGCCACCAGGATGACCGGTATCCGAACCCGTTGCGAAGCGCGGAATACAATGGCTTTCACCGGCGCCGGACAAGCATCCGCGTCAACCCAGATTTGCATGAGCGTTCGTAAATCATTTCAAATCAGCCCGGCTGACTTTGATTAGGCGATGATGTCTTTCTCAAAAGCGGAACGCGGCTTGTACGGCAAACAGGTTCCAGTATTCACGCAATTGGCCAAGATCGGGATTTTCCCGGAACGACAACACGAAAGTTCCGTGATGCCGCTGATATTCGGCCCGCACCATCCACTGTCGGTTGATGTCCCAGCGCAGGCCCGCTGTCCAGATCTTGGAGAAGCCGGCAAACGGTGGGAACAGTCCACCAGTCCTGGTTGAGAACCGAACGCCGTCCCGGTCATTCCGGTTAGCAAAACCCTCTTCATAACGCATCAGTAGCTCGATATTTGGCCGGATCCGGTAGGTTCCCTGCAAGTAGTAACCCTCGACAGTAGTTTTAAAATTCGGAAAAAGTGGGCCATAATCGTCCCACGCCAAAGGCTCGCGGAGGTACTCGGCGGACAGGGTCCAATCCTCAGTGTCGTATTGGATGGAAGCAATCCAGTAGAAAATATCTGTGGTTCCGGATCTCAGCGGCGAATGCTGACCAGGATCGAATCGCAAGGACAGCATGATACCGCTGAGACCAAACTTGAATCGCTCTCCTGGCGTTGAATACCAGAGCTGGACCAGTCCCGTTTTATTGTCGGTTTGGAATTCGCCATCGTAGTTATTACGAAGAAAAGTCCATCCAACATTGTCGTCGATGACCGGCTGACCACCACCCAAGGTTAGCGATAATGCGCCCTGATCGATGTAAGACTCGCCGTAGAACATTAAACCATCGGTGGAAAGCGCTAGGTTGCGGATTTTGTCGTAATAGATCACTTGGGGAAGAAAAATGCCCGGACGAGTGAAAGGCACATCGCGGGTTTCGTTATAAATCCCCAGAGGATTTTTGACGCGCCCGACGCGAACTCCCCAGCGCTGCTCGTTTGAGGACGCCAGTGTGATGTCAGCCAGTCCGTAGTCCAGCTCTGGCGTTCCGTCATACATATCGCCGGCTCGTCGAGCCAGTAATTGACCGGAAAGGAGGATACGCGGATTGATTGGCAGCGAAGCATTCAGTCCAATCTCGGTGAAAGCGAAGGAGGTTTCCGGACTGTTGCCAAAAAAACGATTCTCGCTGGTCCAGATCGCCGCCTGACTGGCAAAACCATGGACTTGCAGACCATCCCAAAGCGATTCGGATCCCTCGGCATGTGCGCTTGTCGGACCGAGCATCGCCAGAAATGCGGTGATGAGTAATAAATGACGCACTTCAACGAACCTCCAGCGTTCGGACCTGAGAATATGCCGATGCGGATTCCACATAGCCGATGCCCCCAGGCGTAGACGCTACCCGTTTAACCATTTCTTGTTCGGTCGCTACGGTGATGGGCGCCTGTCCGGTTCCAGAAAAGATTTGACGATCCCAAACCTGTCGTAACTGATATGGAAATAGACCGAGAACATTTTTGGCGAATTGACGATGCAACGGATGATCGTCGGGCAGCACGAACACTTTTACCGGCAGGTTGTTTTCCCAGAACGGCAGCCGCATGGTGAAAAACAAGCGGGCTTCATTCTGACTGATTCGAGCATTGTGCACTGATTCGTTGACGATTAACTCCTGAGCAGTGAGTCTCCAGGGCCAAAGCATCAGAACCAGACCGATAAAGGCAGTGCTCAACGGCTTGGCGCTTTGCTGGCGAATAACGGGTGGCCTCTGCCAAGGGTTGCTTTTGCTTGACGAGCTAAAAGAATCCATCCATAAACGACTCGGGTTATCAATGCGCGCAATGAGATATGCAAAAATTAGAATGCATCACTTGAAGTATAATATTGAATCTGCATTCAGTTCCCGGTTTTGCGTAGCAGGATTTGCCGGAACCAGCCACCCGCCAAGGCCGGTTCATCGGATACCATTTCCAATCCCGGCGTTTGGGGCAGGATCTGTTCCAATACTACATTCGTGCGGGTCGCCAGCAAGCCTAATAACGGGCTGATCAATCGCCGGACCGGCGCGCGCTGTCCGGGGCGCAGGAATTTGTCGAGGATGAGCGCCCGTCCACCAGGCCGCAACACCCGCGCAGCTTCAATAAGTACTCGCTCCGGATGCGGAGTCACCGCCAGAATCAGATGCAGAATCACTACATCAAACACGGCGGCAGGATAAGGCAGGGCGCGCGCGTCACCTTCATCGAGATGAAGGTCCAGCCCCAGGCGAAACGCCTTGCGCCGCGCGCGCGCCAGCATAGCCGGCGTCAAATCCAGTCCGGTATAACGCGGTCCAACGGGCAGCAACGGCACATCCAGCCCGCTACCGATCCCGATCAGCAGCACCTCGTCATGGGGTCCATCGCGCAACGCGGCCAGGCTGCGTTGCCGCATTCCAGTGGTAAAGGGCGCGACGAAAACGTCGTAGATCGGGGCAAACACCGTGTAGGTATAACGCAAGGTCACGGCTGCGCCTAATGCAGGGTGCGCGGGATGGAGAGCACAAACGGCGGAATTTCTGCGTCGAAAGTGACGCCATCGTCAGCCAGCATTTGATAGCTGCCCTGCATACTGCCAACGGAGGTGTCCAGGATAGCGCCGCTGGTGTATTGGAAACCTTCGCCAGGACGCAGGTAAGGTTGTTCACCGACCACACCTTCGCCGCGCACCTCCTCGACCTTACTGTTAGCGTCGGTGATGATCCAATGGCGGCTGAGCAACCGGGCGGCGACATTGCCCTGGTTCTGAATCAACACCGTATAAGCAAAGACATAGCGATCATGCGCCGGGTCGGATTGTTCTTCCAGATAGAAAGCCTGGGCGGCAACCTTGATGCTGTAATTGGTGTTTTTCTTCTCCATAGGATGCAGGGCTTCCGATAGTTTATGGTGGATATGAGAAAATGTTTTTCTATAGCATGTTCCGTGCCAGGCGCGGCAAATCGCCTTCCAGCCCCATGGCGCGGCGGGCGATCAGGTTCTTCAGCGGGCCTGCGGCGTCGGTCAGGCTAAGACCGAGGTTACGCAGCAACCCCACTGTGGGCAGCGAATTGCTGAACAGCCGCTTGAAGCCATCCATCACGCCCAGCATCAAAAGGTTATCAGCCTTGCGCCAGCGCTCATAGCGACGCAGCGCCTTGAGCGCGCCGATCTCCTGACCAGTGGCTAAAGCGTCCAGGATCACTTCGGCCAAAGTCGCCGCATCCAGCAGACCCAGATTGACGCCCTGCCCGGCCAGGGGATGCACAACATGCGCAGCATCGCCAATCAGCGCTAGACCGGGTCTGACGTAGTCGCGAGTGTGCTGGAGGCGCAAGGGAAACGCGCCGCGCCGCCCGACCTCAATGATCTCGCCCAATCGCTGGTCAAACGCTTCCGCCAAAGCCTCAGCGAATGCGGCATCGTCCAGGGTCAGCAGCCTATCCGCCTGTTCCGGCGTCGTAGACCAGACAATCGAGCAACGCCCATCATGTAACGGCAGGAACGCTAATGGCCCGGTAGGCAGAAAGCGCTGCCAGGCGGTGGCCTGGTGCGGTTTAGCGGTGCGGACGTTGCCCACCACCGCTTTCTGATCATAGCTCCAACCACGGGTAGCGATGCCGGCCTGTTGCCGGACTTTGGATTGCGCCCCGTCCGCGCCAACCAATAGTTGTGTGGTGAATTCGCGCCCGTCGTCCAACCGCACCCGCCAACCCGGCCCCTTTAGCGGCTCAGCGGTCTTCAGCGCCGTTGGACACAGCAACTCGACCGCTGCTAACTGTCGCACCCGTTCCAGCAGAGTATATTGAATCACCCGATTCTCGATGATCCAGCCCAGCAATGGTTCGCCGATGGTTGCACTGTCGAAATGAATGTGGCCGAAGCCGGTTGCATCCCAGACTCGCATATCGCGGAAGGGGCTGACGCGCCAGGCAGTCATGTCGTCCCAGGCGCCTACTGCGGCGAAGATGCGTTGCGAGGCGCGGCTGATAGCGGAGACGCGCAAGTCCGGCTCCGGTTCCGGGCGGATGCAGTCCAGCGGCGCGCCTTCCAGCAGCGCAATGCGCAAGTCTGTCTCGCCCAAAGCACAGGCCAGCGCCGAGCCGACCATGCCGCCGCCAGCGATAATGAGATCGTAGTCAGGTTTAGTATGGCGCATGATGTTCTCTCTCACTCGGACAGCGCCAATCCGCGCGCCAGTTTCGGAACTCGCCCGTCCAGACCCATGGTCTGCCGGGCAAAGCGGCGCTTGAGCGGTGAAACCAGATCAAAAGCCAGCAGCCCAAGATTGCGGGCAATGCGCACCGGCGGCAACGGGTTCATAAACAACCGATTCAAGGCGTCAGTGAAGGCGATGGTTTGCCGTTGATCCCAGCGCCGCCAGTCGGCGTAACGATTCAGCACATTCAAATCACCGAGGTCTTCACCCGCATGATGTGCGTCAGCCATTACTTCCGCTAACGCCGCCACATCGCGGATGCCGAGGTTGAAGCCCTGGCCGGCGATAGGATGCAAGGTATGGGCGGCGTTGCCGATGATAGCGACTCGTTGGCGGGCATGTTCCCGTGATTTCAGCAGGAACAGCGGATAGGCCTGCCGTTGTCCGGTGCGCTGGAAGGAACCCAGTCGGTCGCCGAAACGCTCATGCACCAACGCCAGGAATCCTGCGTCATCCAGCGTCATGACGGCCGGCGCGTCGGCATCGCTGATCGTGCAGACCACCGCGCAACGATTCTCGCTCATCGGCAGCAGCGCAATGGGTCCATCGGAGGTAAAACGCTCATAAGCGACATTGCAATGGGGCAAAGCGGGGGTGACATTGGCGATGACCGCCTGCTGACCATAGTCCCAGCGTAAGGCGGCGATGCCCAATTGTTGACGCACCGGTGACTGCGCGCCATCGGCGGCGACCAGCAAGCGAGTCCGTAGCGCTATCGTTCGCTCGTCGCTGAAGCGAACTGTGGCGCAAGCTGCTTCTGGTTGAATATCCACCGTTTCCAACCGGGCTGGACAAAGCAACTCTACATTTCGCAAGGTGGGCAATTTTGCCAGCAGCGCCGCACCGACCAAGCGCGCTTCAGCCACATAACCCAGCGCCTCCACGCCTTCCTCGCAGCTGTCCAGATGAGCGAAACCGGGCGAGCCGCGTTCGGAAACATGAATCTGGCGGATCGGGGTCGCCGTCGCAGCCAGTGTTTCCCACAGCCCCAGGGTCTGAAAAATGCGCCGGGTTCCTTGCGCCAGGGCCAGCGTACGATCATCATAGCTAGGATGCGCGCTAATAGTCAGCGGTGCTGCTTCCACCAGGCCAATGTGCAGATTCAGCCCCTCCAGCGCGCAGGCTAGACTGGCGCCGACCAGGCCGCCGCCAATAATGAGCAAATCATAATTCGGTTCCGTCATGGTCTCTCCCATCCAGTCGCCACACACCCCGAGATTTGATATGCAATCTTCAAAACTTACAATAAAAAATTTCAGAATTTGCAGTAGGTCCCATTGTCAAGATAAGAATTACCGAAGCAGGCGCTATTCCGATCATGCGCCGACTGCCAAAGCAGGAATGGTGAGTGTATTCTGCATCAATCAATCGGAGCATCACCGTTTCGTTCTCATCCGCTGGGGTGGGACGTTGATGAGCGTAATAGGTGGCCCGACTCACGCCAGCCAAGACACAGGGGTTGGACTACGGATACCGACTCTTCAGGAAAAATCCATACTTGCCGCATCGCGACAGACTCAGACCGGACTTTTTTTCAGCCGGTCCAGACCCACTTGATCTGCCTGCTCTCACGTCCGATTTTCAGGGTCCACTATAGCAGCAATTCCCGGTCTCTTTTTTCAGCGTATTGAATCGCAATACATAAAAACTTATTTAAGATCAATGATCAACAAAAGAGATATTGTTGTCACTATAGAAAGCTGACCGGCTAAAGCCGGTAGTTTTGAATCTTTAATAAGGAAATAGAGCGGTTGACTATGGCATGAAGACTGTCTAAGATATGTGGTCATTGATAGTCGATTGTAAATTTTTCAATGTTAAATAAAATCAAATAGCATTCTTTTTTTAGGGGGGATGTCAAGATGAAGCTGATACCATTTAGCAAGTACTCCAATTGTGGAAACAATTTTGTCATCTTGGATGAAATCTCAAAATCCTCTCTCTCAGAGCAGGAAAAGCAATTATTTTCAATCAAGGCAAGAGACGTATTCTTTGGCATTGGTTCGGATGGTTTATTAGTCGTGCAATCCCTTACTCTAGATGTAATAAGAAAAATCAATGATACTTTTGGGTATTGGACGACGCTTCCCGCCACAGATGGAAGCGGTGATTTTATTTTTAGATTATTTGAATCAAAAGGAATAGAGGCATTCTCCTGTGGTAATGGTCTATTGTGCATTGCCCAATATCTTTATCAATATCATGGCATAGAAAAGTCTCGAATAATGACTGAGGCGCCTACGGCTCAACCAAAAATTATCAGTATCGGGTTCAATGACAAGAAAAAAAAGAGTTGGTGTAACATAGGTTGGCCACGAAGAGCGCCAAATAATGTTGTTTCACTGAATCGCCTTGAATCTAATCAGGGAGAATTTGGAGAGTTTGATGTCATTAAAGAATTGAAGATCATTTTTCGCAAACACGACCTACACCCCTTTTCCGATCTAACAACCTTATTGTTAGATGGCTATATCACTTATACCGGCGAGCCGCATTTGGTTATTTTTCCCGATAAATGGCTACCGCCTGAAATTGTCAATACTATGTTTTTCCCTATTGGGGCGGATGGCAAGGAAAAGCGTAGAAACTTTGGTTCTTGGCTAGTTAGTCATATTGGCTCTTCCATTAATAAAAATCATCAGAATATTTTTCCTTCGGGAGTAAATGTCAGTTTTGTTCGTGTTAATAATGACAGTGAAATTATTCAATATCGATGTTACGAACGGAATATTTACCGTGAGACGCTCGCCTGTGGCACAGGCGCTTTAGCGATCGCTTATATCGTTAAACAATTGCAGTTACTCCCTAACGACAAATTGATTTTATTTCCACATCGCTGTAACTGGTATCAGCCAGGTAATTATCAAGAGGTCGAGTTAACAAACGAGGGCTGGATTCTACAAGGCCAACCATTGCGTCTGTTTACTGGACAGTTGTTTTTTAACTCTGAAGGAACCGACATAGATAATCAACATTCTGTTCCATGGGGAATGCTTAATGAAAAAAGTTATGTTAGAACATAGTTCCTATTGAATGAATAGGATCTTGGAAACGGTTATGATAAATAAAATAAAACTGGCTTTCAATGCGGTCATTTTATTGCTAATCAGTTTTACGTTTAGCAGCTATTTTGCGTTAACAGCATTAAGCAGGCTATACGCCAAGATCCTAAATGCATCGGATTTGTCAACGGCGCCAGGCGCGGGACGGGCATCGCTTGCAATTGATATATTTATCGATCAACAGCTTCATGTTGCGTTGCTAGTGCTATCAGGCAGCAGCTTAGCGCTGCTGGCAATGGTCGCTTGGCGGGCGTCGGCGACGCCCGCACAGTGGACGTTCAGCAATGTGGGGTGGTCATTGTTTTTGGTCAATAGCTTAGCACAGTTACTGGCTATAGGTCTGTACATTAGTAATTTTGTCGGAGTCGCGCCCATAAATTCGATAGTTGCCGCTGACTTGCCGGATGTCGTCATTGAAATCACTGCAACATTGGTGATCGCCTCGTTGCTCTTTGTCGAGCTGTTCACGTTAATATTGAAACTGTGGACAGGGGCAAGCGCTCCTGTTGGTTGCCTGTCTGCAGAAGTTGATCCTGGCAGTATTCGCCCAGTGATATTTTTATTCTTATTTGGCGTTGACTTATCGGCGGCTTTTGTCCCGCTCCACATGAAAAATCTCTATCAACCGCTGTTGGATCTGCCCAAGGATGTGGTGTTGGGTCTGCCGATTTCTGCGATGTTTTTCAGCGTCAGCATCACTATTGTAGTGTCAGGCATTTGGTTGGATCGACGTGGTTGGCATGAACCCTTTCTAGCAGGTCTTGCTCTCACCGCCAGCGCCATGTTTTATGCGTGGTTGGCACCGAGCGCGGCGCATTTTATAATCGCGATGGGCCTAGTTGGTCTCGGCTATGGTCTGGTTTTGATGGCCTCGCAAGGCTTTGTGATCGTACATACTGACAATAGAGATAAAGCGCGTGGTTTGGCCTATCTGTTCGCTGGCATGTATGCAGGCAGTATCTGTGGGACGGCGGCCGGCGCGATGCTGGCGGAGCGTATTGGCTACAGCCCGGTCTTTTTACTCAGTGGGGCGCTCGTATTTCTCACCTTGGGCTATACTTTTATAGCTCTGCGCGGGGCGCTCGAAAAAGTCAAACAACACTATAGCCTAGCCGTAAGACCATCCATAGCCCCAGTGACCGCTAAACACTATTGGAATTTTTTAATCAATCGCCATGTGCTAGGCTTGATCCTGTTAAGCAGTCTTCCGTCGGCCATTGCCGTAATCGGTTTGTTGAACTACTTTGGTCCAGTTTATCTGGACCGATTGG
>JAGRHQ010000340.1 GCA_020444905.1 Candidatus Competibacteraceae bacterium
CGATGCGATTACCATGAATCACGATCAGCGGCGGATTTTGCCCCCCCTGATGGGCATAGCGCAGCTTGATGCTATGGCCATGCACCAGTGGCGGCTGATGGGCCGCTAGCGCTTCTTCCAGAATCCGGGTCAATTCCGGCGTCGCCAGTTTTCGAGTCGATGCTGCGTAGGCTTTACGGACTGAGTCAATCAATTCGCCGACCCCGGTCCCGTGCAGAGCCGAAATAAAATGAATTTTGGCGAAATCGAGGAAGCCCAGCCGATAGTCGAGATCGCGTTTCACCTGGGCGCGCAGGTCGGGGTCAAGGTGATCCCATTTATTAACCGCCAGGGCCAACGCCCGACCGCTATCGAGAATCAAGCCCAGCAAACTGGCGTCCTGGTCGCTGACGCCCTGGCGGGCATCCAGCACCAGAACCGTCACATGGGATTGTTCAACCGCTTGCAGCGCTTTGATAACGCTGAACTTCTCAACAACATCGCTCACGCGCGCCCGGCGACGCACGCCGGCGGTGTCGATCAACAGATAGCGCTGACCGTCGCGCTCGAAGGGAATCGCCACGCTGTCGCGGGTAGTGCCGGGCAGATCGCAAGCCAGCATTCGCTCCTCGCCCAGCAGGCGGTTGACCAGGGTGGATTTGCCGACGTTCGGTCGACCCACCACCGCCAGTTTGATGACGCCTTCCGGTTTCTCGGATTCCAGGAGGTCACCGGATTCCTCACCGCCTGGCAACGCCGCCAGCACCTGTTCCATGAGCGTTTCGACGCCCTGATTGTGAGCAGCGGCGATAACGTGCAAGTCATCCACGCCTATCGCGTGAAATTCAGCGCTCAGCAGGTCAGGATCGCGGTGTTCACCCTTGTTAATAACCAGATGCAATCTTTTACCAGCGCGGCGCAACTGGTTAGCAATTCCCTCGTCCGCCACGGTTAGGCCAGCGCGGCCATCCACCAGCAACAGCACAGCGTCTGCTTCCTCGATGGCCATCCAGACTTGACGGGCCACTAAACTCTCTAGTCCTTCATCTTCACCGGTCAATCCACCAGTATCCACCACCAGGCAGGGACGGGGACCACGCTGGCTAACGCCATATTGCCGGTCGCGGGTTAAACCGGGAACGTCCGCCACCAGCGCATTGCGGGTGCGGGTCAAAGAATTGAACAGGGTGGATTTACCGACGTTGGGTCGGCCTACGATGGCGATGACGGGGAGCATAGCGGGACTGGGCATCAGGGTTGAAAGTCGAAGAATAGCGAATACCGAAGGCAGCACGCCTCAAAGCGCAGGTCAACGTTGGCCAAACGCGTGTTTAGCCTCTACAAACCTGCTGGATTTCTGATAATCTGCGCAACCTGACTTTTATCACACAATCTACCGTTGTTTTCTTTTCCACTGTGAACGCTCAATATGACCCGATTCACCGCACTCGCGTCAAAATTTGCGGCATTACCCGTCCTGATGATGGCGCGATAGCGGCTGAACTGGGAGCGGACGCCATTGGTCTGGTGTTTTATCCGCCCAGTCCCCGCTTCGTGGATTCGGAGACCGCACAACGCATTATCGCCGCCCTCCCGCCGCTTGTCACGGTCGTCGGCCTGTTCATGAATCCTGAACCTGCGGCAGTGCAAGACATCCTAACCAACATCCCCCTGCATCTCTTGCAATTCCACGGTGACGAGGGACCAGACGAATGCGCAGCCTTTCGCGTGCCTTACCTTAAAGCTGTGCCAATGGGAGCAGGAGCCGAAGTACAAGACTATGAACAACGATTCGCCAGTGCGGCGGGCCTGCTGCTGGACAGCCACGGCGGCCAGAAAATAGGCGGGACTGGTCAAGGCTTCGACTGGAGGCGGGTTCCCGCCCAGCGAAAAAAACCATTCATCCTGGCCGGTGGCCTCCATCCTGGTAACATCGCCGAAGCAATCCGCCAGGTGCGACCTTATGCGGTCGACGTCAGCAGCGGCGTGGAATCGACCAAGGGCGTCAAGGATGCCGAACTGATGCGCGCATTTTTAAAAGGGGTTTACAACAGTGAAAGCTATGCATAGCCCGGTGAATTTCAGCCAATTTCCTGACCAGAATGGTCATTTTGGCCGCTATGGCGGCCGGTTTGTCGCCGAAACGCTGATGGGAGCGTTGCACGAACTGAATGATGCCTGGCGGGAGTGTCGCAACGATCCCGATTTTCTAGCGGAACTCGATGCCGACTTGGCGCGCTATGTGGGTCGTCCCACACCTCTTTATCACGCAGAACG
>JAGRHQ010000341.1 GCA_020444905.1 Candidatus Competibacteraceae bacterium
TATACAGTCCACCGATCCCGCGATAGATCGGCAGGCCGGAATCCGCGGAAATGCCCGCGCCGGTAATGAACAGCAAACGGCGGGCGCGGCGCATTTCATCGGCGATGCAGGCAACAACGGCAGGATCGGGTTCTTTCATCATGAGCGTGGCCTCATAACAGGACGTGGAAAGAATGAAGGTGCTGAATCAGACCGCTAACAGACGGTAAAGCGCCTCGAATTCACGGCTCAACTTGTGTTTGGAATCAAGATGAATCATCGGCAGCGCCTGAGCGTGCGATTCGCGGATCTTGATGGAAGCGGACAGAAAAGCGTCCAGCACCGGCAATCCTTCGGCGCGAAGTTCTTCGACCATCCGCACCGGCAATCGGGCGCGGGCCTGATAGTGGTTGACAATAATGCCTTCCACCCGCAGATCGCGGTTATGATCAGCCTGGATTTCCCGAACGCTGTCCATCAGCGTGTACAGCGCGCGGCGCGAAAAATCATCGCAGTCAAAGGGGATCAGGCAGGTATCGGCGGCAATCAGTGCTGAACGGGTGAAGAAATTCAATGCTGGCGGGGTATCGATGAAAATATCGTCAACCTCTTTGAGCGTGTCCAGGGCCTCGCGCAGCTTGTACATCTTGTAGCGCGATTCTAGCTTGACCTGGAGTTCCTCCAGTCGGGGATCGGACGGCAACACGCCAAGATTGTCGAACCGGGTCGGGACTATATAGGCGTTCGGCTTGTCGCCAAAGACCTTATAGGCCAGGATATCATCGAAAAAATGGGCCAGCGTTTTTTTCTGTTCTTCCAGGGATGGGCCTAACAGATAGCGGGAGGCATTAGCCTGCGGGTCCAGATCCACCAGCAGGGTCCGGCGACCCTGCGCGGCGCTGATCGCAGCCAGATTGCAGGCAATAGTGGATTTACCCACTCCCCCTTTTTGATTAAAGACGACTCGGCGCATGGCGGTTTCCACGGTTTTGTTGGGGTTTCGTCAAGTGTAGTGCAAGTTATCGAATAGCGTCGAGATGGGCCGTCCAGCCATGTGTTCATGCGGAGTGCTTGCGTCAGCGTCAAACCTGACCAAATTGATGTAGAATAATTTTCATTTACGACCTTATCCGGTGATGGCATGGCTTCATTTACTTCTCCCGGCGATGGGACCGAAATTATCGTCGCGACCGCCAAGTCGCGATTGCGGTTCCAGTTCGAAGCGATTGAATTGCGAGTAATCGCTGGATCAGACGCCGGACTGGAAATCAGTCTGGGTTTGCCCAACGTGCGAATCGGTACGGCGCCGGACAACGATGTGGTGCTCACCGACCGCGCGGTTTCGCGCCGGCATGCTGAAATTCTCATGACGCCAAATGGTTTGTTGCTGCGCGACCTGGGATCGACCAATGGCACCTTCATCAACGGCGTACAGATCACCGAAGCCTATATCCCGCCTGATGCGGAATGCCGGCTTGGCTATTCGCAACTGTCGGTCCGCCAGCATACCGAGGAACGCAAGGTCGCGGTGCCGCACCAGGATCATCTGGGCGAACTGGTGGGATCGAGCGAACGAATGCGGGAACTCTATGGCCTGATTCGAGCGGTAGCGCCCACGCCAACCACTGTCCATCTGAATGGTGAATCCGGCTCGGGCAAAGAGTTGGTAGCGCGCACCCTGCACGCTTTCTCTGGCCGATCCGGCCCCTTTGTCGTGTTCGACGCTTCAGTGACCGATCCTGAAATGGTGCGCAACGACCTGTTTGGCCACATCAAGGGCGCGTTTACCGGCGCGACCGGTTCCCGCGAAGGGGCGTTCCGCCAGGCCCACACCGGCACCTTGTTCATTGACGAAATTGGCGAATTGCCGCTGGACTTGCAACCCCGATTACTGCGGGTGTTGGAAAGCCGCGAGGTCACGCCGATCGGCTCGGACAAATCGACTCGGGTCGATGTCCGGGTCATCACCGCTACCCATCGCGATCTGGCGGCGATGGTCCGGGCGGGCGCCTTCCGCACCGACCTGTTTTACCGCCTGTCGGTGGTGCCCATCGACCTGCCGGCGCTGCGCGAGATTCGCGAGGATATTCCCCTGATTGCCCAGCATCTTTGCCAGCAATTGCAATTAAACAGCCGGTTTTCGGAAGGGGCCATGGCGGCGTTGCAAAGCTATCCCTGGCCGGGCAATGTGCGGGAATTGCGCAATGTGCTGGAGCGGGCGGCGGTCATGTGTGGCGACCGGGAAATTCGCGCCGAGGATTTGCGACT
>JAGRHQ010000342.1 GCA_020444905.1 Candidatus Competibacteraceae bacterium
TAACAGTTTGTCGATTAAATCCTTTTTATCTTGCGAAATTCTATTCTCTGGATTTTCGACAAATTGTCGACTGCAATCTTTGCAAGAAAACTTGGGCTTGCCGTTGTGAATGCTGCCGTTTTTTACAACATTGACGGAATGACAATTAGGACAAATCATCGCTCTTTACTGACTCTATTTGTTACCACTAAAATCATACCATAAATTAATCACTACTTTCTACAGGACTACCTAAAATTTAACTTACTTATAATAAAATTATTTTTTGTCTTTTTCTCTGTTTTGTGCTATTTGATTTTTTGAAGCAGTGGCATATCTCTTATGCTTCATATTTGTCCACGTTCAAAGTGGACAAGCCTGTATTCATCCTACCCATTAAGGAAAATATTCCATGAGTATTCATTCTATTCGGCGACCGCGGGCCTCGCTGGGCTGGTGCGCCGGAACCGTGAGCCTGTTTCTGATCTTGGCGCTGAATTTCTCGGTGGTTCAGGCCGACACCTTCACCGTCACCACATTGAGCAATAGCGGCCCCGGTTCGTTGCGGCAGGCAATCCTGGATGCCAATGCTGACCTAACAACCAGCCACACCATCACGTTCCAATCCGGTCTGACCGGGACGATTACCCTGACCGACGGGAAAATTGCAATCATCGGACGAATGACCATCACTGGACCAGGAGCCAGCGTTCTCGCCGTGAGTGGCAATAACGCTTCACAGGTGTTCGACGTCTCCAGCTTGAGCGCCACTATCAGTGGGCTGACGATCAAAGAGGGTAAATCCAGCTATGGCGGTGGGATTAACAACAACGGTTATCTAACGCTTAACCAAGTCACCGTGTCGGACAATACCGCCACCAATAGTGGCGGCGGGATTAGCAGCGGCGGTTATCTAACGCTTAACCAAGTCACCGTGTCGAACAATGCAAGTGATAGCGGTAACGGCGGCGGGATTTCCCTCGGTGGAACAGCCACCATTACCAACACGGTCATCGACAGTAATCAAACCGGCGGTAGCTATGGCGGCGGGATTTATGCCGGTAGCACGTTGACCATTACGAACAGCACCTTGTCCAACAATGGAAGTTTCGGCTGTGGCGGCGGGATTTATATCAACAGCGGTAGCAAGACGGTAAACATTACCAATAGCACCCTGTCGGGTAACGTTGCTCATACCAATGGTGGCGGGATATGTAATAGTTCCGGCAATGTGACTGTGACTAACAGCACCCTCACCGCTAATCTTGCGATCCAGTATGGAGGAGGTATTAGCGGTTTCACTTCCGGGTTTACTCTCCACAATAGCATCGTCGCGGGCAATACCGCACTCAATGGCCCAGAGATTGTCGGTAATTCCGACGCCGAAAGCGCCTCCAGTCTGTTTGGCGAAAATGGCGTTTCCGGGGTGCAGGGTCTAACTCCACCGGCCACTGAAGTCATCGCCGGCCCGCTCAGTTCCGTGATTGGCCCCCTCGCGGATAATGGCGGCCCGACCCAGACCCATGCCTTGGTCGCTGGTAGCCCGGCCATCAATGCGGGTGACAACAGCCTCATTCCCGCTGGCATCACCACCGACCAGCGCGGCGACGGCTTCCCGCGCATCGTCGGTGGCACCGTCGATATCGGCGCGATCGAAGGCACAAGCGGTGGTGGCGCGAACACCTACACCTTGACTGTTGGGACGAGCGGCGGCAATGGCATCGTCATCAGCACCCCCACCGGCATCAACTGCGGCGCGACTTGCACTGCTCCCTTCAACAGCGGCTTGACTGTCACCCTGATTGCTACGCCTTTAGACAGCACGGTCAGCTTCACCGGCTGGAGCGGCGATTGCAACAATCTGACTGGCCCTTGTGTCGTGACGATGGATAGCGCCAAGAGCGTCACCGCCCTGTTCTCGAATGCATCGCCCACCGCCTACAGCCTCACGCTGGCCAAAGCGGGCGCCGGTTCCGGCACGGTCAGCGGCGCGGGCAGCTATGCCGCTGGCGCCACGGTCAACCTCACGGCGACCCCAAGTTCAGGCAGTACCTTCACTGGTTGGAGTCCCAGCCCGTGCGCCGCGAGTTTCACCATGCCCGCCCATAACCTGGCCTGTACCGCCACCTTCACCAGCGGTCCTACCGGCGGTAGCTATGCATTGAATGTCGCATTAAGCGGCGTCGGCGTCGGCAGCGTCACCAGCCAACCGAGCGGCATTGCCTGTAGCAACATTCCCGGCGACGACGCCGATTGCAGCGA
>JAGRHQ010000343.1 GCA_020444905.1 Candidatus Competibacteraceae bacterium
GAGGGCGCATAATAATCTCTCACATTGACATTAGAGAGATTATTATAGTTAATACTTTTTTGACCGCAATTTGGTATAACAGTGTGTTGACCGTGGCCCCGGTGGAAGCGTTTGGTTTTCTTGGTAACGCGCCAGGAACGATTGAAGTCGACGGTAGCCGTCTGCGTGTTCCGCGAGGCGCGACGCTATCGCTGATCGGCGGCGATTTGTCTTTCACGAATAGCACGTTGTACGCCCCCGATGGACGCTTGAACATGGCGTCGGCGGGTTCAGCGGGCGAGATCATCCCAACCGCTAACGGCTTGGAATTGCGGGGTTTCGACACGCTCGGGACGATTAACATCGCGCACACCGAGGCGCAGCGCCCTACGGTCAATCTGGGGCCGGCATGGGGGCGCGTTGAACTGGGTAATTTCGATGTCAGCGGGGCCGGCGGAGGCAATATCTTTATCCAGGGCGAACGGTTGCTCAATCAGAATGGTTGGCTCTTCGCGGACATTTATGGCGATCGTAGCGGTAGCAAAATTGATGTTGCGCTGAATGGCGCCATGCGCTTCACCCTGGATGCGCGACTAACCTCGACAACGCTTGCTGCCGGTCGAGGCGGCGACATCACCCTCAATGTCGGGACGCTGAGCTTGAACGACCGCGCCTTTATCACGACCGCCGCCTGGTTCGATAATCAGCAGGGCGGGGATGGCGGCAACTTGAGTGTTAACGCCCGCGATGCGGTGACGATCACGGGCATTAATGACGATGGCGGCCGCGCTGGGTTATCCGCAGACGCTTTGAAAGGCTCTACCGGCGACGCCGGTACAATTCAGGTGACGACGCCCGTTCTAACGCTGAATCAGCAAGGCGTCATTCAGAGTTCTACCCAGGGTTCTGGCGCGGGTGGCCATGTAAAGCTGAACGTGGGCATCCTGACGTTAGACAACAGAGCATATATCTCAACTGATTCGCTGAAAGGCGCTACAGGCGATGCTGGCGCGATTTATGTGAATACTCCTGTTTTGACCCTCAGCCAAGGCAGTGCTATCCAGAGCGATACCTTGGGTTCTGGCGCAGGAGGCTCAGTAACACTAGATGTCGGTTTCCTAACAATCGAAAGTGACGCAGTCATCGAAACTGGCTCTTGGTCAAAGCAAGCAGGCGGCAATGTCGGCGACATTATATTAAACGTCGATGATCTCAAGATGACTGGAGGTGGGAGGATTATTACAGAAACATGGGGCGCTGGTCAGGGTGGCAACCTGATCATACATGCCCATAATGCAGTGATAATTACCGGTGTTGAAGGTAATTATACCTCTGGCCTTTACGCGGGCGCTTTGGGAAAGAATCCCAATGGCAACAACGGCAACGCGGGCTACATCGAGGTCACTACTTCCAAGCTGACCTTGGACGATGGTGGCCTCGTCATTGGCGAAGCGGAACGGGCCAGCGGCGGCGTCATCACCTTGCAGGTGGATCACCTCAAGCTGCTGAACGGTAGTGAAATCAGCTCTTCGGTTTCTGGCGATGATTTCAGCGATGGCGGCAATGTCACCCTGAACGGCGCTAATGTTGTCGCGTTGGACGGCAGCAGCATCACTGCCACAGCGCGTCAGGGCAAGGGCGGTAATATTACGGTCAACGCCGGGGTGTTTCTGCATAACGCGGCGGACGTGCAAGACGTGCTGAACGCCTCCTCGCAACGAATCGGCAATGACGGCACGGTGCAAAATAACGCCCCGCAAGTCGATATCAGCGGTAGCCTGACAGTCTTGCCTTCGCGCTATTCTGACGCTGCTGCGCGATTGGGCCGCCGCTGTGGCCCTATTGATTCTGACGAACGCAACAATTTTATCGTCCAGGGACACGGCGCTTTAGCGCGGAGTCCGGATGAGTCATTGCAAGCCCCGCTGGAGCGTTGTATCCCGTTAGCGAGTGTAGCACCAACGCCAGCGCCACAGTCTGAGGCAACAGTCGTTCCAAACACTGGTTTTGGCAATCGTTGAATTCAATTTGGTTACGATAGAACATCAACACAGCCTATCCAGAGATCAGCGTTCATCAATCGATCAACCCATCGTCGTGCCGCGGGTCAACGCATACGATCAGCCGCCCTCTGGAACTCTATCAGATGCCCACAGGTCGTAAG
>JAGRHQ010000344.1 GCA_020444905.1 Candidatus Competibacteraceae bacterium
CTGGAAATACGGCCCCACCGAAGACAACCGCGAACCGCACTGGTATGTCCTGCCCGGCGCGATTGTTCAGGGCAACGCCATCACCCTACTGATCACCGACGGCGGCGCCGGCGACTCCGACCTGGCAAGAGACGGTAACATCCTCGACCCAGGCGGCCCCGGCATGCCCAATCTGGCCATCAGCGGCGGCATTCTCTCCCGCACCCCGCTGGGTCAACCCTACCGCGCCACCCTCCAGGCCCGCTACGTCGGTGCCCCTGTGGCCAACGCCGACACGGTTTGGAGCGTCGCCGCTGGCGTGCTCCCTCCGGGTCTCGCGCTCACGCAGGACAGCCTGACTGACGCCACGGTGCTCAAAGGGGTTCCCACCACCGAAGGCGTCTACTTCTTCACCCTCCAGGTGATCAACCGCGCCAACGGCAATGCGCTGTCTCAGCAGGACTACCGCATTGAAATCACGGGCGGTGATTCCGCCACAACCTTGATCACCCACTACTACGTCTCGATTCTCGAACGCCAGCCGGAAGAAGACGGTTTGGCTTTCTGGAAAAACCAGATTACCGAGAAGCAGGCAAACGGCGAAGATGTCAAGCCGGTGTTCCGCGAGATGGCCGCTTTCTTCTTCTTCAGCGATGAATACATCGGTCGGAACACCACCAACATCCAGTTCCTCACCAACCTGTATCTGACCTTCTTCCAGCGGGAACCGGATGATGAAGGGCTGGAGTTCTGGTTGACCCAGCTAGTGCTCGGCTCGCCACGCTATGACGTGATGCTCGGCTTCCTGTTCTCGCCGGAATTCACTGGCTTCATGGAAGCCTTGGGATTCTGACCGCGTCAGTATTCACGCCCCCCTTTGAAAAAGGGGGGCGGGGAATTCTGGCCAATAATCATCGATCATTTGTTCCCAGCTAAAGGAATTCGCTTCGGGGAACACGGCTTCCAGGAGACTACGCGCCATCATGACCAGCCTTTACGAGACAGACTTCTACGCATGGACCCACCAACAGGCCGGTCTGCTACGCGCCGGTCAATGGGCCGAGGCCGACCTGGTTCACATTGCCGAGGAGATTGACAGTATGGGCCGCAGCGAACAGCGCGAACTGCTTAACCGACTGGTCGTCCTGTTGCTTCACCTCCTCAAGTGGCGCTTTCAACCTGGATTGCGCGGCAACTCCTGGCGACTGTCGATCAAGGAACAGCGTATCCGCCTGACCATCCACCTGAAAGACAATCCGAGTCTGAAGGCAAAGCTGGATCAAGCCATCGCGCAAGCCTATCTACTGGCGCTGATCGAAGCAGAACGAGAAACCGGGTTATCGGAAACCACCTTCCCGCCCGCTTGTCCCTTCTCCTTCGCCCAAATGATGGATGAGAACTTCTGGCCGGATTGACGGCATGGGGATTTAGGGCCCTGTGGAGTTGCCAAAAAGACGGCAACCCCACAGGGCCCGACTTATACCACTTCTCGTTATGTTAGCGAATAGAGCTGATAGGGTCAGCGCAGAAGCTCCCCCCTTTGAAAAAGGGGGGTTGGAGGGGATTCTGAGAGCGGCTTCGATCCACGGTGTTCAAATCCCCCATCACCCCCCTTTGCTAAAGGGGGGAACCTATGATTCAACACTTATCGAGAAACGGTATCAGATAAGGTAAATGATCCTGTTCAACCGTCTGGACCGCCTGCGTCTGATCGCGTTGCTGCTATGGGCATTGCCCATTGCAGCGCTGTTGCCGCTGGGCGCGTTCTGGCTCTGGCAAACCGGAATGCTGTATGGCTGGCTGGCGGCCATGGTCGCTTGCAGCGCCGCCGGTTATGGACTGCAACACTGGCTGTTACGCAAGGATCGCCGTTTGCTGGCGGATGCGGCGACCGCGCCTGACTCGCACTGGCCGCCTAAAGCCGATGCCGCCTGGGAAATCATCGAGCGATTGGCCGGGGACGTAAAGCCGGAAGATTGGCCCTTAAACGACGGCAGCCGGTTGTGGACGCTGGGTCAGAACACCCTGGACGCCGTTGCCCGCTACTATCATCCGGCGGAAGCACGGCCCCTGCTGGAACTGACCGTACCGCATACCCTGTTGATCATTGAACGCGCCAGCCACGATATGCGCGCTACG
>JAGRHQ010000345.1 GCA_020444905.1 Candidatus Competibacteraceae bacterium
CCAGAAGGCGTCAAAGGCGCGCAGGCAACTGCGCTGGCAATCTATTTAGCCCGCACGGGCGCGGCTAAGGAGACGATACGCGCCCGGATACAAAACCAGTTCGATTATGACCTTACCCGAACGGTTGATGACATCCGTCCTGATTACCACTTTGATGTGTCCTGTCAGGGCACCGTTCCGGAAGCGCTGGTGGCGTTTCTGGATGCCGACTCTTATGAAGAAGCGGTGCGCTATGCGGTTTCGCTCGGTGGCGACAGCGATACCCTCGCCTGTATTACCGGCGGCGTCGCTGAAGCCTTTTACGGCGGCGTTCCCGAGGCGATCCGCGCAGAAGTTCAGGCGCGTTTAACCCCGGATCTCTGGCAGGTGACCGAGGCGTTTTGCCGGAAATATTCAGGTTTTAAGTTTTAAGCGGTTCTTCAGGGGTTCTTGTGGAGATTCTGTTGCGTTAATTTTTTTCGAGCACGATTGAGTTACTCTTGCAGGTTATTGGGCAGCCAGTGAATAAAATTGTCCTGCGATGGACGGTGAGGAATAAAAATTGGCAGCTAGTTGGCTCAAATCTAGCACTGGGGTTAATTTGAGAGTGAATATCTTTAAAAATCAATCAAAAATTCTGAGGTTCGCAATAGCGTTAGGCTTGGGAACGACACCTCATGACTACCTACCGAGGGCGCAATATGACAATACACTTGAGATGGGCAGGGGCGCTGACGTTGACCTTATACGCCAACCCACTTGCCGCACAAGTGATGCTGGACGGCACGCTCGGGCCAAGCGGACTGCTATCCGGGCCAAATTACGCTATTCCTGCGGAAGTGGGCCAACAGCATGGCAGCAATTTGTTTCACAGCTTTGGCCAGTTTTCGATTTATCGGGGAGAATCCGCGACCTTCAGCGGGCCAAACTCGGTGAATAACATTATTGGCCGGGTGACCGGGGGCCAAGCGTCCAGCATCGACGGATTACTCCGATCAACCATTCCTGGCGCAAATCTCTATCTGCTCAATCCGGCTGGCGTGTTGTTCGGTGAGAAGGCCCGATTGGATGTGTCCGGTTCGTTTCATGCTAGCACGGCGGATTATGTACGCCTGAATGATGGTGGACGGTTTGACGCCGTGTATCCTGATCACAGCGTATTGACCGTTGCGCCGATCGAAGCCTTTGGCTTTCTTGATCCAGCGCCGGGACCCATCACGGTGCAGGGCAGTGTCTTGCAGGTCCCGGAAGGTCAGACCCTGTCGCTTTTGGGCGGTGATCTTACGGTTGTCAATGGTACGCTGTATGCACCGGCGGGGCGGCTGAACTTGGCCGCTGTGGGTTCGGTGGGCGAGATTGTGCCCACGGCCCAAGGGCTGGAATTGCGTGGGTTTGGCCAGCTCGGAACTTTTGCCCTCACGCACACAGCCGAGCGGCCCCGTCCAACAGTCAATCTGGGTGTGCCGTATGATCCGGTTGTATGGGGTGTCCTGCAACGCCACCGTGCTACCGGCCGGCTGGCCGGCCGGGTGGTCAGCGCCCATTGACAAGTCAAGACATCGCCGCCGGCATCCTGTGATCCCGACCCGTCCAGCGTCACCGTTTCACCGACTTCCACCTGTTGATCCGGCCCGGCGTCCGCCACCGGTTTCGAATTCTCGGTACTGATGGTCACCGTATCCGGATCGCTGTTGACCATCCCATCGTTCACGATGAGCTGCGCCACATACGCGCCGGGTTGCTCGTCGATGAAACTGGGATTCACCGTAGTCGGATTGGTCAGTGTCGCCGTGCTACCCACCGGCACGGTCGTCAACGTCCATTGGTACGTCAACGCATCGCCATCGGCATCGGATGAACCCGTGCCACTGAGTGGCGCGGTCTGGGCCGAGCCGGCCTCGGTCACCGGCGGGGAATTTTCCGTCGAAATCGTGACGCTATCGGGCGCGCTGTCCGCTTGACCATCATTGACCAGCAATTGCACGGTGTAGGTCCCCTTGATTCAGCATCAGAGGGAGGTTGCGCCCGCCCGCCCGCCACTGGATGCGAACAGTGGCATTGTCGCATAGGTAACGAACAATGCATATACATTTCATATCACTACGCCTATCAGAATCGAACCAGGTGAGTCGAT
>JAGRHQ010000346.1 GCA_020444905.1 Candidatus Competibacteraceae bacterium
CCTGCCTATCATCGAGTTTTATCTGGAAAATGAATGTGGTTACCGCATTAAGGAGCCTGATGCAGATGAAGAAAAGACCGTCATGATTCGACCCTCCGGTCTTTCGCAGGAATGATCGATCGCGAAGCCGCGATCCACAGTCATTGAGAGGAGGATGTCCTGGAACCCGTATGAAACCCGATCGACAACACGCATTGTACCTGCCCTTTGGCACAGCCCTGCGCGACAAGCTGCGCGGCGGCTATAACTGGTCAAAACTGCAAGCGGATTTACTGGCCGGCGTTACGGTGGGCATTGTCGCCGTGCCGCTAGCCATGGCGCTGGCCATTGGCAGTGGAGTACCGCCGCAATATGGTTTGTATACGGCCATTGTCGCTGGTCTACTGATCGCCCTGACCGGCGGTTCCCGATTCAGCGTCTCCGGGCCGACCGCCGCCTTCATCGTCATTCTGCATCCCATTGCTGAAAAATATGGACTCGGTGGTCTGGTCACCGCCAGCGGCATGGCGGGCATCATGCTGATCGGTATGGGCGTGGGGCGGATGGGCAAGCTGATTCAGTTCATTCCCTATCCGGTGACCACTGGTTTCACGACGGGCATCGCGGTGGTGATCGCCAGCCTGCAATTCAGAGATTTCTTTGGCTTGCACCTGGCGGCGCAACCGGAACACTTTCTGGAGCGGATCTGGCTGACGGGGCAGGCGCTGCCAGGTTTACATCTACCGGATTTCCTGATTGGCGTGGTGACGCTGACATTGTTGCTGCTCTGGCCGCGTTTGAAAACCGGGTTACCCGCGCCACTGGTCAGCATGGTCGTCGCCACCGCAATAGCCTGGCTACTCAGCCGGACTGTAAACGGTTTCGAGGTCGCCACCATCGCGTCTCGTTTCAGCTACGTTCAGGAGGGACAAACCCTGCCTGGCATCCCGCACTTCCTGCCGCAATTTGTTTTGCCGTGGCAGTTGCCCGGCCCGGATGGTCAACCGTTAGGATTATCGCTGCCATTGCTGAAGGAATTGCTCGGTCCCGCCATGGCCATTGCGTTGCTCGGCGCGATTGAGTCCCTGTTATGCGCCGTGGTCGCTGACGGTATGACCGGGACCAAGCATGATCCCGATGCGGAGCTGATTGGGCAAGGCATTGGTAACACGATTGCGCCCTTCTTCGGCGGCATCGCCGCGACCGGTGCGCTAGCGCGCACTGCGGCGAATATTCGCGCTGGCGCCCGCGGTCCGTTCGCCGCCGTATTTCATGCCCTGTTCATCCTGCTGGTATTGTTGGCGCTGGCGCCATTGCTGGGCTATCTACCGATGGCGGCGCTGGCGGCCTTGTTGTTGCTAGTGGCCTGGAATATGAGCGAACTGAAACACTTCCGCCATATTTTTCAGGTGGCCCCCGGCAGCGATATCCTGGTGTTGCTCGTTTGCTTTGGCTTAACGGTGATTTTCGATATGGTGATCGCGATCAGCGTGGGCGTGGTGCTGGCTGCGCTGCTTTTTATGAACCGGATGGCGGCGCTCACTGGCAGCAAGCTGGTGGAAACAGATCATCCGCACCTGGAAAGCCCCCTGCCCGATGGCGTGCAATTATATGAAGTCGCCGGTTCGCTGTTTTTCGGCGCGGCGGAAAAAGCGATGAGCGCTTTGCACGATATCGCCGGACGTCCGCGAGCGGTGATTATCGATATTAGCGGCGTCACGGTCATGGACGTATCGGGCCTGGTGGCGCTGGACTCCGCAATTGAACGCTTGCGGGGCGATGGCATTCTGGTCGCGGTCGCAGGCGTACGTGGCCAACCGGCGCTGCTGATGCGGCGGGCTGGTTTACGCAACCTTCCCGGCAAGCTGCTGTTGTCCGCTAGTTTGCCGCAAGCCTTGGCGCGGGTGCGGCATTATTTGGGCGAATCGGCGACAGACTTGCCCTTGCTGACCGAGAAAATTTCCTAAGCGATGGATGGATGCTCAATTTTCGGCCAACGCCCTCTCGATCCGATTGATCCAGATCAGGGCCTCATCCTGGGTCAATAACAAAATTTGCACCTGATTGCGGAAATCCTGCCAGGATTTTTCGATGTGCTCGCCGAA
>JAGRHQ010000347.1 GCA_020444905.1 Candidatus Competibacteraceae bacterium
TGAGCACTTGCGGATGACGGACATTCAGCGAGTTGCCGCAACCGGTGAAGTCCATGTAATAGCGCGGATTATCATCGACCAGTCGGTAATAGGCGGCGTTATCCACCCCGCGCAAAGTCAGCGTCGGCCCCATCTGGTTGCCTTCGCCAGTGTGGTTATAAACCACGTCCAGAATCACCTCAATGCCAGCCCGGTGCAGGGCTTTGACCATTTCCTTGAATTCGCGCACCTGCTGACCCTGGTTGCCGCTGGCGCTGTAGCCGGAGTAGGGGGCAAAAAAATTCAGCGAATCGTAACCCCAGTAATTACGCAGCCCGGTGTTCGCCAGATGGCCAGGATGGGCCAAATAGTGATGCACCGGCATTAACTCAACCGCCGTTACGTCAATCGAGCGCAAATGAGCGATGGCGGCGGGATGGGCCAGTCCGGCGTAAGTGCCGCGCAACGCTTCGGGAATCTCTGGATGCAGGCGGGTGAAGCCCCGGACGTGCATTTCGTAGATCACCGTCTCGTGCCAGGGCGTGCGCAGCAAAGCGTCGCCTTCCCAATCGAAATGCGGATCAATGACCACGCCCTTGGGCACTAACGGCGCGCTGTCGCTCTCGGAAAAGGCCAGGTCTTCGTCGGGTTGTTCCCACGGGTAACCAAAAATCGCCTCCCCCGACTGGACATCGCCGTCAAGCGCTTTGGCGTAGGGATCGATCAACAATTTGTTGGGGTTGAAGCGGTGGCCTTCATGCGGGGCAAAGGGGCCATGCACACGAAAGCCGTAACGTTGTCCCGGTCCGATGCCCGGCGCGTAGCCGTGCCAGGTAAATTTGTTGACTTCTTTCAGCTCTAGCCGGGTTTCCTGGTCTTGTTCATCAAACAAACACAGATCAACCTGTGTGGCGTTTTCGGAAAACAAGGCAAAGTTAGTACCCTCGCCATTCCAGAAAGCGCCCAGTGGATAGGGTTTGCCAGGCCAGATTAGTTGCGACATAAACATTCCTGATGAAGCAGCTTTGTAGCCAGATTTTGAAATTATAGCAGCTTATCCAGAACCGTTTTCGGGACGCGGGCGTTTGGTCATGCACTTCGCTACGCCGGAACTGTTCAAACAGGCCCGGCAAAGCGGCATTGTTTCCGCATCGAGCCGGGTGCGCAGACTGGCGGCCAGAGCGTCCGAGCAATCCCGGGAATGCCTCGGCTGTATGCCGCCAGCCGGTTTAGAAAATCACGGTCAACCACGGCGGCTTCATCCGGGCTTTCGGCAGGCGGTGGCAGAACATACTTACCGCTATGGGCCTGGCGGAATGCCAGCAGCGGCTTTTCCGCGCCCTCCGCCAGTCCTTGCAAATAGAGAGACAGGCGCTCTTGATCGAAAGCCTACAAGGTCAGCGTCCGCGCCCGGCTATTTGGCCCAGCCCGGCACAGAAACGCCCAGGCCCAACTGTCGCAGCCGATAATGCCCCGTCCCAGCCTGCCGGAGCAGGCTTGGCGGAGAAGCTGTCGCACCAGACCCAGCCCGGCGGCATGGCGCAAGTAGACCCGCTCCAACGTCGGTAAAACCCAATCCCATTCATCGGCTCTATTGGCAGATAACAAGTTAATATTGTTATATAAAATCTGTTTTGGAGTCGGCGGCTCCAGGACGCGCCACTGGCATTGTTCCGCCCACTGGCGCAGAATTCCGGCAACGCCGCCATGCGGTGGCCCGACCACAAAAAGGGTCAACCGATTTGGTCGCCAGCTCATCAAGTCATCTTCCAGAGCGCCATTCAGGGCCGCCGCCGCGTCGCGCCAGTCCGGGTCAGGAACGATCTGCATGAGTTGTTCGTCGGACAACACCTCTAACCCGTTGACTCGGTTAATTGTTTCTGAATCATCATCGTCGTGATGGGGGCGTCTACCCAAGGTAGCCCACCAATTTTCAGTAACAACATTCACCGACGCGGTTGGGGGACGGTAATCGGCAAGGTTGATCCATTGCCAAAGTGGCGGCGCTTTCTGATCGTCATCGGAGTTGGTTGCCATACCGTTGTTTGTTCCAATCTGTTCGCCCACGCGGGGCGCGACACACCAGGGGTAGTTG
>JAGRHQ010000348.1 GCA_020444905.1 Candidatus Competibacteraceae bacterium
TAAGCGGTAAGGAACGCCGTCCTGCGCAGCGCGCCACGCGCAGTAAGCCTTGGCTTCGTGATAATTCACCTCAACCGGCCAATCCCACGGCAGGTCGATGCTTTCGAACAGGGTGCGCAGCCGGTAGTGGTGTAAACCGGCAGGACCGTCGGGAATCCAGAAAGTTGGCTGCTTGAGGTTGCGAAACGCACGCCATTCCCAACCGGCGTCCGACCAGTAGCGCGGTTCCCGGTAGCCGCCGGCGACCACAAAAGTATGAAATTCGCCATTGCTGATCAAATAGCGACTGGCCTGGAACGGTTGCAGGGGGGTCTCACGCCGACCGTATTCATTGTCCCAACCGTATGAAGGCCAATCCATCGGTTTGCCCAGCGTCACCGCTTGACCCGGTACGCTAATCAGTTCGTTTACCCAATAATCACGGCCTGCCTGGGGTGGAAAAGCCGCCGACCGTCCCGCGGAAGAATGCAGCTTCGGCCATTCGGCGGGACGTTGCACCCTGTTCAACGGCAATTCGCGAATCAATACGGAAGAGGTTTCCAGATGAATGCGCTCATGCTCGAAACCCATGAACAACGCCCAGAGCGGGTCATTCTGCGTAATCGGCGGGTGATTGGACGCTAGGCCGGGATGGGTTTCAATCACCCGCCGCACGATGGCGTAAACCTGTTGACGGTAGGCGTGAACTTCCTGAATGCTCGGCCAGAGCATTTCGTTTTTGGACATGTCATCCCAGCGCATCTCGTCCACGCCGGTTTCAAACAGTCGCTCGAAATAGGGATTAAGGGGTTCGGCGATCAGACCGGCAACCCGCAATTTATTGATGTACAGCGCCGGAGGGTGACCGTAGTAGAAGATCATCGGGTGACGCAGGTGATGGTAGGGTGGGCGGTAGAAGGCTTCTTCGCCCCGCAGACCGGAGAACAGTACTTCGGTCAGGGTCCAGCCATTATCGAAATAGTCCAGAGTTTGTGTCCGGCTGCACGTCGCCAGATTAGGCAACGCCAACGAGGTGATTGTCCCGTCCGGCTGGCAGCCAGGACAGTCGCACGGGATGCGGCCCGTCCACCACCAGGAAGGACGGGGGCCGGTCAACTCTGCATCAAGATCGCCGCGCAGATTGCTACGCCAGGGTTCGTCGGTGGGTTTAACAGCATTCGCGGACAGGGGTGGCGTGGTCATGGTCTCTCCCGGTAGATGGGTATCGGGACCGACAGGGCGGCGCCCGATATGCCGAGCCAGCAGACTTGTTCCCTTCGTATCCAGGGCCATGAAAAAACAATTGATTCTGTGAAAAGGCGCTGAAGTCGGGTTGAGAACAGCTCTGATTCAGGGTTCTAAAACATCACCTAAGAGAATTCTGCAAGCGGTATTGGTTCCCCGAAACCTTTATACCCGGTCGATAGGCACCAGGAAAACCGGGATGCCGGGATGCCGGGCTTTGATCAAAACCTTATGCGCGACCGAACCCATGAACATTTCTCCCAGGGCGGTTTGACCGTGGGAGCCGAGAACAATTAAATCGGCGTTGATCCGCTTGGCTTCGTCAATGATCACTTCCACCGGGTGACCCGCGACAACGCGCATGTCGGCGACCACGGTCTCTGCTTCGGGGTGCAGATGCTCTTCGCAGAATTTCTCCAGACGCCGATGCATTTCCTGGTTAACTTGCACAATGCCGGTTTGATGCAAGGTTTTCAGGGTGTCGGGCGGCACCAGGGTCTCAACCAGCGATTGAGCGTAGTCGCTCATCGGTTCCAGTGCATGGATGATGTGGATCTTGGCGCTGTACTGTTTGGCGAGCGAGAAAGCATGATTAAAGACGTCCGGTCCATGAGGACCGAGGTCAGTCGCATAGAGAATGGTTCGAATCGTGTAGTCCATGGCGGGCGCTCCGCAAGACAAGGCAAACGGGGAAAGGATCAGTAAAACTTTGCCAAGGATAACACAAGATTATTCTTCGGGGCCGAAGCACCGGGCATAGTCGCAACAGACCGCGCAGGAGGGCGCGCGGCAGAGATAGACGCCTTCCTGAATGCACAGTTGCTTGTAAAGAAATTTCTTCCATTTCAT
>JAGRHQ010000349.1 GCA_020444905.1 Candidatus Competibacteraceae bacterium
GTGCGGCGCCCACAGCGCGAAGTTGACCCCAGCGATCCCGTTCTTGCTGACCGGATGCGCGCCCAGTTGCTCATACAAGGCGTTCAGTGCCCCCTGTTGCAGCGCGCGCTCATCAGCGTCGGTAAAGGAGGAGGCATGGATAGCGTAGGGATCGTGGAATGTGCAGGATTGGCCGTTGGTCTCAACAACCATGAACTGATAATCCAGTTTTGCAGTCCCCGGAAGCTGGAGAGTGAAGAAACCGTCAGGGTGCAGCCGCCGCATCTCACGCTTGCCGGCCCCATCCGCCGGCAGGACGTAAACGCGCGCCGCCTGGGGTAGAAAAGCGCGAATCGTCAGCGTCCGCTCCCGGCTATCGTAGTGAGGTCCCAGAACCTCATAGGGTGCGTCGTGACGCAATTCAATTATTTTCCGAATATTTTCTTCCAGCATCATCCTTACCTTCTCATGAGAGGGAGCGGGTTCAGGCTCAAGATGAAAGATCAGCCCGAGACCTGTTGCGCCGCTTGTGCCGCCAATTCGATTAACATAACAAATTTGCGGATTTATGTGGACTGCCAGATGCGCTTTAAACCCGGTGGAGCAAGGAAAAATTCACAGGGTCGACAAAAAATTAGGGGAAGCGCCCGAAAGCGCCTCCCCTGTTAACGCCTCCACCCCCCACCCCGCGCCCATCTGTGGGCGGGGGAAGTGAGCGGTCACAAATCAGGTTAGTCGTTGTCGTCTGCTGGTTCGGCGGGAGCATTTGCCGATGGCCCTGGGCCGGCTGCCGGACCACGTCCGCGCCCCATCGGTCGGTCGGTGAAAAATTTGTCCATGACCTGTTTCTGGTGAGGATCCAGAGCGGCGTACAGGTCGCTGGTCGCCTTAATCATCTCTTTCATGCTGGCCAGATTCTGCTCCATGAATTGCGCCCGTTCCTCAAAATGAGCCAGCGCGGTCTCATCCTGGTCACGCATTGCCTGTTTGGTTTTGAACATCATCGCATGATGGGCATCCTGTGCGGCCAGAAAACCTTTCCAGGCGGCTTCCTGTTCGGGTTTCAGTTTGAGCCGCGCTTCGAGCAACTCCATCCGTTCAGCGTGATATTGTTGCATCATGGCATGGCGCTGACCATGACCACCGCCATGACCACCGCCGCCCTTCATCATCGGGCAATCACCACCACCACCCATCATCGGGCCGTGACCACCCCAAGGGCTGGCAAACGCAATAGTGGATAAACCCAGACCAGCGACAACAGCGGCGGCTAATAGATTCTTGTGCAATTTCATGATTGAACTCCGTGGTTTCTCGTTGAAGATGGGGTTATTAGACGCCTTTCTTGTAACCAGAGTTTTGCTGAGAGGGAAGTTTTGTATCAAATTGTAATACCAATTCCCGGTAGGTTTTATATTCCCCGCGTAGGGCAGGCTAGCGCAGCGTAACCTGCCGAAATCAAAACCGAATCGGCGAGTTATAGGCTGACGCCCTAACCCGCCTGTAACCGTTCAGTCACCCCTTTAGCAAAGGAGGGTGAGGGGAATTTTGGCCCCGTCGCTCGTGCGAAATCCCCCCCGGCCCCCCTTTTTCAAAGGGGGGAGACTCCGCAGTAACGTCATTTAACACAATGGGAATTGGTATTAGAGCGTGAGGACATTTGCGCTCAAAACCCCAGATACCCCATGAAGTCAGTAAATTCCTGGGAGTAGAGGAAGCCACCCATTACATCGTTGCGCGGACTGCCTTCCGCCAGTTGTTCCAGCCAGAAGGCCAGTCCGTCCTCTTCGGGTTCGCGCTGGAAGAAGGTGCGGTAGAGGTTGCCGATGAAGGCCGGGTTTGTGGTGTTGCGCGCCAGGTATTCGGGGCTGTTGAAGAAGAAGTAGGCCATGTTGCGGAACACCGGTTTGGCGTCTTGTCCCTGGGCTTGCAGGGCGGTGATTTGGTCTTTCCAGAAGGCGACGCCGTCCTCCTCAGGGGCGCGGTCGAGGATGGAGAAATAGTAGTGGTTGATCAGGGTGACGGCGGGGTCGTCGGCGATGACTTCAATGCATCAGAAGGCTCA
>JAGRHQ010000034.1 GCA_020444905.1 Candidatus Competibacteraceae bacterium
AGTCCAATCGCGCCTACCAGATTTTGCAGGTTGCACAGCAAAACGATTATCGAAGGGGCGCGCCTTCCTTCCAAAAGAAGGTTAAATGGTGCGCCCTTTACTATTTCCAACTCCCTGGAAAACCCTCAGTCGATCAAGAGAATTTTAGCGATGCCGACCATCACGCTCCCCGATGGCAGCCAGCGCGTCTTCGAGAATCCCGTCAGCGTCCGGGAGGTTGTCGCCGCGATTGGCCCCGGACTGGCCAAAGCCGCCCTGGCTGGCAAGGTCGATGACCGCCTGGTCGATACCTCGCATGTGCTTGACCAGGACGCCCACCTGGCCATCATTACCGAACGCGATCCGGAAGGGCTGGATATTATCCGCCATTCCAGCGCCCATCTGCTGGCCCATGCGGTGAAGCAACTCTATCCCAGCGCCCAAGTGACGATTGGTCCGGTCATCGAAAACGGTTTCTACTATGACTTCGCTTTCGAGAGTACTTTCACTCCCGATGATCTGGAGCGGATTCAGGCGCGCATGGAGGAGCTGGCGGCGCGGGATATTCCCGTCATAAAAAAAACCGCTCAATCATGCCTCGCGACGAAGCCGTCACCTTCTTTCGCAACATGGGCGAAGAGTACAAAGCGCAAATCATTGCTGATATTCCTTCCGGCGAGGATATTTCCCTTTATCAGCAGGATGATTTCATCGACCTTTGTCGCGGGCCGCATGTGCCATCGACCGGGAAGTTGAAAGCCTTCAAACTGATGAAGGTGGCCGGCGCTTACTGGCGCGGCGACTCCCGCAACGAGATGCTGCAACGCATCTATGGCACCGCCTGGACGGATCAAAAAGCGCTGAAAGCCTACCTGCATCGGTTGGAAGAAGCCGAAAAGCGCGATCATCGCCGGGTGGGCAAGGCGCTGGACCTGTTCCACGTCCAGGAAGAAGCACCGGGCATGGCGTTTTGGCATGATCGGGGCTGGCGCGTCTATGTCGAAGTGCAGAACTATATTCGACAAATGTTGCGCGAATATGGCTACCAGGAAGTTCATACGCCGCAAATTATCGACCGTAGCCTGTGGGAACGTTCGGGACACTGGGAAAAATTCCGCGACGACATGTTCACGACGGCTTCGGAGAACCGCGATTACGCGGTGAAACCGATGAACTGCCCCGGTCATATCCAGATTTTCAACCAGGGACTAAAAAGCTATCGTGATCTGCCGCTACGGATGGCCGAATTCGGTTCCTGCCACCGCAATGAACCGTCTGGCACGTTGCATGGTTTGATGCGGGTGCGTAACTTCGTACAAGATGATGCACACATCTTCTGTACCGAGGAGCAGATTCAGCCGGAAGTCACGGCGTTCATGGATCTGCTGTTCCAGGTCTACGCCGATTTCGGTTTCACTGAGGTACAACTGGCCCTGGCCACCCGTCCCGACAAGCGGGTCGGCAGCGACGAAGTCTGGGACAAGGCGGAAAAGGCGCTGGAGCTGGCGCTGAACCGGACTGAACTACCTTGGCGGCTCAAACCCGGTGAGGGCGCGTTCTACGGTCCCAAGATCGAATTTGTGCTGCGCGACTGCCTGGACCGACTCTGGCAATGCGGCACCATTCAGGTCGATTTCTCCATGCCGGGCCGGCTGGACGCGCATTACATCGCCGAGGACGGGAGCAAGCGGGTTCCCGTTATGTTGCACCGGGCGATTCTCGGTTCGCTGGAGCGGTTTATCGGCATTTTGATCGAACAATACGCTGGCGCGATGCCGGCCTGGCTGGCGCCGGTGCAGGCAATAGTGTTCGATATTACCGACCACCAGGCCGAATATGCCGTCCAGGTTGAAAAATCCCTTGCGCGACAAGGTTTCCGGGTCGAGTCTGACTTGAGAAACGAGAAAGTCGGCTTTAAAATTCGCGAACATACCTTGCAGCGCGTTCCCTATCTGTTGGTCGTCGGCGACCGCGAGATGGAAAACGGGACCGTTGCGGTGCGCACCCGCACCGGTCAGGATTTGGGCAGTATGAGCCTGCCCGCCTTCGTGGAGCGACTGCAAGCCGATATTGCCCGGCGCGGGCGAACTGAATAACGATTGGAGGACCGCAACATCGCTGCGAATAATGAACTCCGGCTCAACGAAGAGATCACTGGGCGCGAAGTGCGCTTGATTGATCAGGACGGCGAGCAGGCGGGGGTTGTCTCCCTGGTGCAAGCCAGGCGGATGGCTGAGGAAGCCGAACTGGATTTGGTGGAAATCTCCCCGAACGCCAAGCCGCCGGTTTGCCGCATCATGGACTATGGTAAATACCGGTTTGAGCAGGCCAAGAAACAAAGCGAAGCTCGAAAGAAGCAAAAACAAATCCAGGTCAAGGAAATCAAGTTTCGTCCAGGCACGGACGAAGGAGATTATCAGGTCAAACTGCGCAACCTGATCCGTTTCCTGAGTGAAGGCGACAAGGCCAAGGTGACGTTGCGGTTTCGCGGCCGCGAGATGGCGCACCAGGACCTTGGCCTCAACCTTCTCAAGCGCGTCGAAGATGATCTCGCCGCTTACGGCGCAGTGGAGCAACGGCCCCGCATGGAAGGGCGGCAGATGGTGATGACCATCGCGCCGGTCAAAAAGAAATAATTTTCCCTGCCAGACGCCGACCACTCCCGGTCTTTGACGCAGATCGGGGTTAATCCCTGAATTGAATTAAACTTTTAAAATTGCGGAGTCATGCAATGCCCAAAATGAAAAGCAATCGCGGCGCAGCCAAACGCTTTAGCCGCACCGGTTCCGGCCAGTTCAAGTGTTCTCACTCGCACCTCCGGCACATCCTGACCAAAAAGAGCGCCAAGCGGAAACGCCAGTTGCGCGGTACGACGACCATCGCGGCAGTAGATACCCGGGCCGTGCGCCAGATGTTGCCTTACGCCTGATGTTGCTGGATCGGAGAAACTAAGCCATGCCTCGAGTGAAACGCGGCGTTACCGCTCACGCCCGCCATAAGAAGGTCCTTAAACAAGCCAAAGGCTATTACGGCGCCCGCAGTCGGGTGTACCGGGTCGCTAAACAGGCGGTGATTAAGGCCGGCCAATACGCCTACCGCGACCGCCGCCAGAAGAAACGCGATTTCCGCGCGTTATGGATCGTGCGTATTAACGCTGGCGCCCATGAAAATGGCCTGTCCTACAGCCGGCTGATCAATGGTCTGAAAAAAGCCGCTATTGAAATTGACCGTAAGGTTCTGGCTGATCTGGCGGTGTTCGACAAACCGGCCTTCGCTGAATTGGCCAACCGCGCCAAGGTTGCCCTCGGCGTCGCCTGAACGATTCCCCCACTTCTCATCATGGGGAAAGGGCGCGATCCTTTCCCTTTTTTGTGAGCTATCGTTACGAGACCCACCCGCGTGGATGCATTGCCCGAATTATTGCAAACCGCCCAGACGGCTATTGCTGGAGCCAGCGATCTTGCTGCTCTGGATCAAGTACGTGTTCACTATCTTGGCAAAAAAGGCGCGCTTACCGAGCGGCTCAAGGAACTGGGCAAACTGCCCCCCGAGGAGCGCCGTCAAGCCGGTCAGGCCATCAACGAAGCCAAACAGGCGCTGGAAACGGCCCTTGCCGCGCGCAAGATCGAATTGGAAGCGATAGCGCTGGATGCCCGACTGGCCAGTGAAGCGCTCGACGTCACGCTACCTGGACGCGGCCAGCGCCCCGGCGGCTATCATCCGCTCAGCCGCACGCTGACCCGGATCGAGGAACTGTTCATTAGAGTTGGCTTTACCATCGCCGAAGGGCCGGAAGTTGAGGACGATTTCCGCAATTTCGAGGCGCTCAACATCCCTCTGCATCATCCGGCGCGGGCGATGCATGACACTTTTTATTTTGACGCGCACACCCTGCTGCGCACCCACACCTCACCGGTGCAAATCCGCGTGATGGAAACCCAACCGCCGCCGGTGCGCATTATCGCTCCGGGCCGGGTTTACCGCTGTGATTCCGACGTGACCCACTCGCCGATGTTTCATCAGGTCGAGGGATTGTTGGTTGACGAAGAAGTAAGTTTCGCTGACTTGAAGGGGGTGCTGGATGATTTCCTGCGAAGCTTCTTCGAGCGCGATCTAGCGGTGCGCTTTCGTCCTTCCTATTTCCCCTTCACTGAACCCTCCGCTGAAGTGGATATCGCCTGCGTCATTTGCAGCGGCGACGGTTGCCGGGTATGCAAGCAGAGCGGTTGGCTGGAGGTGCTCGGTTGCGGCATGGTGCATCCGGCGGTGTTTGACAAAGTGGGAATCGATAGTGAGCACTACACGGGCTATGCCTTTGGCATGGGCGTTGAGCGACTAACCATGTTGCGCTATGGCGTCAATGACCTGCGCTTATTCTTCGACAACGATCTGCGGTTCCTGCAGCAGTTTCAGTGAGATCACCAGCATGAAAGTCAGCGAACAATGGTTGCGGGAATGGGTCGATCCTGATCTGTCCAGCATTGAACTGGCCGCACAATTGACGATGGCTGGCCTGGAAGTGGATCATCTGGAGCCTGCTGCGCCCGCTTTTGAGCAAGTAGTCGCAGGTCGGGTCGTAGAGGTGGTTCCGCATCCCGACGCCGACCGGTTGCGAGTAGCGACCGTGGATGTCGGCCAGACTACCCCTCTGCACATTGTCTGTGGCGCACCGAATGTCGCGGTCGGGATGTGCGCGCCGACCGCCCTGATCGGCGCAGTGTTGCCCGGCGGATTAGCGATTAAAAAATCCAGACTGCGCGGCGTCGAGTCACAGGGTATGCTGTGTTCAGCCAAGGAATTGGGTCTGGCGGAAAGTTCCGATGGACTCTTGCCATTGCCGGCTGACAGTCAACCCGGTCAGAGTGTGCGCGAACTGCTCGGACTGGATGACGCTATCATCGAAATTGAATTAACGCCTAACCGGGGCGACTGCCTGGGCATGGAAGGCGTAGCCCGTGAGGTCGCCGTTCTCAACCGGTGTGATTTCCAACCGCTGGCGGTGGAGACGATGCAACCGGCGCTGGACGTGGCCTTCCCGGTGACCTTGCTTGATCCTGCAGACTGTCCACGCTACGTGGGTCGCGTCATTCGCGGGGTTGATCCCACCGCCGAAACCCCTTTGTGGATGAAGGAACGCTTGCGCCGGGCGGGCATTCGCAGTCTGGGACCGCTGGTGGATGTAACTAATTATGTGATGCTGGAACTGGGCCAGCCCATGCATGCCTTCGATTTAAACCGTTTGACGGGAGGAATTGAGGTGCGCCGCGCCCGGCCCGGCGACCGGTTGGAGCTGCTCAATGGGGTGGTCATTGAACCGGATGTCGAGACTCTGCTGATTACCGATCATCAAGGTCCCCTGGCGCTGGCTGGAATCATGGGCGGCGAGATCAGTTCCTGCACCGACGCCACGCGCGATGTGTTTCTGGAAAGCGCTTTTTTTGCGCCCGCCAGCATCGCCGGTCGCGCCCGCCGTTACGGGTTGCAAACGGACTCTTCCTACCGTTTCGAGCGTGGCGTGGATCCGCAATTGCAGCACCGCGCCGCCGAACGCGCTACGCGGCTGTTGATCGATATGGCGGGCGGTCAACCGGGACCGATCATTGAAGCCGTATCGCCGGAGCATTTGCCGACGGAACCGGCGATCCGTTTGTGGCCGACGCGCATCCGTAAACTGTTAGGCATGGAGATTCCGCGTATTCAGGTCGAAGATATCTTGCGCCGGTTGGGTATGGTGGTGGTGACCGAGGTTGATCATTGGCTGGTAGTGCCGCCCAGTAGTCGTTTTGATATTGCCCTGGAAGCGGATTTGATCGAAGAGATCATCCGCGTTTACGGTTATGATCGGGCGCCGGCCAACCGACCGCTCACCCGATTGGAGATGCCTGCGCAACCGGAAGAACAGCTTGGTTTGGAACGGTTGCGTGAAACCCTGGTACAACGAGGTTTTCAGGAAGCGATCACTTATAGTTTTGTCGACCCTATTTTTCAGAAGCATTTGGATCCTGAATGCAAGCCACTGGCGCTGGCGAATCCAATTTCGGCTGATCTGGCGGTGATGCGCACCAGTTTATGGCCAGGTTTATTGAAAGCACTGATCTATAATCAAAAGCGTCAACAATCACGGGTGCGATTGTTCGAGCAGGGTCTGAACTTTTTGCCCAACAGGGAAAGATTGCGGCAAGAACTGTTTCTCGGTGGCGTCGCTGCGGGGCCGGTTTTGCCAGAACAATGGAACGCGCCGGCGCGAATACTGGATTTTTTCGACCTGAAGGCCGATGTCGAGGCACTGTTGGCCTTGACGGGCGAGTTAGGAGCGTTCCAGTTTGTCGCCGCCACGCATCCGGCGCTGCATCCAGGTCAGAGTGCCCGGATTGAGCGATCCGGGGAGCCGATGGGTTGGATAGGCGCGCTACATCCACAGGTTGCGCGGGCGCTGGATGTAGAAGGCGATGTCTTCGTTTTTGAGCTGCGGCTGGCGGGATTGCAAGCGGCGCGATTGCCTGTGTTCCAGGAATTGTCCCGCTTTCCGGTCAGCCGCCGCGATCTGGCGATTGTGGTGGATGAAAATGTCACGGCACAGGCTGTACAGAATCATATTCGCCAACGGGGCGGCCCTTTGCTACGCGAAGTGTGGCTGTTTGACGTCTACCGGGGCAAGGGAATTGCCGAAGGTCGAAAAAGTTTGGCCTTTGGGTTGAATTTACAGGATTTTTCGCGCAATCTTACCGATAGCATGGTTGATGAGACCGTATCCGGCATTATTGCGGGACTCACGGAACAATTTGGCGCAACGCTCAGGATATAAGGAGTTTAGGGGTATGGCACTGACAAAAGCCGATATGGCGGAACGATTATTCGAGGAATTAGGCATCAACAAGCGTGAAGCCAAGGAACTTGTTGAAATTTTTTTCGAGGAGGTTCGCAGTGCGCTGGAGGATGGGCACCAGGTGAAATTGTCCGGATTCGGCAATTTTGACTTGCGCGACAAAAACCAGCGACCGGGGCGCAATCCGAAGACGGGTGAGGAAATTCCGATCACTGCCCGGCGAGTGGTAACATTCCGACCCGGGCAGAAACTGAAGGCGCGGGTTGACAAGTTCAAGGGTTAAATCTTCCAGGAATGCTTGGCAAGTTCGATTGTTTGCATTAAAATGCCCTTCCATTTCGGCGGCTTGCCGCCAATATCGGGGCGTAGCGCAGCCTGGTAGCGCACCTGCATGGGGTGCAGGTGGTCGGAGGTTCAAATCCTCTCGCCCCGACCAATTAAAATCAGTAGGTTATAGTTGCCGATGACGGGCGAAGTTTTCCTCGCAGGTGCGCAGACTGACTAGCGTATAGGATTCCGCCCGCTGCCCGTTCCTTCTTGGGCCGCAACACCCGTCTTAACCGTTGCGCCTCTTCCTGCCGCGAGTCATATTTGCCGGAAACCCGTTATGGCTGGCCTGGGAGCTGTGCGCGCCGGGCGTCCGGCTGGATTCACGAGCAATTCGTCATCCGTTGAGCACTGCCGAGGCAGTGCTGCTCCAGTTCGCTAATCCCAAAGCCTGGACAAACGTCAGGTGGGCGATAATGCTGATGGTCGTTGGGGGTCAGGAACAGAAACAGGAAGTTGCTCCTGAATTTGCCCGGTCTCCATGCGGAAAGACAATAAAAAAACCCGTCCCCTGCACAGGAGACGGGATGTTTGGCTAATGATTCAACAATAAATCAGCAACACTGCTTAGTGCTGTCCGATAGCGCGGCGCACTTCTTCCAGCGAGTTCGGATCGTCCAGAGTCGACAGATCGCCGGGATCACGCCCCTCAGCCAGCGCCTGGATCGACCGCCGCAGCAGCTTGCCGGAACGAGTTTTGGGCAGAGCGCTGACGAAATGAACCGCATGAGGTTTGGCCACCGCGCCCAGCAGTTCCTGCACTTTGTTGATGATTTCCTTCTCCATCCGCTCGGTGGCGCCGGCGGCTTCAAGCTGCGTCGGATCTTTCAATCGAGCGAAACCAACAGGCACCTGGCCTTTGACCTTGTCGGCGATGCCGATCACCGCAACCTCGGCGACTGCTGAATGCGCCTGGATGGCTTCTTCGATTTCGCGGGTGCCCAGCCGATGGCCCGCGACGTTGATAACGTCGTCGGTGCGGCCCAGAATGAAGTAGTAACCCTCTTCATCGCACACTGCCCAGTCGGAGGAGGTGTAGAGCAGCTCCTTGAAGCTGGAAAAGTAGCTCTGCACGAAACGCTTGTCATCGCCCCAAACGGTGCTTAAACAACCCGGCGGTAAAGGCGGCTCTACAACCAACACGCCCTTTTCGCCCCGTGGCACTTCCTCGCCGGTGCCTTCGTTGATCACCCGGATGTTATAGCCATATACGGGGAATCCAGGCGAACCAAAGCGATTGGGCTTCAAGTCCACGCCTGGCAGATAGGACAGCATCGGCCAGCCGGTTTCGGTCTGCCAGTAGTGGTCGATAACCGGAATCTGCAAGGCGTCGGTAATCCAGCGCGAGGTCGGCTCATCCAGTGGTTCACCAGCCAGGAACAGGTAGCGCAAGCAGGACACGTCGTGCATCTTCATGTACTTCTGATCCTGGCCCTTCAGCACGCGCACCGCCGTCGGCGACGAGAACATGGTCCGCACCTGGTATTCATTAACGATTTTCCACCAGACGCTGGGGTCAGGCCGGGTTGGCATTCCCTCGTAGAAAATGGTCGGCGAACCGTTGATCAGCGGGCCGTAGACGATGTAAGAATGCCCCACCACCCAGCCGATGTCGGACGTGGCGAACATGGTTTCGCCCGGATTGATGTGGTAAAGATGCTTCATGGTGGAAGCCAGCGCCACCGCGTAACCGCCGACATCGCGTTGCACGCCCTTGGGAATGCCGGTCGTGCCAGAGGTATAGAGGATGTAGCTGGGTTCGTTCGACTCCAACCAGACGACAGGAACCTCGGCGTCCATGTGCTGGGCGCGCAGAGTCGCGTAATCCAAGTCGCGGCCTTCCACCAGCGTCAGGCCCTTGTCTAAGCCCCGGTTACACATCACGACCTTTTCCGGCGGGAACTTGGCCAGGCTGCAAGACTCATCGACCAAGTGCTTGTAGGGCACGGCCTTACCATTACGCATACCGGCGTCGGAGGTGACCATGACTTTAGGCTTGGCGTCATCGATGCGCACCGCCAGGTTGTAGGCGGCGAAACCGCCAAACACCACCGAATGAATGGCGCCGATCCGAGCGCATGCCAGAATAGAGAACAAGGCTTCGGCGATCATCGGCATGTAGATGATGACCCGGTCGCCTTTCCCGACCCCCAGCGATTGCAGCACAGCGGCGAAGCGATTCACTTCACGGTGCAGTTCGGCGTAGGTGTAGATAACCGTCTCGTTGGTTTCCGTCGAGATGTAAATCAGCGCGTTTTGGTCGGCGCGGTCGGCCAGATGCCGATCCACCGCGTTGTAGCACAGGTTCGTTTCACCGCCAGAAAACCATTTACAAAACGGCGGGTTGCTGTAATCCCGGATTTTTTGCGGTGGCTTGTTCCAGTGGATCAACTGGGCCTGCTCGCCCCAAAATCCCTCGGGATCGTCAATAGACCAGCGATGAAATTCTTCGTATGTCATGCTTGAGTATCCTTAAGCTTCGATGGTTTGGAAACGCGACTTTTATGTTTGTCGGCAACAGTAGTGTAGTCGCTTAGTCGGAAACTTCCTGCCCGGATCGTTTGCTCTCCACGCCACCTCGTCCCGGCAAGGGAAGAGGTGGGGAGCAAGAGAAACCGTCTACTTCAGCAAATCCTCGATACTGGCGCGTTCCTCGCGCAGCTCTTTTTCGGTGGCATCCATCTTGCCACGACTAAACTCGTCGACCGGCAGACCCTGGACGATCTCATAGTCGCCATTCTTGCAGACGCAGGGGTAAGAATAGATCACGCCTTCGCTGATGCCATAGGAACCATCAGCGGGCACCGCCATACTGACCCAGTCGCCCTCGGGGGTGCCCAGCGCCCAGTCGCGCATATGATCAATCGCTGAGGAGGCGGCGGAGGCGGCGGAAGAAGCGCCACGGGCCTTGATAATCGCCGCGCCGCGCTGCTGCACGTCAGGAATAAAGGTATCGCGGTACCAGCCTTGATCGACCAGTCCGGTCGCGGCCTGGCCCTTGACCGTGCATTGACTAATATCGGGGTACTGGGTCGCGGAGTGATTACCCCAGATAATCATCTTCTGGATGTCATTGACATGCGAACCGGTCTTAGCCGCCAGTTGACTCAGCGCGCGGTTGTGATCGAGCCGGGTCATGGCGTGGAACTGGCGTGGACTCAGACTCGGCGCGCTGCTGGCGGCGATCAAGGAGTTAGTGTTAGCCGGATTGCCAACGACCAGCACTTTCACGTCGCGGGCAGCATGATCATTCAGCGCTTTGCCCTGCGGTCCAAAAATGGCGCCGTTAGCGGTCAACAGATCCTTGCGCTCCATGCCAGGGCCACGGGGGCGAGCGCCGACCAGCATGGCGTAGTTGGCGTCGGTGAAAGCGGTCTTCAGATCGTCGGTGGCGACCACGCCGGCCAGCAGGGGGAAGGCGCAATCATTCAATTCCATCACCACCCCCTGCAAGGCTTGCAGCGCGGGGGTAATTTCCAGCAATTGCAGGATGACCGGCTGGTCGGGACCCAGCATACTGCCCGAAGCGATCCGGAAAGCCATGGCATAGCCGATGTTGCCGGCGGCGCCGGTGATCACGACGCGGACAGGGTTTTTCATGCGTGTACTCCTTATTGTGGTTGACAACGATTAAGCCCGACAGACACGATGTCCGCCCGTTCTTGTCGCCTTTCCGGGCAATTTCGGATGAGCGACTTAGGCAGCCAGAGCGGCGGCATTGCGTCATTGGTATAATCGAAAATAGTAACGTAAATTGCCGGGTTTTGAAACGAATGCCGGCATTGGCCGACAAGGGTTCCCAATATCATGAATTCTTCCCTACTTAAAGGCGCGGATTATGTGCTGACCGGTCTGCGCTGGTTGCCTCGCGCTGGATTGCGCGGTTTCGTAGCGATTCCGCTACTCATCAATACGCTGTTGTTTGGCGCTGGCGTCTGGTGGAGTTTCGATCAATTCCAGCATTGGGATCAGATGGTGCAAAGCTGGCTACCGGGTTGGTTGAGCTGGCTGCACTGGTTGCTTTGGCCGATTTTCGTGCTAACCGTGTTAGTGATCGTGTTTTACACTTTCTCGGTTGTGGCGAATCTGATCGCTGCTCCATTCAACAGCTTGTTAGCGGAACGGGTGGAGAAACTGGCCCGCTCAGAGCGGTCTTCCCGTCCCGATGCCGGCCTGAGTTGGAAAGACCTGATTTTGAGTCCGCTGGCGGAACTAAGCAAGCTGCTGTACTTCATCGGTTGGGCGATTCCAGTTCTGATTCTGTCTTTTATACCGGTGATCAATGTTGCGGCCCCGGTATTATGGGCATTGTTCAGCGCCTGGATGCTGGCGCTGGAGTATGCTGACTATCCGCTGGGTAACCGGGGACTGTCATTTCGGCAACAGCGTCAGTTATTGCGTCAACACTGGCCATTAACCTTAGGTTTTGGCGGCGCGACCCTGGTCTTGACCCTGATTCCGATCGTGAACTTTTTGGCCATGCCAGCAGCGGTGATCGGCGCGACGTTGATGTGGGTGAAAGAAGCGCCGGAATGAACAAGGCAATCAAAAATGCGCCTCATCTATAGCGGCCTTCTCTATCTCCTGCTGCCGCTGGCGCTCTTGCGGTTGTATTGGCGTGGTCGCCATGATCCAGGGCATCGCCAGCGCTGGCGCGAGCGCTTGGGCTGGGTTCCGCCCCTGCCGCCGGGCAGCCTGTGGATTCATGCGGTGTCCGTGGGAGAAGTACGCGCTGCGTTACCGCTGATTCGCGCATTGCTGGACCGGCGCCCTGAGCAACCGTTATTGGTGACCACTACCACCCTGACCGGCTCCCGTCAAGTGCAAGAAACGCTTGGAGAACATGTGCGCCATGTCTATGCACCCTATGACCTGCCCGGCGTCGTGCGACGATTCCTGCGCCAGACCCAACCCCAACTGGCGATTATCATGGAAACCGAGTTGTGGCCGAATCTGTTGCGGCAATGCGCCATGGCGGGTATCCCGACTCTGATCGCCAACGCCCGGTTATCGGAGCGCTCGGCGCGCGGCTATGCGCGAATTCCTGAATTGACTGCCTCCATGCTACAGGACATCACCTTGATCGCCGCCCAAGGCGAGGCGGACGCTGAACGCTTCCGTGTACTGGGCGCGCCACGGGTCGAGGTGACGGGTAATCTCAAGTATGACTTGAAGCTACCTGATGATCTACTGGAGCAAGGCCAACGATTGCGACGGGAATACTTCGGCAAACCATGTCCTGTCTGGATCGCCGCCAGTACCCACAACGGTGAAGATGAACAGATTTTGCGAGCGTTTGCCCAGGTTCGCAGTAGCTGGCCAAACTTGTTACTCGTGCTGACGCCGCGTCACCCCGAACGCTTTGACAGCGTGGCCGAGCTGTGTCGGGAACAGGGTTTCAATGTCATTCGACGCAGCACCCGGCAAACCTGTAAGCCGGATACCGCCATTTTTCTGGGCGACAGCATGGGCGAGTTGCTATTGCTCTACGCTGCCGCTGACCTGGCGTTTGTCGGCGGCAGCCTGGTTCCTACCGGGGGTCATAATGTGCTGGAACCTGCATTGCTGGGATTGCCGGTGTTATTTGGCCCCTGTATGTTTAATTTCACCGAGGCCAGCGAACGATTGCTGGAAGCAAAAGCGGCCTGGCAAATCACAGATGCCGGAGAACTCGCCGTGACTATTGATTGGCTGTTAGCCGACCCCCAACAGGGCCGGGACGCCGGTCAACGTGGGCGACAGATCGTGGAACGCCATCGCGGGGCATTGGCGGCATTACTAGCCCATATCGAAATAGGGCTTGGTCCCTTTTCTAAAAATGGATAAATTTGCCAAACCTCTCCATGAATACCCTCTATAATTAGGCATCGGGCTGATCTGAAGCCTTGCAACGCCATAAATCCCGCGTGCCGCGCCGACAACATCGAAAAATCATCCGCCTTGCCTGTAACGTCTTGCCCGTATCCACGGCGAGGGCGGCGTCTGATGCATGTTTTCCGGAAATCAACCCTTGGCCGCGAGTCCACCACCTACTCTTTTCATTCATCTTTCACCCATCCGACCGGCGTCATGCCGAGGAGCCAAAATAATGGAGATCATTAAAACCGACGTTGCCATCGTCGGCGCGGGAGGCGCGGGGCTGCGAGCCGCCATCGCCCTCGCCGAGGCCGACCCGAAGTTGCGCATCGCCCTGGTCTCGAAAGTTTATCCCATGCGCAGTCACACCTGCGCTGCTGAGGGCGGAGCCGCCGGGGTTATCAAATCCGACGACAGCCTCGATCTGCATTTCAACGACACGGTCGGCGGCGGCGACTGGCTGTGCGATCAGGACGCCGTGGAATACTTCATCAACGAAGCGCCCAAGGAACTGATTCAACTGGAGCATTGGGGCTGTCCGTGGAGCCGCGAACCGGATGGCGCTGTTGCCGTGCGACCCTTTGGCGGCATGAAAATCAAGCGCACCTGGTTCGCCGCCGACAAATCCGGCTTCCATATTCTGCACACCCTGTTTCAAACCTCGCTCAAATATCCGTCCATTCAGCGCTTTGACGAGTATTACGCCACCGATCTGCTGGTCGATGATGGACGTTGCCAGGGTTTCACCGCGCTGGAAATCCGCAGTGGAGAGATGCGCCAGTTCCAAGCCGGCGCGGTGATCATCGCCGCTGGCGGCGCCGGACGCATGTTCCCGTTCACCACCAACGGCGCGGTCAAGACCGGCGATGGCATGGCCTTGGCCTATCGGGCCGGGGCGCCGCTCAAAGACATGGAATTCGTCCAGTACCATCCCACGGGTCTGCCGAATAACGGCATTCTGCTGACCGAGGGCTGTCGCGGCGAAGGCGGCATTCTTCTAAACAAGGATGGTCGCCGCTACCTGCAAGACTATGGCATGGGTCCGGAAACTCCGGTGGGTCAGCCGGTGTTGAAAACCATGGAACTTGGTCCTCGCGACCGTTTGAGTCAGTCCTTCTGGCACGAACAGCAGAAAGGCAACACAGTTTCCACGCGCTGGGGCGATTGCGTGTTGCTGGATATGCGCCATCTGGGCGAGAAAAAGATCAACGAACGGTTGCCGCTGGTGCGCGATCTATGCATCAGCTATCTGGGCATGGACCCAGTCAAGGAGCCGATCCCGATTCGTCCGGTGGTGCATTACTGCATGGGCGGCATTCACACCAATGTCGAAGCGGCGACCCCGTTGCCCGGTCTGTTCGCCGCCGGCGAATGCGCCTGCGTCAGCATTAACGGCGCAAACCGGCTAGGCTCTAACTCCCTGACGGAACTGCTAGTGTTTGGCCGGCGGGCGGCGCTTAGCGCTATCGCTCACTTGCAATCGGGTCAGTCCGCAGGCAACGACGCCGCACTGGCCGCTCAGGCTCAGGATTCCGAAAAACGGATTCAGGCGCTGTTCGACAAGAGCGGCGGCACGGAATCCATTGCTGGCCTGCGCCAGGAAATGATGGATACCATGGAAGCCGGGGCCGGCATCTATCGCACCGGTGAGGGCCTGGCGGCGACTTGCGACAAGATCGCTGAATTGCGTCAGCGCTTTGCTGGTATTGCCTTGCACGACAAGAGCCGTATCTTTAACACCGACCTGATGCAAGCACTGGAACTGGGTTCTATGCTCGACTGCGCGGAAGCGGCTGCGGTTGGGGGACGGGATCGTCAGGAGTCGCGGGGCGCGCATCAACGATTGGATTTCACCGCTCGGGATGACCAAAAGTTTCTTAAACACAGCTTGGCCCATTATCATCCCAAGGAACCGCCGCGCATCGAGTATCTCGATGTTGTCATCACCAAGTCGCAACCCGGTGTGCGTGATTACTCAGGAGCCAAGAAATGAGCGAACGCCAGATCCAACTGGAAGTGCTCCGTTATAACCCGGAGACCGATAGCGCGCCCCGGTTTCAGACCTACGAGGTGCCGTGCCTGAACGAATGGGTGGTGCTGGACGCCCTGAACTACGTCAAGGACCACCTCGACCCCACCGTGAGCTATCGCTGGTCCTGCCACATGGCGGTCTGCGGCAGTTGCGGGATGATGGTCAACGGCGAACCGAAACTGGCCTGCAAGGCGTTCATCCATGAATACGGCGACCAGATTCGCGTTGAACCGCTGGCCAATTTCCCCATTGAGCGGGATCTGGTCACCGTCGTCGATGACTTCATCGGCAAGCTGGCCAGCGTCAAGCCGTATTTGATTCCCAAAGAGGACAAACCGGTCAGCGCTGGCGAGTACAAGCAAAGTCCGGCGGAACTCAAGACCTTCAAACAGTACACGCTGTGCATCAACTGCATGTTGTGCTACGCCGCGTGCCCACAATACGGTCTGGTTCCGGATTTTATCGGCCCAGCGGCCATTTCGCTGGCGCACCGCTATAACCAGGATTCCCGGGACGGCGGTCGGGAACAGCGCCAGGAGGTTATTGCCTCTCACGATGGCGTCTGGGAGTGCTCGTTTGTCGGCGCCTGCTCCGAGGTCTGCCCCAAGCATGTCGATCCGGCCAGCGCCTTGCAACAGGTCAAAGTCGCCAGCACTATTGACTGGTACAAAGAACACTTGATGCCCTGGATGAAGAAATGAGCCGCAAACCTTATATCCGTGAGATGTCCAAGACCAACTGGTTCTTCAGCCAGCCGCGCTACATGCGCTACATGGCCCGTGAAGTGACCTGCATTTTCATTCTGGCCTACACCATTCTGCTAATCTTCGCCCTGAAGAACCTGGCGGACGGCCCTGAAGCCTACGCCGGGTTTCTGCAGGCGTTGAACAGTCCGCTCGGAATTCTGTTTAATCTGGCGGCGCTGGTGGGGGCGGTGTATCACAGCACCTCGTGGTTCAACGTCACGCCACAGGCCATGCCGATTCAACGGGGTGAGGAATTTCTGCCAGGTAATGTCATCGTCGGCGCGCACTATGGCGGTTGGGCGCTGATTTCACTGATCGTGCTGTTTCTGGGGGTGTGACCGTGGCCAAATCCAACAAACCGATTGTTTGGGGACCGTTCGCGGCGGGCGGCACGATCACCGCGTTCGTCACGCCGGTGCTGGTGCTGTTGACGCTGTTCGCCGCGCTGGGCTTCGTTCCCAGTCTGCTGACCTACGAAAACCTGCATGCCATCGCGGCCAACTGGCTGGGCAAGCTGGTGATCTTCGGCTTCATCCTGTTGTCCCTGTGGCATGCCGCGCACCGCTTGCGGGTCACTTTGCATGATTTTGGCATCCGTGCCGATACCTGGGTGGCCATCGCGGTCTATTTCATCGCCAGCCTGGGAACGGTCGCGACGATCTTTTACCTCTTGCGTATCTCATAACCGGCGATAGCTCTTTTCGCCCCTAACCCTCAACCCCGCTCCCTCACCAGTGAGCGGGGATTTTTCATATCGGCTCGAAGGAAATTTTCGCATGACGAGTTCGCAATCGGCTCAAAGCGCGGTCGCTTTGCCCCAACCGCAGTCTTTGCAGAGCGGCGCCGACGCTGAACAGACGGTCCGCCTTGAAGCCACCGGCTCAGCGGTTGAAGATCCGCCGTCCGTCCCGTTGCCTGTTTATTTGCAGCAAACCTACTGGTGGGCTTACCTGCATCCCGCTTCGGTGCGGATTTTCGAGCGCCAATGGCTGGTTAATCTGATTCTGTGGGGCAATTTTGCGCCGTTGCGCGATATGGCGTTGCAGGAATTGGAGCCGTTTAAAAATGGAAACATTCTACAGGTCGCCTGCGTCTACGGGGACTTCACCGAGCGGTTAACCCAACGCCTGGGGCCAGACGGGCGGCTGGATGTAGTGGATGTTGCGCCGGTTCAACTGGAAAATCTGAAGTCCAAGTTGAATAGCGATAGCTCACGGGTCGGCGTACATCATCAGGACTCGGCTCATCTGCGCTTCGCTGACGCCAGCTATGACTGCGTAGTGGTGTTTTTTCTGTTGCACGAGCAACCCGAGAACGTCCGCATTCGCACGATTGCCCAGGCTTTGCGGGTCGTTAAACCCGGCGGCAAGGTAATTTTCGTCGATTACCATCGCCCGGATGTGCTGAATCCCTTCCGGTACGTCATGATCCCCATCCTGGCTTCCTTGGAACCTTTTGCCATGGATCTCTGGCGTCGGGAAATTAAGGATTGGCTACCCGATGAAGCGCGCAACCTGGCGATCGATAAGCAGACCTTCTTTGGCGGACTCTACCAGAAGGTCGTTATTACCACCCCTAAAGCGGCGGCATGATGCTTTCCTGTTGAAGTCTTGTGTTGCAATAAAAAAACCCCAGTCAACTGGGGTTTTTTTATTTGTTAAAAAGTTGAGCAACCTGCTGGATTTGTTGTTGCTCATGAAGTGAGTCAATGGGAAAACTTTGCAAGCACGTCATCTTCGATGTGGTGGCAGGTATCCGGGAACAGCGCCGAAGCCACGACGCCCATCGGCAACAGGATCACTAGCGCACCGACCAGAGCGACCAGCCAGAAACCCAGGAATGGCGATAACGCCAAGATTAGAATGGCAAATACAGCAACTTTAAGCAGTTCTTTCATCATTTAATACGCGGCAAAACTCTCGTCTCCTACGGCGTAGAGTGGTCGCGTCCTCCATCGTTGGATTTTGAAAAATCCGATTGCAAGCGATGCAATGATCTATGTGGAGCGCTTGCATCCGGAACCTGATTACATGGGATGATCTGAATCTTTGATATGTTATGCATTGTTTCAGACTCATCTCACTTGTGCGTGAGTTTAACAAAGAAAATGTTGCGATGCAAAAAAAATTGCGTTTCCGCATATCTTATTCGAGGAAAACCGTAGAATGGACGATCCGGGCGTTGGATAGGATTAGTCTTTATACAATCCCTTAAAGTCCGGTGGGGGCGGCAGCAACGCGCCGGTGGGAAAATGTTCCAGGGCTGCCGGATGGTCTTGAAAAGGCGCATGGTGGTCCGCTTGACTGGGATGGCGGGTGTAGCGGGCTTCGGTAAACAGGCTTAAATCGCTCAAACCGAGTTCTCGAACCAGCGCCTGACTGGCGGCATGATGAGCGGTTCGTGAGCGCCAGGCTGCATCGAGCAGCGTTAGACTGAACAACAGCAACAAGGCGCACAGCACCATTAAGGCCAGATGCGACGGACGATGAGTCATTTTCATTAGGTGAAATATTTGCTTATGACAAATTTGGCAGAATTCGAGCGTAAGCGCTGCTCAAGCGCTAAAATCAACCCTTTATTTCAGGGGTAATAATCTGATGTCCCGTGTGCAGACTGGTCTGGAAACCTTAATTTCCGAATTTCCCGAAAAGATTCGCGACGCGAGGATTGGCGTGGTTTGCCACCCGGCCAGCGTCGACGCCGAACTACGCCATATTCTCGACCTGCTGCCGACGACCGGTGCGCGGATCGCCGCTATTTTTGGCCCCGAGCACGGCGCGCAGGGTGCGGCGCAGGATATGGAGCACATCGAAGATCTACCGGTTGATCCACGGTTCAGGGCGCCCGTGTATAGTCTATACGGCGCGACCTTCGAGAGCTTGACGCCGCGTCGCAAACAATTACGAGGACTCGATGCGCTGGTCATTGATCTGCAGGATGTCGGCGCGCGCTACTATACCTACATCTGGACCATGGCGTTATGCATGCAAGCCGCCGGCAAAGCAGGTATACGGGTGCTGGTGTGTGATCGTCCCAACCCAATCAATGGGATTATCACGGAAGGCAATCTGATTAAACCGGGCTTTGAATCCTTTGTGGGTCTGGACCCGTTGCCCAATCGCCATGGCCTGACGATTGGCGAGATTGCCCGCTATCTTCAAAGTCGGCGCGGCGTCGAATGCGAACTGGAGGTGTTGCCAATGCGCGGCTGGCAACGCGAAATGTATTTCGAGGATACCGGCTTGCCGTGGGTCTATCCCTCACCTAACATGCCTACGGTGGACACTGCGTTAGTCTATCCCGGTATGTGTCTAGTGGAAGCGACCGATTTGTCGGAAGGACGTGGAACCTGCCGGCCTTTTGAAGTCGCCGGCGCGCCGGGCGTCGATCCTGACGCATTGGCTGCCGATTTGTCGGGACAAAACCTGACCGGGTGTCAGTTCCGCCCGCTGTATTTCCGCCCGCTGTTTCAGAAACATGCGGGAAAGACCTGCGGGGGCGTACAAATTCATGTCACCGACCGCGAGCAATTTGACTCCTTTATGACCGGCGTAGCCTTCTTACACAGCATCCGCCGGGTGGCCCCGGAAGCATTTGCCTGGCGGGCTAAACCTTACGAGTTCGTCGATGTGATTCCAGCGATTGACCTGCTGGCTGGAGATGAACGGTTGCGTTTAGCTTTGGATGCAGGGGCGGATCTGGCGGAATTGGCCGAGGAATGGTTGCAGGAGCGGGTCATTTTTGAGACCGTGCGCCAGGAAATGCTGCTGTATTAAAAGGCTAAGCCGATAGACGCCGATGCCGCAGCACTGCCAATGAACGACCGCGCACTGGATAGGGTTCCTCGGCGGGATGCTGGTTGCCATACATCGGCTGACCCTGTGGTAGAGCGGTATCGATCAGGACCTCGAACATCGGATTTTCGCGCAGCACCGGCAACACGAAGGGTACTTCCTCGTGATGCGCGTTGAACAGCAACAGAAAGTCATCATCCTCCAGCGCATGGCCGCGTTCATCCCAGTCGCCCAAGCCATCGCCTGGTAGATAGAGTCCGAGACAACGGGCGTAATCATGACTCCATTCGTCATCGTCAACTTCCCGCCCATCGGGATTGAACCAGAGAATATCGCGCACCCCCTCGCCATGAATGCCCCGGAAGAAATGCCGGCGGCGGAAAGTCGGGTGTCGCTGACGAATCTGGATCAACCGTTGGGTAAAGGTCAGTAATTCACGGTTCTCCGGCAACCAGGAGATATTCCAGTCGAACCAACTGATTTCATTGTCCTGGCAGTAGGCATTGTTGTTACCGCGCTGGGTGCGTCCAACCTCATCGCCGGCCAGCAGCATCGGCACGCCTTGCGACAGCAGTAGGGTCGTCAAAAAATTACGGCGCTGATGCAGGCGCAAGGCGAGAACCGCCGGATCGCTGGTATCGCCCTCCGCTCCGCAATTCCAACTGCGATTGTGCGAATCGCCGTCCTGATTGTCCTCGCCATTGGCTTCATTGTGGCGCTCGTTGTAGCTGACCAGATCGTAGAGCGTAAAGCCGTCATGGGCGGTGATGAAGTTGATGCTGGCGTGCGGATGGCGACCGTTGTGCTCGTATAAATCGGCGGAGCCGGTCAGCCGATAGGCCAGGTCGCCGATTAATCCGCCTTCCCCGCGCCAGTAATCGCGCACCACATCACGATACTTGCCGTTCCATTCGCTCCAGCCGACCGGGAATTTTCCGACCTGGTAACCGCCTTCGCCGACATCCCACGGTTCGGCGATCAGCTTGACCTGGGACAGGATGGGGTCCTGCTGGATGACATCCATGAACGAGTCCTCCTGATCGACAATACCGTTTTTGTCTCGGGCCAGCGTAGCGGCCAAATCGAAGCGGAAACCGTCGACATGCATCTCTTGCACCCAGTAGCGCAGACTATCCATGACCATTTGCAATACCCGGGGATGCGCCGTATTCAACGTATTGCCGCAACCGGTGTAATCCATGTAATAGCGCGGATTATCGGGAACCAGCCGGTAATAACTGGGGTTGTCGATGCCCCGGAAATTCAGGGTCGGACCCAAGTGATTGCCCTCGGCGCTATGGTTATACACCACGTCAAGGATGACCTCGATGCCCACCGAATGCAGCGTTTTGACCATGCTCTTGAATTCATTCACCGGATTATCGGTGGCCGCGTAGAACGGGTTCGGCGCGAAATAGCCCAGCGTACTGTAACCCCAGTAGTTGCGCAGACCCCGGTCAAGCAGCAGGCGTTCGTCAGTGAAGTACTGGATCGGCAGCAATTCGACTGCGGTAACGCCCAGCGCTTTCAGGTAGTCGATGACCGGACTGTAGGCCAACCCCGCGTAGGTGCCGCGCAACTCTGCTGGAAGCTCCGGGTGGCGCATGGTGAAACCGCGCACATGCAGCTCATAGATCAGCGTATGGTGCCAGGGAACATGCGGCGGGCGGTCATCGCCCCAGATAAAAGCGCCGTCCACCACTTGACACTTGGGCATACCTGGCGCGCTATTGCGAGTATTGACGCTCAGATCTTCGGCGCGTCCCCCCATCCGGTAACCAAACTGGGCGTCGCTCCATTGCATCGGGCCGACAATGGCCTTGGCGTAGGGATCGAGAAGCAACTTATTCGGGTTGAAACGATACCCTTCCTCGGGTCCGTGAGGGCCATGCACCCGATAACCGTACAACAAGCCAGGCCGCGCATCCGGCAGATAGCCATGCCAGACGCGACCAGTGCGTTCGCGCAAGGGAACATGGGTAATTTCATGCTTGCCCTTGGCGTCGAACAGGCATAGCACTACCTGATCGGCATGTTCCGAGAACAGAGAAAAATTAACGCCCTCGCCATCCCAGGTTGCACCCAGGGGATACGGCCGGCCCGGCCAAACGGTCATGGTGGATTTGTTCATCAAGCTTGATCCGGCAAAGGCGCCAAGCGCCAGACTCCAATTATTTTAATCTGGCACCTGACACCTTAATAAAGTTACTCGCTAAACGCCTGCATGGTCGCGGTCACCTCCTGCGGGCCAACCACAGTGATGCCGCCCTGGGTGACCACATATTTTTTGCGATCCTCTTCAAGATCGTAGCCAATGCGCGTTCCCGCTTCGATCACGTTATAGCCGCCGATAATCGCGCGCCGCAGCCGCGCGCCGCGCTTGATGTGGACATATTCCTGAATCAGGCAATCCTCGATCTCCACATCGTCTTCAATGATCACTTCGCGGCGGATGATGGTGTTGGTGATCTTGGCCTGGCGCACCATAGAGCCGGCGGCCACCACGCTGTTTTTGATTTGGGCGTCCATCAGGCGCGCTACCGGCCCCTGATAGTTACTGGAAAAGATCCGCCATTGCGGGTTGAACATATCGAAACGCGGCTGCTCGCCCAACAGATCCTGGTGCGCGTAGAAATAAGCGTCCCGGGTGCCGACATCGCGCCAGTAAGCCTGCTCCTCATAGGGTTTGACGCCCGGCACCTTATTGGTGGCGAAGTCGTAGGCGAAGACGCGATGCGTGTCCTTCAGTTTGGGCAGGACATGGTGACCAAAGTCATGCTCGCCGCGCTCATGCGCCTCTTTAAGCGCTTTGACCAGTATCTTAGCGTCGAACAGGTAGTTGCCCATCGAGGCATAAGCGCGGGTCGGATCAGAGGGCATGGGCGGTGGGTTGGCTGGCTTCTCCTGGAATTCGTTAACCCGGCCCGCGTGGTCGGCGTGGATGACGCCAAACGAACTGGCTTCGGCGATCGGCACTGGCAGCGCAGCGACCGTCGCATCAGCGGCCCGTTCTAAGTGGAAGTCCACCATCTGCTGAAGATCCATCCGGTAAATATGGTCGGCGCCGAACACGACCACCAGATCGGGGTTATGGAGTTGAATCAGGTTGATATTCTGATAGACGGCGTCAGCGGTGCCTTGGAACCAGTCGCCACCGCGCATCATTTGCGGCGGCACCACCGTGACGAATTCCTCGTTCCGCATCGGCGACACCACCCACGCCTTGCGGACATGCTCAATCAGCGATTGGGATTTGTATTGCACCAGCATGTAGATCGATTGAATACCCGAATTGAGCAGGTTGCTCAACACGAAATCCACAATGCGGTAACGGCTGCCAAACGGCAGAGAAGGTTTCGAGTTATAAGCCGTCAGGGGACTCAAGCGGGCACCTTCGCCGCCTGCCATTACAAAAGCCAGGATTTTTGGTTGTTTCATCGCGGCACATCCTTCGATTCAAATGATAGAAGTTCACATAACCCGCCAAGTGGGATCTCCACCCAGGCAGGACGATTATCCAGTTCATAACGCAGTTCGTAACATGCTTTCTCCAAGGCAAACAGTTCCAATAACACCCGGACTTGATCAGGATCGGCGGGATAACCCGGGCTGTCCCCCGCTGCTTCGGTGTAGCCCGCCAGGAACGCTGTGCGGGTCTGCTGCTCCCATTCATGAGCGTGAGAAAGGAGCGTCTCCCGGTCACTGGCTCCATCCGCCGTGACCTGACGCAAGGCGGCGTGGGCCGCGTAATTGAACGAGCGCAGCATCCCGACGACGTCGCGCAGGGGCGAATGCTTGCCACGGCGTTCCTCCAGCGACCGCGCCGGTTCGCCTTCAAAGTCGATGATGATCACGTCATCTTTAGCCACCAGCACTTGGCCCAGATGGTAATCGCCGTGATAACGGGTCTTCATGGCGTGCGGCGTCATCGCTTCCACCTGCGCCGAACGCGCCGCCGCCGCACCGCGCGCTTCCAAGACCTGCGCTGCCAGTGAGGCATAACGCCCTGCGCGCGGCAACCCGATTTGGGCGTCCAACACTTGATTGGCCAAGTCGCGCACCGCCTCCGGTAAACGATCCAGCGCCTGCCGCAATCGTTCAAAGGTCATCTCGACTTCCTCGCGAATCTGGTCGAGCCAGTGGGTCATGTCCGCAGCGGTAATCGGTTCCGGGTCAAAGGCGGGGTTGCCCGTGGTTTGCGCCAGCGCCCGATGCAGTTCGCCGGTGCGCCGACCCAGCGTCGTGGCGAACAGCAGGAAAACGGCATGCGGACTCGGACTCTCGTCGGTTTCAGGAACAGCCGGTTCAGTCTGCTGAGACAGGCAGTCATCGAAAAACCGCTTGAGATAATCCAGGGTATAGGTCCAGGCATCCCCCTGGTTAGCGACAAAGCCTTGTAGGATCGCGAGGGCGATGACCGTTCCATTCTCCTCATCTTCATATTCCAGCGCCCCGGCCAGTGGCGCGGCGTTACCAAAGGCGGCGACATCGGTGAGGAAGCGGCCCATCTCCAGTTCCGGACTGATGCCCGGCTGCAACCGGCGGTAACCTTTGAGCAACATGCGGTTGCCGATGGCAATAGTGGTATTGCTGCTGTCCAGCGCCA
>JAGRHQ010000350.1 GCA_020444905.1 Candidatus Competibacteraceae bacterium
TTCCATCCGGAAGTGGATCAGACCATCATGGAAAGCTGGCTGGTGGAAGGCGCCGATGAGTTAAGTCATCCTGGCGCACAGTCCGCCGCTGAACAGCGCGAACGGCATGTTCGCTATGACGCCGCGCTTGATGCATGGCTTGAGCAGTTTGTGGATCAGTGGTTGCAAGCGGGAGATCGGGAGACAGAGAGGTAGGGGATAGAAACGTTGCGGGAATCGTGAATTCTCTTTACCCGCAGCCCGTTTCAGACTATGTTCCGCGCCATTTGACCGTGGGGCCAAACCGCATGATCAACGCCTTTGAACTTCAACATGGTCGCCTCCAGCAGATTCAAATCGAAAGCAAGGCTGACCTTGAGCGCACCAAGCCCATTTGGATCGATTTCGACGAACCGGATGACGAAGAGCGGCTTTGGGCCAAGGATCTGTTCAGGCTAACTTTGCCGGATGAGGACGATTTCGGTGATATCGAAGCCAGCGCCCGTTGCTTCGAGGACGCCAGCGGCGCGTTGCAAATCCGCTCTGATTTTTTGATTAACAAGGACGATGAATCACGCAACATACCGGTCGCTTTTGTGTTCAAGCAGGATATTCTATTCAGCCTGCATGAAGAGGACTTGCCGGTCTTCCGTCTGCTGCGAATGCGCGCGCGCCATCAACCTGGTTATCTTGAGGACAGCCGCGATGTGTTGCTTGATTTGTACGCGACCAGCGTGGAGTATTCCGCTGATTCGCTGGAGGGCGTTTATGCCGCTTTGGAAGAGATCGGCAATCGGGTCTTAAAAGCTCGTTTGACGGACCAGGCGGCAGGCGACGTGCTCGCCCACATTGCTCGGGAAGAAGACTTGAATGGACGCATTCGCCGTAACATGATGGACACGCGCCGCGCCATTTCCTTCCTAATGCGCCGACGGCTGCTTTCAACCGATCAAATCGAAGAAGCGCGGCAAATTTTGCGGGATATCGAATCGCTGGACGGACACACGTCGTTCCTGTTCGAGAAGATCAACTTTCTGATGGACGCAACCGTCGGTTTCATTAATATCAACCAGAATAAAATCATCAAAATTTTCTCAGTGGTTTCGGTGGCTTTGTTGCCGCCCACCCTGATCGCCAGCATTTACGGCATGAATTTCGAGTTCATGCCCGAACTGAAATGGGCGCTGGGCTATCCAACCGCCCTCGGATTGATGGCGGCTTCGGTCGCCGCGCCGTTCTGGTTCTTCTTCCGCAAAGGCTGGTTGAAGTAGGTTTCCCATTCCCGACCCACTGGAGGCGCCATGTCTGTCACGAATCCCACTGATCAGCATCTATATGAATTAGCCGCACAAGTGGGTGACGCCTTGCGCGCCCGTAAGCAGAAACTGGCCCTTGCGGAATCCTGCACCGGCGGCTGGATCGGTAAGGTAATCACCGATGTGGCAGGCAGTTCCCACTGGTTCGACTGTGGTTTTGTCACCTACAGCAACACCGCTAAATCCGAGATATTGGGCGTTCAGGAAGCGACATTGGCCCACTATAGCGCGGTCAGCACCGAAACGGTGATCGAGATGGCCATGAGAACATTGTCGCGCAGTCGTGCGGATGTTGCGGTGGCCGTCAGCGGCATCGCTGGCCCGGATGGCGGCAGTCCTCAAAAGCCGGTTGGGACGGTTTATCTGGCGTGGGCGCTACGCAGCGGCTCGATTCAGACGCAGGTTTGCCACTTTGCCGGTGATCGCGAAGCGGTGCGGCGGCAAACGGTTGCGATGGCCCTACAGGGCGTGTTGGAGGGGATTGATCCATAATTCCGAGCGGCAAAATGGTGCAACTTCCAAATCTACGCTTACCCCTTTGCGATAACTCGCCAGCAGAAAGCGCAGGCGCTTGACCAGTTCAACCAGCTTCGGTTTGACCAATCCTGGCCTTGGCGCGCTTGGTGTTTTGACGGAGCTGCTTTTTCGAGACCGGCGTCCGTCCGTCCCGCCAGACCAGCCGCTCCAGCCCCAGGGCCACCACGGCATGGGTGCGCAGGCGCAACTTTTTCCCATAATGG
>JAGRHQ010000351.1 GCA_020444905.1 Candidatus Competibacteraceae bacterium
CAACGGAGCACAGCAGGAAAAGTAAAAAACTGGCTGGTTGGCGGGAATCAACTGCCCGACTTCCCCATCGCGCTGCAGGATTTGCCCATCTGCTGGAGCCGTCAGAGTCATGAACGAGCGCAAGGTCTGCGCCCGGGCCAGAACTGCCTCCGCCGCCTGCCACTCGGAACGCGCCCGATCTTGTTCCAGCACGGTCCCCAGGCCCCGGTTGAGCAGTGCCTGGGCGCGGTCAAACTGAGTTTTGGCGAAACGGGCGCGCGCTTCAAGTTCATCCACCGACTTGCGTAAATCCTCGTCTTCTAGCCGCGCCAACAGTTGACCTTCACGAACCCGGTCGCCTTCATCGACCTTAAGCTCCACTAGGCGACTGGTGTTGCGCGGCGCAATGGGCAACATCACTGTCGGCTCCACCGTGCCCGTTGCATAGACCGCCCGCACTGCCGGCCCCCGGATTGGATGCGTTATTTCCACGGTCATCGGACCCAGCCACCGCCAGCCGACAAAACCACCGACCGCCAACAGGATCAGCATCAATACTATCCAGAAAAATCCATGATGTTTCATAAATATATCTTACCGGTTTTCATCTTGATTGCGCCTGAACAATCCGGTCACGAGAACAGCGACAGTTTTGTTACCATCTACTATGCTATGCAAGGTTGCAAATTCTCCTAACAGCCTCACAAATGAACGACACTGATCCCCAGGCCTTACCCGGACTGCCGGCAGCCCGCGAACTGCGTGAATGCGCTAAATGCGGGACGCGCTTTATCGGCTGGAGTTGGCATAGTCACTGTCATGCTTGTTATCGACACATTAAATTCGATTCCGATGCTCCACAGCATGATCCCGAGGCGGAAATGCGCCTGTTGCGCATGGAACTGGAAATGATCCGGTTGGAACTCTCGCAGGAACGGCAAGCCTATCTGGGGATGGTCGATCAATTGGCGATGCTTGAACGCGCCTGCGTGGATCTGAAAACCGAACGTGATCAATGGATGGATCGCTATTATAAGGCGCTGGCGACCCGAGCATCGCGGCGACCGGTGATTCCGCCCGGCATTCTGCGCCGGCTCCTCTGGCTATGCCACCCGGACCGGCATGGCGATAGCGAAGCCGCGAATACCGCTACCGTCTGGCTGTTGTCCCAGCGCAAGAAGCAATGACCGGGCAAAGCGTCCGGTTGCTGGCAGTCGCCGTCCGGCCTCGGGTCGTGCTGAAATATTTCGGCGTCTTGCTGCTCTCGATCGTAGCCATGGCCGCCGTTCCAGCACTGGCCGCCTTGTTCCTGGATAACCCGTTGTCCGCGCTCCGCTTTGGTATCGTAACAGTGATTCTGTGGATCGCTGGACGAGGGCTGGCGCGTCTTCATGCTCCGCCGCACATTCAACTGAATGAAGCACTGGCTATCACGGCTCTGACCTTCTTGACCGCCGCCCTGGCGATGATCTGGCCCTTAATGGCCGAGGGCTTGAGCATGATCGATGCCCTGTTCGAAGCCATCTCCGCAGTGACGACTACCGGCCTGTCCACCCTCGCAACGGTCGAGGATCGCAGTCCTGCCTTTCTGTTCGCCCGCGCCTGGCTGCAATGGTGCGGAGGACTGGCCATCACCGTGCTGGCGCTGGCCTTCATTCTGACCCCAGGCGCGGCCACCCGCCGCCTGGCGGGCGTCGAGACCGATTCTACCGAGTTAGTGATGGGCACTCGCTGGCGCGCGCGGCATGTGCTGGCCGTGTATGTGGCGCTAACCCTTGGCGGTGTGCTATTGCTCGGGATTGCGGGAACCGGCTGGTTTGATGCAGTAATTCACACTCTGGCGGCGGTTTCCACCGGAGGCTTTGCCGGTTATGACCGGCTGGATCGCCTGGGTCAATGGCCGGTTCTCGCCGGACTGGCTCTCGTCATGCTGTTCGGCGCGATCTCTTTCTCGCTGCAATTTCGCTCCTGGATCAAAGGAATCCGCGTACTTGGCGCCGATCCGGAATTACAGGCTTTGCTGTGGTGTATTCTGCTGACTTTTTTGGCGCTGGC
>JAGRHQ010000352.1 GCA_020444905.1 Candidatus Competibacteraceae bacterium
CGAAAAGGTGTGACCATCGAGCAAGCCATCCAGGTGATTCCAGATAGCAAGGCGAAACGGTTAAATCTGCCCTACCTGGTTTTGACCAGCCAGAGCACCGGCCAACAGTTTCGCTTATTCGTGGAACATCTGGCTATTCGGGAACAGGCCGTGGCTGGCGAGTTTAGCGCCTACGGCTTGAGTTCCACGGCAACGGTCCCCTGGTTCTGACCCTTATTTTTCGATGGTCAAATCAGGTTATATAAATCAATAACTTGGACTGACCATCGTCGTTTAGGTTTTTGGGTGATATTGTGCGGTTTCTCTTTAACAATTAGAGTATTATCAGGATCAAATTCTTGTTCACTGCCGGATAGGCAGCTCAGAAAAGCAAGAATTTCCACGGAGCGCCGTTGATCGTGTTCACTGCCGGATAGGCAGCTCAGAAAAGCCGCTTGCCGCCGGACGGGCAAGCTCTGATGTTCACTGCCGGATAGGCAGCTCAGAAATACGCCGGTCTCTACGCCGTGGGGGACGACCCGTTCACTGCCGGATAGGCAGCTCAGAAATTATATCCGTTTTATCGAGCGGCGCACCGAAAGTTCACTGCCGGATAGGCAGCTCAGAAAAGGTAGGGGCGGCCCAGTGCGCCGTGATCGTCGTTCACTGCCGGATAGGCAGCTCAGAAAGTTCGGGGACATCGCATCGTATGCCGCCAGTGGTTCACTGCCGGATAGGCAGCTCAGAAATATCGCCTGGGCGGGGTGATCCCGCAAAGCGAGTTCACTGCCGGATAGGCAGCTCAGAAAAAACAGAAAGCCAAAAGACAGCAACCCAATTAGTTCACTGCCGGATAGGCAGCTCAGAAAGGATTGGGTGAAAGCCCTGAGCGTCGACATCGGTTCACTGCCGGATAGGCAGCTCAGAAAGGTCGCAAAGTCCACGTCGGTCAAGTCATCGAGTTCACTGCCGGATAGGCAGCTCAGAAAATCAGAAGGGATACCCATACCAATCGTTTGTGAGTTCACTGCCGGATAGGCAGCTCAGAAAACGCTCAAGAAAATCGCACTGCCGACGATTGAGTTCACTGCCGGATAGGCAGCTCAGAAAATAATCCACTGGCTATCCGCTATTGCACATGAGTTCACTGCCGGATAGGCAGCTCAGAAATGGTCGGCATTATCGACTGGCACAGTTGGCGTGTTCACTGCCGGATAGGCAGCTCAGAAATGATTCTTCGCGACTAAAGCGGCGACCTGGTTGTTCACTGCCGAATAGGCAGCTCAGAAAGCCATGACTTGCTGAGCTTTTTCAAGTGGTGTGTTCACTGCCGGATAGGCAGCTCAGAAATGACCAGTCTGACCCGTGTCGGCGTCAGCTTCGTTCACTGCCGGATAGGCAGCTCAGAAAATATCCAATATAGACAGAGTTTTCGGGGTCAGGTTCACTGCCGGATAGGCAGCTCAGAAAACAGTCCCCATCCGCGACAAATGCGGCGCTGCGTTCACTGCCGGATAGGCAGCTCAGAAATAACCCGCGTCGTCGACCGATTAAGAATGAAAGTTCACTGCCGGATAGGCAGCTCAGAAATGCACAGGCTTTGGGATCGGCAACTCCCCAGAGTTCACTGCCGGATAGGCAGCTCAGAAACCGAAGCACTCGCGCAACTGGCGCTGGCCGAGGTTCACTGCCGGATAGGCAGCTCAGAAAAAATTCCCGGAACCCAGTGGCCAGTTCAGTCAGTTCACTGCCGGATAGGCAGCTCAGAAAGTGCCAATGGAGGTCTCCCCGTTCAGGATCGCGTTCACTGCCGGATAGGCAGCTCAGAAAATGCGCGGACTGGACAGCTTGCCATATCCCACGTTCACTGCCGGATAGGCAGCTCAGAAATTCCACAACGAGCAAGCCGTCCTCCCCCACTTTGTTCACTGCCGGATAGGCAGCTCAGAAAAATGGCTCTCCACACTTGCGCACAGCGTCTCGGTTCACTGCCGGATAGGCAGCTCAGAAAAAGCTGCCGCCGATCACGCTCAGCC
>JAGRHQ010000353.1 GCA_020444905.1 Candidatus Competibacteraceae bacterium
AAACCACGCAACTGGCCTTCATGCGCGACTATCTCGAACAAGCGGGTTACCCGGTCGTGGTCACCCGCGAGCCGGGCGGTACAACGCTGGGCGAAGAAATTCGTGCTCTGTTGCTCGGCCATCGTCATGGCGGCATGGCGTTGATGACGGAAACCCTGTTGATGTTCGCCGCCCGCGCTGAGCACCTGGAACGGGTCATTCGCCCCGCGCTGGCCAGAGGCGACTGGGTGCTGTGTGACCGTTTCACCGACGCAACTTACGCCTATCAGGGCGGCGGGCGTGGCCTGTCCCTGGAGCAAATTGCGGATCTGGAAACGTGGGTGCAGGGCCATCTGCGTCCCGATTTGACCCTGTTGTTTGATTTGCCGGTGGAAGTTGGATTGGCCCGGGCCGGGAAACGTAGCATAGCGGATCGCTTTGAACAGGAAGATCAGGCGTTTTTCGAGCGGGTTCGGGCGACTTACTGGGAGCGCGCCTTGCAAAATCCGGATCGCTATCGAATCGTGAACGCCAACCAGCCGATTGAAGCCGTTCGCCATGAAATTGAAAGCATTCTCGCCGCCATCATGTCATAAAGCGCTAACATTCCAAACCAGGTATGCTATGCGTCGGTTCATACCTCGTTCAACCTCGATTCAGGATTCTCCCGATGAGCAGTCATTCCCCCATCACCCGCGAATGGTTTGATCAAGTCATGGTTCCCAACTACGCCCCGGCGGCGATCATCCCGGTGCGTGGCGAAGGCTCCCGTTTGTGGGATCAGGAAGGGCGAGATTACATCGACTTCGCCGGCGGCATTGCCGTGACCGGCCTGGGCCATGCGCATCCGCAGCTCGTGGCCGCGCTCACCGAACAAGCGCAAAAACTTTGGCATGTCAGTAATGTTCTCACCAACGAACCGGCGCTGAAGCTCGCCCGTCGGTTGTGCGATCTAACCTTTGCCGAACGGGTGTTTTTCGCCAATTCCGGCGCCGAGGCCAACGAAGCCGCGCTCAAGCTGGCCCGCAAGTATGCTTCCGACCGCTTCGGCGCGGATAAGCATGAAATCATCGCCTTTACCCAATCGTTCCACGGACGTACGCTGTTCACCGTAACCGTCGGCGGGCAGCCCAAATACACCCAGGGGTTTGAACCTCTGCCGCCGGGCGTCACCCATGTTCCGTTCAATGATCTGGACGCTTTCGCCACTGTCATCTCTGACCGCACCTGCGCGGTCATTGTCGAGCCGGTGCAGGGCGAAGGCGGCGTGACTTGCGCGACCCCGGAGTTTCTGCAAGGACTGCGCGAACTTTGCGACCGCCATCAGGCGCTGCTGATCTTCGATGAAGTGCAATGCGGCAATGGGCGCAGCGGTCATCTTTACGCCTATATGGCCTACGGCGTCACCCCGGATATCCTGGCGACCGCCAAGGGACTGGGCGGCGGCTTCCCGATCAGCGCCATGCTCACTACCACTGCAATCGCCGAAAGTCTCAACGTCGGCAGCCACGGTACGACCTACGGCGGCAATCCCCTGGGTTGTGCGGTCGCCAACGCGGTGCTGGATCTCATCAGTGATCCCGAATTGCTGGCGGGGGTCCAACGCAAGCATGAACTCTTCATGGCCGGTCTGCGCCGGATCAATGAGCAGTTTCACTTGTTCCGGGAATTGCGCGGCATGGGTCTCTTATTGGGTTGCGAATTGATTGAAACCTGGCGAGGGCGCAGCCGGGAATTCATCAAGGCGGCGCTCGATGAAGGGTTGCTGGTGCTGGTCGCCGGGCCGGATGTGATCCGGTTAGCGCCCTCGCTGATTATCCCCGATGAATTGATTGAAGAGGGTTTACAGCGTCTTGAGCGGGCGATTGCGCGTCTGCTTTCCCCGACTGCTGCTTAACATCCCGGTTGGGTTGCCAAAACAGCAATCCTGCCTAACCCGAGGAATTGGCTCATGCAACGCGATAAGGCTGAACCCATTCAGATTGAGTGCCCGAAATGTCGGCACACGGAGATCGTTTAC
>JAGRHQ010000354.1 GCA_020444905.1 Candidatus Competibacteraceae bacterium
CTTCCGGCGCGGACAGCAACGCTTCCAAAGCAGCGAGGCCGGTTGTCGGAGAAAAAGGCATCAGACCGTGGGCTTGCCATTGAGCGGCCAATTCCTCACCTGCCGCTGCCGTCATGCCGGAACCTTCCCAAGTGCCCCACTGGATGCTCAAAGCAGGCAAATCCTGATGTCGTCGCCAGCGCGCCAAGGCATCCAATGCGGCGTTGGCTGCGGCGTAAGCGCCGGTTCCAGCTAAACCGCACAGCGCGGTGATGGAAGAAAACAGGACAAAGCAATCGAGCGGGCGATTCTGGGTCGCCTGATGCAATACCAGCGCGCCTTCCGCCTTAGCGCGCAACGCCTGAGCAAATCCCGGCCAGTCCTGACGGAACAGCAATTGATCGGCAGTCACACCGGCAACATGGAATACACCGGCCAGCGGCAGACCTTCGGCATCCAGATCAGCAAGCATCTTCACCAGGGCATCGGCGTTTGCCACGTCCGCCGCCACGGTTCTAATTTGCGCCCCTTGCGCTTCCCAGGCAGCGCGTTCCGGGCATTCGCGAACAGTGCGGCCCATCAGCAGCAAATGCCGTGCGCCGCGAGCGATCAGCCATCCCGCTACGTGTCGCCCGATGCCGCCCATACCGCCGGTGATCAGGTAAGCGGCGTCAGGCCGGGCTACAAACGGTTTGTACTTGACCGTTAAGGGTTTCAGACGCGGGATCAGCCGCCCGGTCAGCGTATGGCGCACCCATTCTTCGTGATCCTCGGACGCCAGTTCTGCCGCGAGAACCGCCGCTGGATCGGCCAGCCGTGGATCGAGATCAATCCGCCGGCAATTCAATTCGGGATGCTCTAGCGCAATGGTTCGGCCCAGCGCCAGTGCCATAGCTGGGGTCAGTCCATCATCCCAGCCGCCTTCGGTGACGATTCGCAACTGTCGGGTTTTCTGCTCCGCCACGCTTTGAACCAGGCGCAACAAACCACCCAACATCTGGGCTTCCCGCTCGCGCAACGTCGTCAAGTCTGGCTCTGGCCCACCGCCCACCAGATAAAGCAGCCGCGCTTCAGGATCGTTCGATAGCTGTTCTGTTGTAGCAATCGTTGCGGTGAATCCGGCCTGGGTCAGTCCTGGCGCCAGCCGGCGGGCCAATGCTTCATCACCCAATAACAGCAAGCGTCCAGAGGCGCGGCGCAGCTCACCTATTGGAGTAGGACGCCAATCCAGTTGATGAAGTAAATCATCTCCCCCCTTTAACAAAGGGGGGAGTTGGCCGCTTTGGTCGTCATCCGGCCAAAAGCGGCGGCGCTGAAAGGGCGGCGACAGAGGACGCGATTTGCGCACAGATCGTATTGAACTCCCCTCTCCCTTTGAGGGAGAGGGGTTGGGGGTGAGGGGGGCAACAATCAAATGCGCGCTGGCCCCGCTCATGCCAAAGGCGCTGACGCCGGCGAATGCAGTATCTTCCGGCCAAGGTGTTGGCGTTGTCACCAGTTCCAATTGCAATTCAATGGGATCGATATCCGGATTCAGCCGTTCCACATGCAAAGTCGGCGGAATGCGGCGGCGCTGCATCGCCAGAATGACTTTGATCAGTCCAGCCATCCCCGAGGCTGCCTCCAGGTGACCGAGATTGGGTTTAACCGCGCCGATGCGCAAGGGATGGGCGCGCTGGACGCCATAGACTGCGCCTAACGCCTGCGCTTCAATCGCATCGCCTAAGCGGGTGCCAGTCGCATGGGCTTCCACATAGCCGACCGCCGCCGGTTCAATCCCGGCTTCCGCCAGCGCCTGACGCAGCACCGCTTCCTGTGCGGGACCGTGTGGAGCGCTTAACCCATTGCCGTGTCCATCTTGACCGATGGCGCTTCCCGGAATCACGGCCCACGGTTCACCGCCTGCCGCCACCGCGTCGGAAAGTCGTTTCAACACCAGAACCCCGCCGCCTTCGCCACGCACGAAGCCATCGGCCCCAGCGTCAAAGGAACGG
>JAGRHQ010000355.1 GCA_020444905.1 Candidatus Competibacteraceae bacterium
TTTGCGCTGATTTTCCTGATCGCCTCATGGTTGGGGGTGATCTATGCGCTGCATCTGCGCGACACGGTGCAGGACGTTGCTGCTTTGATCTATGCCGGGGCGGCAATCGGCGCAGTGCTGGCGGGCGATCTGGTAACACTGTTCATTTATTGGGAATTGACCGCAATCAGTTCAGTATTTTTGATCTGGGCGCGACGCAGTGAAGCGGCTTTTCGAGCCGGTTTGCGCTATTTGGTGATCCAGGTGGGTTCCGGCGTACTGCTGCTGGCCGGCTTGATCGTGCATTTCCGGGTCACCGGCTCCATTGCTTTTGATCATCTGGGTCTGGAAGCGCCGGGCGGTCTGTTGATCTTCCTGGCCTTCGGCATTAAGTGCGCCTTTCCGTTGTTACATAACTGGCTACAGGATGCCTATCCGCAGGCCACGGTCACTGGCGCCGTGGTGTTGTCGGCTTTCACCACCAAACTGGCGGTCTATGCCCTGGCGCGTGGTTACGCAGGTACTGAAATCCTGATTTATATCGGCGCAACGATGACCGCGTTCCCGATTTTCTTCGCCGTGATCGAGAATGACTTGCGCAAAGTGCTGGCTTACAGTCTCAACAATCAGCTCGGTTTCATGGTAGTGGGCATCGGCATCGGCACGGAACTGGCCTTGAACGGCACGGCGGCCCATGCTTTCTGCCATATTCTCTACAAAGCGTTGCTGTTCATGAGCATGGGCGCGGTGCTGTTCCGCACCGGGACCATCAAGGCTTCGGAACTGGGTGGATTATACAAATCTATGCCGCTCACCGCCGGGTTCTGCATCGTCGGTTCTTTGTCGATTTCGGCCTTTCCCTTATTCAGCGGCTTCGTCTCGAAGTCGTTGATTATGACCGCCGCCGCCGAGGAGCATCACACCTTGATTTTCCTGGTGTTGCTGTTCGCTTCAGCAGGCGTTCTGGATCATTCCGGCATCAAGATTCCATTTTTCAGCTTTTTCTATCATGACAGCGGCAAGCGTTGCGCCGAGGCCCCGGCGAATATGCTGGCGGCGATGGGTTTGACAGCGCTGGCCTGTTTGGCGCTGGGCATTTTTCCGCAATGGCTGCTCTACCCGTTGTTGCCGTATGGCGTCGATTATGCGCCCTACACCACCAGCCACGTCCTGGCGCAAATGCAGTTGCTGCTGTTCGCAGCGCTGGCGTTCACCACCCTGATGAAGCTGGGTTGGTACCCGCCGGAGATTCCTTCGGTCAATCTGGATTTTGACTGGCTCTATCGCAAGCTGTTGCCAGCGGTAAGCATCCGAGTCTGGTCAATGCTGGATCGCGCCTGGGAAAATTTGTGCAGCGCAGTTGAATGTGGCGTTGGCGGTTTCATGGATGCGTTACTGCGTCACCATGGACCGCATGGCAAGCTGGCTGCTACCTGGCCCACCGGCAGCATGGTGCTGTGGGCAGTGGTGTTGCTAGGCGTGTGCCTGGTGTTTTATTACGTGTGAGCCTTGCGCCTACAACTGACCCCCACAGAATTTGCAATAAACGGCATTATCGTCATGCCCATCAGCGGCGCAAACTGGACAGGCGCGGGTGCTGACGGATTGCCGAAAGACATTGCCCATCTCCACCGTGACGATGCCGGTCGGCACGGCGATGATGGCGTAGCCGAGAATCATGACGAAAGCCGCTAGAAATTGGCCGGCGCCGGTGCGTGGGGCGATATCGCCATATCCGACCGTGGTCAGGGTCACGATCGCCCAGTAAATGCTGCGCGGAATACTGGTAAAGCCGCTTTCCTCGCCTTCGATCACATACATCAATGACCCCAGAATCACTACCAGAGTCATTACCGCGAACAGAAAAACGCCGATCTTGCGTCGGCTGGCGATCAGGGCGCGGGTTAATAAGCGCGCTTCTCCCAGGTAGGTAACCAGCTTCAGCACTCGGAAAATGCGCAGAATGCGCAGAATGCGGATCACCAGCA
>JAGRHQ010000356.1 GCA_020444905.1 Candidatus Competibacteraceae bacterium
AAGTCTGAAAAGCATGTTGGCCAACCTTGGCGTCATTATTCCGCCAGAAGTCAATTTGCAACTGAAAAACGTCGCCGCCGTCTCCGTTCAGGCCGATTTGCCGCCATTCGCCAAACCGGGGCAAACCATCGATGTCACCGTCTCTTCCATTGGCAACGCCAAGAGTCTGAAAGGCGGCAGTCTGTTAATGACTCCCTTGAAAGGCGCAGATGGTGCGGTCTACGCAATGGCTCAGGGTAATGTATCCGTTGGCGGCATCAGTGCGGCTGCCGCCGGTTCCAGCGTAACCGTGGGCGTCCCCAGCGTCGGACGCATTCCCAACGGGGCCAGCGTTGAGCGTCAAGTCCCTGGCAAATTTGGCGGGCGCGACGACGATCCTATCGTATTGAATCTTCGTCAAGCTGATTTCACCACCGCCCAACGTATGGTTGCCGCGATCAACCAGGCGTTGGGCGGCCAGGCGGCTAAAGCGATTGACGCCTCCTCCGTCGAGGTGCTTGGCCCCGCCGATCCCAATCAACGAGTCAGCTTGATTGCCATCCTGGAAAACATTGAAGTGGTCCCCGCCCAAGGCGCAGCCAAAGTGATTGTCAACTCACGCACCGGTACTGTAGTCATTGGCCAGAATGTTCAGGTCGGCCCCGCTGCGATTTCCCATGGCAACATGACGGTCACCATTACCTCCGACCCCATTGTCAGTCAGCCAGGCCCCTTTTCCGGTGGACGAACTGCTGTGGTTCCCAATGCCAATATCGCTGTCAACCAGGAAAAGAAACCGATGTTCCTGTTCAACCCCGGCGTCGCGCTGGACGACATCGTAAAGGCCGTCAACCAAGTGGGCGCATCCCCCACCGATCTGATCGCCATCCTGGAGGCGCTGAAGGCGGCAGGCGCTCTCAAAGCCGAACTGATTGTTATTTGAGTACGCATCATGGACAGTCTCTCGTGGAAACCTCTCGCGCTATTAAGCGGCATCCTGGTCGTTGCCATCGGCTTGCAGGCCGGTTCGATCAACATGATGATCAACCTGAGCCAACCGGATGAACCCGCCGCTAAAACGGCCAGCGCCGATCATGCCCCACCCGTCGCGCATTCCGCGAAACCCGAGGTTCCGGTCACCGATCCCCCGCATTTGGCCAGTGTGACTCACCAGACGGAGCCGGCGCATTCCCCGGAAGCCCACGCGATGGAGACCAGTCCGGCGGTCGAGAGCCATTCCCCGCCAGTGGTTGATGCGCCGCCAATGCCCTCCATGCCAAGATCCAATATTCCGCCGCCGATTGAGCTGGATCCAGAACCGTCTGCGGAAACCCACACCGAAGCCCTTCACGGTGCACCCCCGACCGCATCGCTGGAAGCAGCAACTCTGACCTCCAGAATTCCACCGCCGATTGAACCGGAATCGATGACGCCGGCCGGTAACCTGCTGGAACCGAACTGGCTGGAAGGGCGCGATCCTGACCATTACACCGTACAGCTCTATAGCGGCAAGGATCTGGACAAACTCCGGGAAATTGCGGGATCCGATTCCGTTACCACCGATGGACCGAAAGCTTACTTCACTTCGCCGAGCCGGTCCGGACCCTGGTATTCGCTGGTCGTTGGCGACTACCCGGATTTTGCCGCCGCGCAGAAGATGGCCACGGAAATCGCCGCCCGCTCCGGTTCGATTAAACCTTGGATTCGCCGCTTCAGCGAGATTCAGGCTCGAATGCGCTGATAGGGCGAAGAAGGAGGCATCATCATGGTCAACGCCACCGACTCGGCTTTTGTTTACACGGACTTGCAGGGCTTATCCGATCTGCGGCGCAAGGCGCAGCAGAAGTCGCCCGAAGCGCTCCGTGAAGCCGCTAAACAGTTTGAAGCGGTGTTCATCCAGATGATGCTCAAGAGCATGCGCGACGCCAGTCCGGGCGATGACGGACTGATGGACAGCGACCAGACCAAGTTCTACCGTGACATG
>JAGRHQ010000357.1 GCA_020444905.1 Candidatus Competibacteraceae bacterium
AGGCCAGCCATGCTCCCCACCAGGCGACCAGCAGCATCAGCACGCCGATGCCCACCATCACCCGAAAGGCGAAGAAGACCGGCAATACCGGCGGTTGGTTTTCCCGCGCAAATGCCTTAAGACCCGTCACCTGGCCATCCCAGGAGTGGGTCAGGTACAAGCTGGCTAGATGCGGCACCGAGAGTTCAAAAAGATTCTTTTGCGCGTCTTGATCGGGAATCGCGAACAAGACCGATGGCACGGGCGCGCGCGTTTCCCACAAGCCCTCCATGGCCGCGATCTTCGCCGGTTGATGTTGCAGCGTGTTCAGTCCATGCGCATCGCCAAGAACGATTTGCAACGGCATCATCACCGCCAGGAAAAATACCGTCATGCGCGCCATCAACAGGGCCGTTTCTCGATGGCGTCCGCGCGCCAAGTAATACGCCGACACACCCAACACGACAAAACCTGTAGTGTTGTAGAACGCGCTTACTGTATGCGCCAACCGGTAGGGAAACGAAGGGCTGAAAATGATGGCGCTGAAGTCTGCGGGTAGAAAACGGCTGCCTTCCATCACAAAACCGGCGGGCGTTTGCATCCAGCTATTAAAGGCCAAAATCCAGAACGACGAAAACAAGGTGCCTGCCGCCACCAGAACCGCTGCGCCGAAATGCGCCCATTGCGGCACCCGGTTCCGGCCGAACAGCAGCACGCCTAGGAATGTGGCTTCCAGGAGAAACGCAGTCAGCCCTTCATAGGCGAGGAGCGGGCCAACGACATTGGCTACATGATCGGCAAAACGCGCCCAGTTGGTGCCGAACTGGAAGGGCATCACGATCCCCGAAACCACCCCCATGCCGAAGGCGACTGCAAAGATACGCAGCCAAAATTGGGATGCCCGCAGGTAGCGGGCGTCGCCTCGCGCTAAATACAACCCTTCGAGAACCGCGATATAGCTTGCCAGTCCGATAGTGACAGCGGGAAAAATAATATGAAACGCGATGACAAAAACGAATTGCAGGCGCGATAGGATCAGCGGATCGCCGTGCATGACGGAACTCCAGTCGAGACTTCGGATAAGCGTATTGTATGTTCGGTCAGGTAGTGAGCCAGTGCCGATGGTCATGCCCGCTTGTGACGCCGGTCATCATTTGGGTTCCTCGGTCGGCGCGCTCAGGCCGTAAATCGACTGTGGGTGCAGGCGCTGAGAAACCAGGGTTGCTACTACGCAGGCCGGTAGGAATACAGTGAGTAAGCTGTATTGGCCTGTCATTTCGGCGACCATCAACGCGGCCATCACCGGCGCATGCGTGGTGCCGGCCAGCACCGTGGCCATGCCCAATACCGCGTAAACCGGTTCAGCCGCACCCGTGTAGCCAAGCGCAGCCAGCGCAGCCGAGAGCAATGCGCCGAATGCCGCGCCGACGAACAACGTCGGCGTGAAGACGCCGCCCGGCGCTCCCGATCCCGTGGTCGCCGCCACCGCCAGCAGTTTAAGCGCCAGCACGAGCGTGACGATTTGCCAAGACCAGAGTCCGTCAATCTGTTGACGGATGCCGCTATCGCCATTGCCCCAAACTTCTGGTCGCCACAGCGACAGTGCGCCGACGATCAGACCGCCCAGTATCAACGGCAAGGGTAAGGGCAAGGCCAGCTTCACAAACAGACGGCGCGCCAGCTCCAGCCAATATAGCAAGGCCGCGCCCGCCATGCCGCTGATCGGTGCGAACGCCAACATGATCATCGCTTGCGACGCTGCAAATGGGGGAACAGTCGCCATAGGGAACCGGACACCGGGGCCGACGAGCGCGATGGTAATACCGTGCGAGACGACCGCCGCCACAACGACCGGCCCGAGCTGCGCTAACGCCAGTGATCCTAGCAAGATTTCGGCGACGAAAACCGCTCCCGCCAGCGGCGTGTGATAAGCAGCCGCCAGTCCAGCCGCCGCCCCACAACTCACCATCAGCCGCAG
>JAGRHQ010000358.1 GCA_020444905.1 Candidatus Competibacteraceae bacterium
CTGCCGGCAGCCCGACGAATCACCGGACTCGTGACCGCGCTGGATATTGAGCCGGCCATGATCGAATGCGTGCGCCAGAAGGCCACAACCTTCAATCTGCCTAATATCCGGGCCGAGGTGCGCGATTTTGTCGGACACGGCACCGGCGTCGAGGATTGCTCGCAGGCGCATGCCATGATTTTCAATCTGCTGCATCTGGAACAGCCCGTGGCCTTGTTGCGCGAAGCTTACCGAACCTTGCAGGACGGTGGGGTGTTATCAGTCATCCACTGGCGCAGTGACATTTTGACCCCACGCGGCCCCGCGCTGGACATTCGCCCAACGCCCGAACAATGCCGGGCATGGATGGCTGAGGCCGGATTCCACGCGATTGAAGCCGTCGATTTGCACAATAGCTGTCCCTTTCATTTCGGCCTGCTGGCCCGGCGCTGATTCACTTTCCTTTGGAGATCGTTCATGAAAATTCTGCTGATTTTTAATCATGCCCCCTACGACGGCACCGACTTGACATGGAATGGGTTGCGCCTGGCCGACACGCTGGCCGATGCCGGAAGCGAAGTCCGCGTGTTCCTGATGAGCGAAGCCGTCGATATGGCGCGTGAGGCCTGTATTCCGCCCGACGGCTACGACCAGGACCTGACCCAGATGCTCAAGGCGCTGATCGCCCGTGGCGTCACGGTCAAGGTGTGTGGAACCTGCATGGCGCGGTGCGGCATCTACAAGAACCAGCCTTATTTTGACGGCGCCGAACAATCCACCATGCCGGCGTTGGCGGAATGGGTCATGGATAGCGATAAAGTCATTTCGTTCTGATCCAGCCACTCTTCACGAATGGGCAGCGTGACTGATCGTCATGCCTGTTTGAAACCGTTGTAATCACTCGTTCAGGAAATGCGAAATGACCCAAAACAGCACACAGGGCTTATCCACGCGCAGCATTCATGGCCACCGTTTCAAGGATGCGCATGGCAGTCCGCATCTTCCGGTGTATGACACGACCACCTTCGCCTTCACCTCGACCGCCGATCTGCTCGATGTCACCGATGGCCGCAAACCGGGCAGTCTCTATACGCGCTACGGTCTGAATCCCTCGATCTTTGCCCTCGAAGAAACGCTCGCCGGTCTCGAAGGCGCTGAAATGGCGTGGTCGTTCTGCTCCGGCATGGCCGCTGAAACCGCCTTGTTCCTGACGCATGGCCGGGAAGGCATGATCTGTATCGGTGATGCCTATGGCGGAACTCTGGAACTGCTGGCGAGCCAGTTGCCGCTGCTGGGCATCAAAACCGATTTAATCCTGGGTAGCGAACTGGATCAACTCGACGCTTTGCTGGCGGCGGGGGCGAAGCTGGTCTTTTTCGAAACGCCCACCAACCCAACGCTCGAACTGCTCGATATTCGCGCTATTTCGGCGAAGGCGCATGCTTACGGCGCATGGGTTGCGGTCGACAACACCTTCGCTTCGCCGGTGAATCAGCGTCCGCTGGAACTCGGCGCGGATTTCGTGGTGCATAGCGCCACCAAATATCTGGGGGGCCACAGCGACCTCACGGCGGGTGCGCTGCTGGGGTCGAAGGAATTGTTGATGCCGGTCTGGAACTGGCGCAAGAACCTGGGTTCAATGATCGCCCCGGCCACCGCCTCCCTGCTCGCTCGCAGCCTGCGCACCCTGGTGGTCCGCGTGCGCCAGCAAAACGAGTCCGCTCAGCGCATTGCCGAAGCGATGGCGGGCCACCCGCAGGTCAGCCGGGTGTTCTACCCCGGCCTGGCGAGTTTTCCGGGACACCGCTTGGCCAAGGAGCAGATGTACGGCTTCGGCGGGATGCTGAGCATTGAGGTGGCGGGCAGTGGAGAAGACGCTACCCGCGTGGCGGACCGGCTCCAACTCTTCGCCCTGGCCCCCAGCCTCGGCGGCGCCGAGAGCCTGGTGACGCAACCCTGCAACAC
>JAGRHQ010000359.1 GCA_020444905.1 Candidatus Competibacteraceae bacterium
TTCACTGCCTGCGTCACTGGCGTCAGCATTTTTAGCGGCAGAAGATTCATTAACCGCGGGTGGAGCATTCACCGGTTCTGGCGGGGGGGGAGGCGATGGGTGTGGGGCAGGTTCAGGCCGGGACGCGGGCGTTGCGGGACCACCCTCCTTAAGGCGATTCAGAGTTTCAATCAGGTTGGCATAACTTTCCTCGCCATCCGATTCGGTGCGTTCGATTTCGCCCAGCATGGTGCGCACGGCGTCCAGCATGGTCAACAGCGCGCTGGCGATCTCCTGGGTAAAGTTCAGTTTGCCGTCGCGCAACAACGATAAGAGGTTTTCCCCGGCGTGGGCCAGTTTTTCGAGATGGCTGAAACCCAGAAAGCCACAGGTTCCCTTAATCGTGTGAACCGTGCGGAAGATGCTGGCGAGCGTGTCCCGGTCATCGGGATTCTGCTCGAGCATGACAAATTTATTATCAAGCTGATCCAGGCCTTCCAAGCTTTCGGTTAAAAATTCTACAATAATTTCATCCATAGCGGCAGAATCGCCCAGACTGTTGCCCCATGTTCCACCCACTCTATCGTGAGATTAGCGCAAGCTACATATTGAATTTTAGATGTTGTGGAAGAAACTCACCGATTAATTGCGATAATCCGCTTGCAGACAATTATCTGTCAGGATCGCCCGCAAGGGGAGTTTTGAGTCAGAAAGGCCATAATTATAAAGATATTATCTGAATCGCCGAAAGCAGAGGATAGATTTAGGGTGCGCATTGCGCACCCTACGGATTTCGGCATTGATCCTGGCGGTTCGAGATCAGACCTCGCCCCAGCCGAACACTTCCACCGCACGGAACAGGTCGTTATCGGTGACCATGCCCACCGGTTTACCGTCCATTTCGACTACCACGCGGCGGACATTGGCTTCAGCCATGCGCTGCGAAGCTTCAGCCAGCGACATTTCGCGCTTAACTGTGACCAGTGGCCGAGTGGCGATTTCACCGACCGGCACGCGCGCCGGCGAGCGGTTGACGCTGATGATCTTTTTCAGCACGTCGCGGTCCGTCATGATCCCCCAGTGACCGCTGGCGTCGGGTTCGGCCATCACCGCATTTACGCTCTTCTCGATCATGACATGCATGGCGACATTGACCATATCGTCATTTCTGACGGTGACCACCGGCGACATGATGCCGCCTACGGTAGTGGGCATGCGTCCGGAAGCCAGCATGGCCTGCAGCGGATCGGCCACGCGCTGCGCTTCCAGAGCGCGCCGTTCAGCTTCGAGCGCCTGCCGGCGCCGTTCAGCTTCAGCGCGCAGCGCGGCGCCGTGCGCCTTCATTTTAGCGATGATCAGGTCGCCGAACTGGCTGGTGGGCACTTCGGTCGCGCCATCCATCTGCCGGGCAAAGTCGTAGGTCACGGTCTTGTCGGCAATGACCTGAGTGAGCGCGGTTTCGATCAGATCAGCCGCTTCTTTCCAGCCCATGTATTGCAACATCATCACCCCGGACAGCATGAGCGAGCCGGGATTGACCTTATCCAGATTGGCGTACTTGGGCGCAGTGCCGTGCGTGGCTTCGAATACGGCGACATGATCCGCCATGTTCGCGCCTGGGGCGATGCCGATGCCGCCCACTTCCGCGGCGACCGCATCGGACAGATAATCGCCATTCAGATTCATGGTGGCCAGCACCGAGAATTCTTCCGGGCGCAGTTGCAGGAGCTGGAAAATGATGTCGGCGATGCGGTCCTTGATCACCACCTTGCCCGGCGGTTGTTTGCCGCCATAGACGCTGTACAATTCGTTCTCGGTGATGGTCTGATCCGGGAACTCGTCGCGCGCCAGTTCGTAGCCCCAGTTACGGAAGGCGCCTTCCGTAAATTTCATGATGTTGCCCTTATGCACCAGGGTCACGCTATCACGCCCATGCTCGATAGCGTATTGAATGGCTTT
>JAGRHQ010000035.1 GCA_020444905.1 Candidatus Competibacteraceae bacterium
GACATGGTCAGCTACGTCGCCAGCGGCAAAGACGCCTGGAATACTGGTCGAAGTTGCGCCGCCTTCGCTGCCGGTTTTGATCAGAATATAGCCATTGCGCATTTCCAGTTGGCCAGCGAATAAATCGGTATTCGGCTTATGGCCGATCGCGATGAACAATCCCGTGAGCGGAATATCTTTCTTAGCATCGGTTTGGACATTGCGTACCCGAATGCTGGTTACACCGCTGTCGTCACCCAACACTTCATCCAGGGTAGAGTCCAGCTCCAGATGTACCTTGCCGCTGTTCACTTTCTCCATTAGCTTGTCGACCATGATCTTCTCGGCGCGGAACTGCTGGCGACGGTGGATCAAAGTCACTTCGCTGGCGATGTTAGCCAGGTACAGCGCTTCCTCAACGGCGGTATTGCCGCCGCCTACTACCGCGACTTTCTGATTACGATAGAAGAAACCGTCGCAAGTGGCGCAACCGGACACGCCTTTGCCCATGAACGCCTGTTCGGAAGGCAGCCCCAGATACTGGGCGCTGGCGCCAGTGGCGATGATCAGCGCATCACAGGTGTATTCCCCGGAATCGCCGATCAGTCGAAAAGGCCGCTCTTGTAGATGCGCCGTATGGATGTGATCGAAGATAATCTCGGTATTAAAACGCTCGGCGTGCCGTTTCATCCGCTCCATGAGGTCGGGACCCATCAGTCCTTCCACATCGCCTGGCCAGTTATCGACCTCGGTCGTCGTCGTCAGTTGCCCACCCATCTGCAAACCGGTGACCAGGACCGGGTTAAGATTAGCGCGGGCGGCGTAAACGGCGGCAGTGTAGCCAGCGGGACCGGAACCCAGAATTAATACGCGACAGTGCTTTGAGGTGCTCATCGGGGCGTCTCCTGATTTTTCATTGGTAACGGGCAATGCCGGAACGCAAGCGTCCAAGGCTGGGCGCTGGCGTGCGGGTACTACCTCACTCCTAACCCCTCTCCCACGGGGAGAGGAGCATTTCTATACAGTTCTTACAGCGCCGCAGAATTCTCGGCCAGATAAGCGGCCACGCCTTCAGCCGTCGGCTTCATTCCCTTGTCTCCCTTCTTCCACCCGGCTGGGCAGACTTCGCCGTACTGCTCATTGAATTGCAGAGCTTCGACCAGGCGCACCATTTCGTCCACTTCGCGGCCCAGCGGCAGGTTGTTGACGATCTGCGCCTGCACCACGCCTGCTTTGTCGATCAGGAACGAGCCGCGCATGGCAACTCCGGCGGGATGCTCGATGCCATAAGCCTGAGTAATTTCATGCTTGACGTCGGCGACCAGCGGGAACTGCACCGGGCCAATGCCGCCCTGGTTAACCGGCGTATTGCGCCAGGCATAATGCGAGTACTGCGAGTCGATGGAGACGCCGACCACTTCCACGCCCAGTTCCTTGAACTTGGCGATGCGATGATCATGGGCGATGATTTCCGACGGGCAGACAAAGGTGAAATCCAGGGGATAGAAGAACAACACGACGTATTTGCCGCGCAGATCAGAGAGCTTGAAGTTCTCCTTGATCGAGCCATCGGGCATAACGGCGGCGGCGGTGAAATCAGGGGCTTGTTGGGCAACCAGAACGCTCATGGAATATCTCCTCAACAGTGGGTGGCGAAATGCCGTGGGTTAGTGTGGCGCAAAGCTTAAGCGAGGCCAATGCATTATGGAAATTGAATCATTCAAATGACCTCATAGCGATTAGCTATGAAAATCAGTCCGCTTAGCGTCTTGTCACTTCCCTGTCATCAAATTGCCTTAAATACAGAAATCCATAGCAACGACTTTGGGATACATTTGGGACGGTTCGAGCGAATTCAAGAGGGCGCATGAACACAAAACGCATTTTAATCGTGGAAGATGAGCAGCCGATCCGGGAAATGGTCGTGTTTGCGTTGACTAACGCCGGTTATGAGGTGGAAGAGGCCGCTGACGCCCGGCAGGCGCAGGCCAGCATCGCCGAGCAACTGCCAGATTTGGTCCTGCTGGACTGGATGTTGCCTGGCATTAGCGGAATTGACTACGCGCGCCGGTTGAAAAAGGATGATTTAACCCGGGAACTACCCATCATCATGTTGACGGCCCGCGCCGAGGAAGAAGACAAGGTGCAGGGTCTGGAAAGCGGCGCGGATGATTATGTGACCAAGCCGTTTTCGCCGCGCGAGGTAGTGGCACGCATCCGGGCGGTGTTGCGCCGGGGCGGTCCGGCTGCCGAAGATGAAATTCTGCGCGCGAATGGTCTTTCGCTAGATCTGGCCAGCCATCGGGTCAGCGCTGGCGAATCATTACTGGAGATGGGACCGACCGAATACCGGTTGCTGGAGTTTTTCATGTCGCACCCGGAACGGGTCTACAGTCGCGGCCAGTTGCTGGACCGGGTCTGGGGCAGCAATGTTTATGTCGAGGAACGCACAGTAGATGTGCATATTCGCCGGTTGCGCAAGGTGCTGGAGCCACAGGGTTATGATGCCCTGATCCAAACCGTGCGCGGCGCGGGTTACCGGTTTTCCACTCGGGTTTAGCGTCTTGTCCAAATCCTGGTGGAACTTGTGCCAGCGGCTGGCGCTGATCTTTGCTGGCGCTGGATTGCTGGGCTGGATAACGGGTCAATTGACGCTGTGTCTGTTGCTGGCGGCGCTGAGTGGCTTGGTCTGGCAGCTTTGGCAATTGTATCGACTGGATCGCTGGCTCCACGGCGACCCAGCCGCCAGTCCGCCGTGGGCCAGCCCGGTCTGGCAAGAGGTCGCTGCGCATACCGCCCGACTGCGCCGGCAAAGCCGCAAGCGTAAGCGCAAACTCAGCCGCCTGTTGCAGCAATTTCAGCAAGCGACCGCAGCTTTACCCGATGCGGCGGTCGTACTGGCCGAAGATGATCGGGTGGTGTGGTGCAACAGCGCTTCCCAAACCCTGCTTGGGTTGTCTCCAGGCCAGGATGTGGGTCTGCCGATTACCCATTTGTTGCGACATCCAGCCTTTGTAGCGTTTCTGAATCCACGCGCCCCCCATGACAGTGACCGCGTGGAATTCCCTTCTCCTGTGGATGATGGCCTGCTGCTGGGCGCGCGCATCGTGCCTTATGGCAAGAAACAGCGGTTGTTGCTGGCCACCGATATTTCCCGAATGCGGCGTTTGGAGCAGATGCAGCGCGATTTTGTCGCCAATGTTTCCCATGAACTGCGCACACCCTTAACGGTCATCACCGGTTATCTGGAGACGCTTCTCGATAGCGAGGATGTGGCGCTGGATCATTGGCGGCAACCCTTGCGGGGTATGCAGCAGCAATCCAGCCGAATGTTGCATATCATTGAAGATTTGTTGCTGCTGGCGCGGTTGGAGTCGCAAAGGGAACGATCACCGCGTCGCCCCATTGCGATTCCAAAGCTCTTGATGGACATTGCTGATGACGCCTTGGCGCTCAGTGGCGACCTGGGGCATCGGATCGAGGTCATTGCCGATCCTGAACTGTGGATTTGCGGTTGTGAGAAAGAGCTTCGCAGCGCTTTTTCCAATCTGGTGTTCAACGCCGTGCGCTACACACCCGCGGAAGGACAAATTGAACTGCGCTGGTGGGCTGACGCAAGTGGCGTTCATTTGGCTGTTAAAGATAATGGCGAGGGGATCGCTCCTCAGCATTTGCCGCGTCTGACCGAGCGCTTCTACCGAGTGAATCGCGACCGTTCGCGCGGCAGCGGCGGAACCGGACTGGGCTTGTCCATCGTCAAGCATATACTCAACCATCATGGCGGCCAGTTGCAGATCGTCAGCGAACTGGGCGCAGGTAGCGTGTTTACCTGCGATTTTCCGTCAGAACTGCGGGCAGAACCCGTATTGGCATCAGCGCATCATGAAAGCGCCTGTCGATGATACACTGGCGGTTATTGTGATCTTGAGGAGTCCCTAATGAAACTGTTACTGGTTCGCCACGCGATCGCCGAGGATGCGGAAACTTTCATGGCTGCGGGGGGTACTGATGCCCAGCGGCCGTTGACCGATGCCGGGCGTAAGAAAATGCGCAAGGGCGCCAACCGGCTGCGCTCGCAGTTGGAGCAGATTGATTTGTTGATTTGCAGCCCGCTAGTGCGCGCCCGCGAGACGGCGGACATTATTGCCCGCGCTTATGGCGATCTGCCAATCATTGAGCGGCCTGAACTGGACTATCGCTATCCGCCGGAAGCGGTGCTGGACTGGCTGGCGCAATACTCGACCGCTGGCGTTGTGGTGGCGGTGGGCCATGAACCGCAACTGAGTTTGCTGACCGGGTTATTACTGGCGGATGTGACACGCCCGCTGGTGGCCTTCCGCAAGGGCGGCGTGGCCTTAATCGAGTTTGATGGCCGCCCCGCCGCCGGCGAGGGTTACCTGCAATGGGCGCTGACCGCCGGGCAATTGCGGAGTTTGAATCAGGATTAATAGTGAAGTACTGTAAAAATCCTTTTTGAGTTTTGGAAAATAGTGCGGACTCCATAATTTGTTTAGGATTTTTATTGACCCTACAAAAATCTACATCGAACATACTGACTAAATTCCCGGCGTCCTGTTGAAAATGAGCGCCTCTCTCCCATCAATCCACCCCAGTGCGTGACGATCCAACCCATGAACGACTCAAGACAAAGACCCGACTGGGTTCCCCAAAATGCCGGTTCCGAATTCGCCACCTCCGTGATGGCTGGCGTCGATGGCGGTCACGATGGCATCGTCGGCCAGGCCAGCGTTGCTGTCCCACGCCCCGTAACTCCACGGCGGCGACGGCTGACGGTCGACGAGTATGTCGCCGGCGTGCTGGCCAGTGACCGCAATATCGTGGCGCAGGCTATTACCCTGGTTGAAAGCAACGCCTCGGCGCATTTTGACATGGGCCAGGAAGTCCTGCGGCGACTCCTGCCCAACACCGGCCACTCGGTGCGGGTCGGCATCACCGGCGTTCCCGGCGTGGGCAAAAGCACCTTTATCGAAGCCCTGGGCCTGCACCTGTGCGAACAGGGCCATAAGGTCGCCGTGCTGGCGGTCGACCCCAGCAGCACCGTGACGCGCGGCAGCATTCTCGGCGACAAAACCCGGATGGAGCTGTTGTCCCGTGACCTGCGCGCTTTCATCCGCCCTTCGCCCTCCAGCGGCACTCTGGGCGGCGTCACCCGCAAGAGTCGTGAAACCATGCTCATTTGCGAGGCGGCAGGCTATAACGTCATTCTGGTGGAAACAGTCGGCGTGGGCCAAAGCGAAACCACCGTGCGCTCCATGGTGGATTTCTTCCTGTTGCTGATGCTGTCCGGGGCTGGCGATGAATTACAGGGCATTAAAAAAGGCATCATGGAGCTGGCCGACGCCCTGCTGGTCAACAAGGCGGATGGCGACAACAAGATCCGCGCTAACATGGCCCGCGCGGAGTACAATCGGGCCTTGCATTTTCTGGCTCCGGCCACCGAAGGCTGGCGCACGAAAGCGTATAGTTGTTCCTCCAGGTCTGGCGAAGGCATCGACGCCATCTGGTCAGTGATCCAGCAGTTCCGCGAACAAACCACCGGCAGCGGCGTCTTTGAGAAACGCCGGCAACGGCAAACGCTGGACTGGGTTTATTCCATGGTGGAGGAGCACCTACGCGCCAGCTTCTTTAATCATGCCGGCGTGGACAGCATTCGCGCCGAAATCGAGGAAGCCGTGATCAATGGCCACATCCCACCGACCGTGGCCGCCCAACAACTGATCCATAAATACGAAGGTCGTTACTAACCACAGGAGAAAGTCCCATGCTGCGCAGTCCCCGCGATTTCTTTAAGCCCAAAGTCGTTGGCGCTCCCGAGCCGCTCCGCGAGATTCCGGTATTGCCTTCGCGGATGATTCATTTCTTCGATCCCAGCAATCCCAAGATGGCGGTCAAGGTGCCGGATATCGCTAAGACCGTGGACATCATGCTGGGCAATCTCGAAGACGCTGTGCCGATTGATCGCAAGGAAGCTGCTCGCGAAGGGTTAGTGCAGATCGGCAAGAATGTCGATTTCGGCAATACCCAGTTCTGGACTCGGGTCAACAGCCTGGACAGCCCCTGGTTCCTGGACGATTTGATCCGGCTGGTGGGCGAGATCGGCGACAAGCTGGATGTGATCATGCTGCCCAAGATTCAGGGCGCGTGGGATATTCATTTCGCCGATCAACTGCTGGCGCAACTGGAAGCCAAGTACGGGGTGAAGAAACCGTTGATGATTCACGCCATTCTGGAAACTGCGCTCGGCGTGGCGAATGTGGATGAAATCGCCAACGCCAGCCCCCGGATGCAGGGCATGAGCCTCGGCCCTGCCGATCTGGCGGCTTCGCGGCGGATGAAGACCACGCGGGTGGGCGGCGGACACCCCGATTATGTGGTGCGCACCGACCCTGATCCGAGCAATCCCGATGCCCCTCGGCCTACCGCGCAACAGGATTTGTGGCATTACACCATGGCCAAGATGGTCGATGCTTGCGCCAGCGTCGGCGCGCTGCCGTTCTACGGCCCGTTCGGTGACATCGCCGACCTGACGGCCTGTGAAGACCAGTTCCGCAATGCTTATCTCATGGGCTGCGTCGGCGCCTGGTCGCTGCATCCCAACCAGATCGCCATTGCCAAGCGGGTGTTCAGCCCGAAAGCGGATGAAGTAGCCTGGGCCAAGCGGGTCGTCGAAGCCATGCCGGACGGCAGCGGCGCGGTGATGATCGATGGCAAGATGCAGGATGACGCCACTTGGAAACAATGCAAGGTCGTGCTGAATCTGGCGCAACTCATCGCCAGCCGCGACGCCGAATATAAGGCGCTGTACGGGTTTTAGGTATTCCAGCACAACCCTCTCCCAAGGTGGAGAGGGTCTGAGAGGATTTGCAATATCAGGTTGCCACTGACTGGATTATCAACAGGTCATTTGTGATGAGTCCAATCACCCATTTTCTGGCCAGTTGGGTCGGTTTTGAGCGGTTTCAAGCTAGTCAACGCGACAAAGCTCTTGTTGTCATTGCCGGTATTATCCCGGATTTAGACGGTTTGGGAATCGTAGTTGACTTTGCCACCCGTGTCCTTGGATTGCCCGAGACAGATTACTACCAAAGTTTCCACCGCATGTATGGCCACGGTCTGCCGGGGGCGATCCTGATTGCAGCGGCAGCGGGTATGTTTGGCATACGGCGGTTTTGGGTGGCGATTTGGGCGTTCATTAGCGTTCATTTACATCTGCTCTGCGATGTAATTGGCGCACGAGGAACAACTGCAGAAGATATTTGGGGTATTTACTACTTCGCGCCGTTCACAACAGCCTATGAATTGTCCTGGTCGGGTCAGTGGCCGCTGGTGGGTTGGCAAAACACAACCATCAGCATCATCCTGCTGAGTATCCTGATGATCCGAGCGACTGCCTCGGGATATTCGCCTGTTGGACTACTCAGCCAGCGAGCAGATATAGCGTTTGTAGAAACCCTTCGCGACAGAAAAAAACAATTATTATCCGTTTTCGATCAAAACAAATAGCGCAAACGCGCCAACTAAAAATGCTTCATAGCCTACAGTGATTTCACCCTGAAAACGGCGCTTGCAACTTTGGACGTTGCAACACAATTAACCGCACTGTTTCTCGATTTCAGTCCGCTGCCGACTCTATCCTGGCTTCAGTAAACTCTGAGTTGTTGCGGTTCGCCAGCCAATCGCGGACGGCGGGACCTGTGCCAATCGTCCACGGTTTCAACTTCTCGACCGGTACGCGTTTGATGCTGGCCAGTTCCTCACCAAGAACAATCTCCCCACTGACCGGAACATGGAAGGCCAGCAATAACTGATTCATCTCGAAGAACGGGTAATAACCGATAAAGCGAGCGGTTTCAGCATTCAGGCCCAATTCTTCCCGCACTTCACGTAGCACCGCTGCATCGGGTGTTTCGCCTTTTTCCAGAAAGCCGGTAATCAGACCAAACATCTTTTCTGGCCAGCCGTGGTTTCGGGCCAAAATCACCGCGCCATCCACCTCAACAATGGCGGCGACTACGGGAACCGGATTATCCCAGTACACATAAGAGCAGTTGGGCGCGCTACAGCATTGCCGAGCGTGGCCGGCGACTTCCGCTGTCTTCAATGGATTACCGCATTGGGAACAAAAATAGGCTTGCATGACGGGAAACCTTATTCTTTAGTGGTGAATACGCTTTCGCCGGCGGCAACCTTGCCAGCAGATACGGGTTCGGCCTCATTGTCACATATTGAACCAGCGCCAAACAATCCGGCGATTGTCAGCCGGTCGTCGCCTGAAAATGGTCCGAACCGTTAATGATCGAATCAGCCATTAACCGCCCATCATGCAATTCGATGACCCGATTCACGCAACTCGCCTCGAACACCAGGGGATCGTGACTGCTGATCAGCACCATGCGATCTTGTCCCGCCAATTCATTCAACAACGCTAATACTTCCCGCGACAAGGCGCTGTCGAGATTCGCCGTCGGTTCGTCGGCGATTATCACTGCCGGATCGTTGATCAAAGCGCGCGCCAAAGCGGTGCGTTGCGCCTCGCCGCCGGATAGCCATTCAACCCGACTGGTGGCCTTGGCGCCTAGTCCGAAGCGATCCAGTAACCCCTTCGCTGCGTTGACCAGTTCTCGATGAGGCCGGCCCAGTGGATAGGCCGGCAACATCACATTCTCCAGGACGCTCAAACCCCGGATCAAGTTGAATTGCTGAAATACGAAGCCGAAAGTATGTCGCCGGATCTCGGTTAAAAAGCGCTCCGGCAGATTGGAAAGCAACCGTCCATCAAGTCTGATGCGTCCACTCGTCGGTCGCGCCAACCCCCCAATCAGGGTCAGCAAGGTCGTCTTACCGGAGCCGCTCGGTCCCTTGAATACGGTAATCCCGCCGCGCTTCAAAGTCAGACTGATCTCGTGCAATGCCCGGCACTCATTGGGCTGGTCCTGATGAAAAACCTTATTGATGGTAATGAGTTCGATCATTCAAAGCACAATGCGCTGGATCGCCAGATTCTCCAAATCCTTGCGTCCTGCGCCCATCTCGCTGGCAATGCGCACATAGCCGATCGTATCCGGGTCTAATCCAAACAACCGGGTCGCCGCCGCATCTACCGTGACCAGGTCCGTCGATAGCAGTTGCGATTGCAGGTTGGCGACATCCGCCGTCGATACGCCGCGCGGCCCGTGGCGCATCATCACATTCCAGGCGTCCACTACGTTCAGGTCAGGCTTGCGGTAAGTCGTGAAATCAGCAATGCACTGATGCAAGTCATTGGAATGCCACTCGCCGCGATCCCAGACAATGCCCATCAGATTCTTCATCGCTATTGATAATCGCGCGCCGCCGTGACTTTTCAGCACCGGCACATTAATGAATACATCGGATTGCAGGATTAATTCATGTTCCTTCGCTTCACGCAATCGGCGACCTTGCGTAACCGCAACCGTTTGGAAATAACTCTCGCTATTGCCCGGCGCCAATTTGCCGCCCGCTTCCTTCACCGCCTGTTCGATGCCGCTGGCGCGGTAACTGTCGCGCCAGGCATCGCAGGTATGGTCAAAGACATAAACCTCTTTAGCTCCCGCTTGCAGGCAATGTTCGACGATGCGACGCACCAATCGGGGATTCGTATTGGCCGCCCGCTCCGGGGGTGTATTCCAGCCGATGTTCGGCTTAATCACCACCGTCTGGCCCTTTTTGACAAAGCGCCTGATTCCGCCCAATGCTTCGATACCACGATCAAACAGCGCTTCCGGCTCCCCGTTTTTTACGGCCACTAGATCAGGAATATCCGTTTTCGCATCACCGGCGTATAACCGCTGACCATAACCACTCAGCGCGGCTCCGGCGCCCGCCCATGCCCCCACCCCGAGAGCTTTCAGAAAATGTCTGCGTTGCATGATCGAGGGCCTCCTCGCGCAAGGTTATAAAAAATCATTGCCCTGCTAAGCAAAGCCGGTCGGGCAAAAGCGGAGCGTTGCCCGACCGGAGAGTTAAAACCGGAACCGTCGGAGAATCGTGAGGGAGGACAATGAACCCACCAGCTTGCGATCCGGCCCCACCACCGGCAATCGGATATACCCTTCTGACAACAATCGCAGCGCATCCGATAACGGGGCTTCCGGTTCGACCACCGGGTGAGAAGCAGCAAAGTCGCCCACCTTGCGGTGCAAGTGGGGAATCAGCCGGTTGTCCACATCCTCGGCGGATTCATTCTCGGCGTCGTCCGGCAATTGCGGCTCGGACGGCAACAACATCTTCGAAAACATGAAGGAATTAATAGTCCCGATGAATTCATGTTGATCGTTGACCACCATCAAATCCTGCATGTGTTTGCGGACCATGATGGATACGGCTTCCGACAGCGGCTCGGTATCGAGCACATACGTCGGCGCGGATACCATATAGTGTTTGCACTTCATCTTTGCATCTCTCCTGGTGATGTTCCATCAAAGGGCGTTCCCCGCCTTATTTCAAGGCAGGGCTACGGAATACAACGCGATCGTCGCGGCGCCCGCCTGGTTTCAGAACCCCTGCAGGGGCGCGCCTCGAAAATTGTCCGTTTCGAGACGCCTCAGTAAGATATTATTGACCAATTGAGCGCAACCTGCTCATGATCATGCGCTTTTGAGCTCCATCCTGCTCGTCATTTTTTATTGACTCGCTCATCGTCTGGTCAGGTCGGCTTATAATTCAACCACTTTAACGTGGATGTATAAACGGGTTGGCCAGGATAGTCGGAGCATCTTGGGCAAAGGGCATGTTTTTTGCTCGCTTGGGTGGCTACGTCGGTAACTGACCACCCGTATTCAACAACATGCCGTCCGTCTGGCTGGGCGGCGCCGAATTCAAACCCTGTTGTGGAGAACTCTATGGTCTTGGGAATCATATCACTATTGGCGGGCCTGCTCGGGCTGGGCGCCGCCATGATGCTCTACAAAGGAATCGTTCGCCAATCTACAGGGGACGCGGTGATGACCGCGATCTCTGATGAGATTCACCTGGGGGCGATGACCTACTTGAAAGCGCAGTATTTCAAGATCGCTATCTTTGCATTGGTTATTGCGATTCTGCTGTCGGTGCAATACGGTTTTGGCGCCAGTCTCTCCTTCCTGTTAGGCGCGGCGGCTTCGGGGCTGGCCGGTCTGATCGGGATGTACGCCGCGACCAAGGCCAATGTCCGCGTTACTGCAGCAGCGCGGGAGCATGGCGCGGGACAGGCGTTGTTGGTGGGATTCGACGGCGGCGCGGTGATGGGTCTGGCCGTCGCCAGTTTTGGACTGCTGGGGTTAGGTTTGCTGTATACCGGACTGGCTTCCGAATTGGCCGTTGATCCCCATTCGGTTTCAGTCATCTGGGGCTTTTCCATGGGTGCATCATCGATTGCGCTATTCGCCCGGGTCGGTGGCGGCATTTTCACCAAGGCTGCTGACGTGGGTTCGGACCTGGTTGGCAAGGTTGAGGCGGGCATTCCCGAGGATGATCCACGTAATCCGGGCGTGATTGCCGATAACGTTGGCGATAACGTCGGCGACATTGCCGGCATGGGCGCAGATATTTTTGAATCCTATGTAGGTGCGATGGTGGCGGCGGTTACGCTGGCGGCGACTCTTACCGCTGCCGAATTGACCCAATACTTTGGCGGCGATGTCAGCCGCTCTATGTTGCTGGCGCTGCCGCTGACACTGGCGGTGATTGGGCTGATCTCTTCTCTGGTCGGCATTTACGGAATGAATACCTTCAAAAAGTACGGGCCGGAACAGGCGCTGGCGATTTCCGAAACCAGCGCCGCAGTGGTTTTCCTGGCGCTGACATTGCTGACCATACTGGTGTTTGGCTACGGTTGGCCGTTGTTCTTCGCTATTCTGGCGGGTAACCTGGCGGGGGTGGCCATTGGCCGAGCCGCCTGGTACTACACTTCATCCAAGCCGGTCACGCGCATTGCGCAGTCCTGCAAAACCGGACCAGCAACCAACATCATCACTGGCTTGGCCGTGGGCCTGGAAAGCTGCGCCGTGCCGATGCTGATCATCGTGCTAACCATCTTCGTGGCCCATCAGACCGCGGGCCAGTACGGCATAGCCATTGCCGCTGTCGGGATGCTGGCGACTGCCGGCGTCACTATGACCATTGACGCCTCGGGGCCCATTTCCGATAACGCTGGCGGCATCGCTGAAATGTCGCATCAACCGCCGGAAGTACGCGCGATTACTGACGAGTTGGACGCCATCGGCAACACCACCGCCGCTACTGGCAAAGGTTTCGCGATTGGCTCAGCGGCGTTGACGGCGCTGGCGCTGTTTGTTTCTTATAAACAAGCGGTTGAACTGAAGCTAGGTCAACCTCTACCGATGGATATCACCGAACCCAAGGTGATCCTTGGCGTTCTGCTGGGCGGCATGGTCATCCTGCTGGCGGCGGCCATGACCATGAGTTCGGTCGGTCGGGCGGCCATGGAAATGGTGACTGAGATTCGCCGCCAGTTCCGCGAAATCCCCGGTTTGCTGCAAGGCACCGCCAAACCGGACACCGCGCGTTGCGTGACGATCTCGACCGATGCCGCGTTACGGGAAATGATTCCACCGGGAATGTTGGCCATCATCTCACCGGTCATTGTCGGTTTCTTTTTCGGACCAGTAGCGCTAGGCGGGATGTTGCTAGGCGCCTTGCTAACCGGCATGACCATGGCGTTGTTGATGTCGAACGCTGGCGGCGCTTGGGATAACGCCAAGAAAGCGATTGAAGCTGGTAAGTTGGAAGGTGAGCGCAAAGGCAGCGATGCTCACGCGGCGGCGGTGATCGGCGATACCGTCGGCGATCCCTTCAAGGACACCAGCGGCCCAGCAATGAATATTCTGGTTAAGCTGCTCTCCATCGTGTCGCTGATTCTGGTGCCGTTTATTATCTAGGAAGCCAAACCGTTCGCTCCCCTCGCCCGCTTGCGGGAGAGGGGTCAGGGGTGATGGCTTTTTCAATAATTTCAATATGTTTTATTCTACTGGCCTGGCGAACCGGGCCGGTAATTCATCGAGACCGCTCACCACGATATCCGGTTCGACCTCCCAAGGGTCGAAAACCAGGTCTGCTTGACGTTTCACCCAGACGGCGCGTAACCCGGCGGCTTTCGCGCCGATCACATCCCAGGCGTTGCTGGACACCAGCCAGGTTTCGTTGGGCGCTCGTCCCGTCCGCCTTGCCAGATAGGCGTAGACGTCCGGATCGGGCTTGAAGGTGCGCAAATCGTCCACGCTGACCACGTCCTCCAGCAAGGGCAGCACTCCGGAATTGGCGAGCAAGGCCCGGATACTGGCTTCCACGCCATTTGAAAATGCTACCAAACGCAAACCGTTCGTCCTGAGGGTGGCCAGACTGGCGGCGACTTCCGGAAACATGGGTAGATAAAGATAGGCTTCCAGCAAACGGTCCTGGTCGGACTCGGGAAGTTCGCAACGCAAGGTTTGCTGGGTATAGCGCAACGCCTGCCGGGTGCAGACATCAAAATCGACATAGCGCCGCATCAAACCGCGCCGAAAGGAGTATTCCAGTTGTTTGGTTCGCCAGACACTGGCGAATTGCGTAGCCTGCTCGCCGACCAAGGCGCGCAAAGGTTCAGCGAGCGCCAGTGGGTCCACCAGCGTACCGTAAACATCAAATCCCAAGGCATAAGTCTCTTCCACGATTAACTGCTCCACAGGGTCTCATCGTTGACCGCGTTGCTTCGCGCAACGCGATGCGCCTTTTCCAAAAAGATTTTAGCCCAGACCTGCATCATCGCACTCTTTGCTTATCGTCCCCGAAACACGCCCTGTGTGGTTGGCGCAAGACCCGCTGGCGGCGGCCTGAAGGGTGGATTGGGTTTGGCTAGAACGGACGCCGGTTTTGATGGCGGCATGAGTTGCTGACAGGCGGGCGGTTGACAAGGCCGGTGATAGGGAGGACGCGGAGGACCAGGCGGGTAGGAAGGCGGATAATAGGGCGGATAGGGAAAAGGATAGGAATAAACCGGCGGATAGCTGCTGCTCGAAGAGTCGCGGTCATCCTCTTTCGATTGCTGTTGTTCAAGTCTCTGTTTCAGCAATTCATTCTCCAAGGCCTTATTTTTTTGCTCCAGATCGCGAATCGCCTGTTCCTGGCGGGCTTTTTCCGCTTCCTCACGCTCGCGGGCCATTTGTTCGGACAGTGCGTTAAGGCGGGCAACCTCGGCATCTACGTCAGCGCTGGATGGATCAGCCGGTGGCGGCAATGGAATATCGAGGGTCTGCACCTGATCGGTCGTCTCCGGTTTTTTCTGGCTGTAATGCACTTGCCCACTGGCGTCTGTCCACTTATAAACTTCCTGGGCGTCAGCGATCCCGCTCAGCGTCAGCGACGCTAGGGTAATAATCATGAAAAACAAAATCTTGTGATTCATGGTCAATTCTTCCCAACCCGTTGTTGGCGTGTCGAATGCTATGAAGCGAACTGCTAGAATATAACTCCATTATTCAGCCAGGGTCTGAAGGAGTACTTTTGGATATTCTATTGATTTTAAAAGCGCTGATTCTGGGCTTGGTGGAAGCCGCCTCGGAATTCCTGCCTATTTCCAGCACCGGTCACTTAATTATTGTAGGGGATTTTCTGAATTTTACCGGGCCGCGCGCCGAGACTTTTGAAATCTTCATCCAGCTTGGCGCCATTCTGGCGGTGGTCTGGATTTACCGGGAACGGCTATTCAATGTGGCCCTGAACCTGAACCGGGACCGCAAGGCTCAGCGGTTAGTCCTGAACCTGATCATTGCCTTCGCGCCGGCGGCAGCGCTTGGCTTACTATTGCACAAATACATTACCCACTATCTTTTCAATCCGGTCACAGTCGCGGGCGCTCTGGTCGTCGGCGGCATAGCGATTCTGCTGATCGAACGTTATGCAAAAGCCAGTCGAGTGCAAGCCGTGGACGACATGGCCTGGAAAGACGCTTTGCTGGTCGGTATTGCCCAGAGCTTTGCATTGTTTCCGGGAGTGTCGCGATCAGGAGCGACCATCATGGGAGGAATGCTGGGTGGGTTATCGCGGTTTGCAGCAACTGAATTTTCATTCTTTCTGGCGATTCCCACCATGTTTGCGGCAACCTTATACAGTCTTCTTAAAGAATGGGGCCATTTGACTTTGGCGGATATACCGATATTCGCAGTCGGTTTCGTCGCAGCTTTCCTGGGCGGACTGGCAGTGGTGCGCTTCATGTTAGGGTATGTGGGGCAACACAGCTTCGCGCCCTTCGCCTGGTATCGGATCGTGTTCGGCGGTCTGCTGTTACTGTATTTTCACTATCATCCCTGGATCAGTCAGGGCTAACGCGCCATTATCATCCCTCTTGGACAAACAGAGTTTCGAGATTCACCCACTCCGCTGCGGAATCGGCACTGATACCCGCAATTTTATTCTCCAGATCAGCCCATAGGGTTTCATTGACCAACTCATAGCTGTGGCCCCAGAAGAAAAATACGCTATTTGACGCCTTGGCGCGTTCGTAACGAGTCCAGAAAGCGGGATCGGTAAAATGGCAATTCGCGCCAAACTCCAATGGATCGACAGGCGGAAACACCGATTCAAGCGCAGCCACGGTGCGCGCGTAAATATGACCGGTCGCACGTACTGCATCCTTAACTGCCGGATTGAAAGCGCCGAACGGGTAGCAAAACCCCCGGACCGGCTGTTGAAACCAGTCTTGCAAAAGATGCCGGCTGTCCTGCACCTCATGCGTTAAATCCGCTGGAGACAGGTCGGGCAAATGAGGATGAGTCAGGGAATGATTGGCAATTTCGAAACCAGCATACACATCAATCAACTCAGCGCGGCCAAGACGCCAGACCCCCTTATCTCCATACTGAAAACTGAACGACCGCTGGTTTTGATGCAGGCCCGGATTTAGATTAAAGGTTGCCTTGGCCCCGAACCGCCGCAGCAGTTCAGTCAGCCTGACGTCATCGACAATCCCGTCATCCCAGCTCTGTACAACCTTCATGGATTGACGACTCTTGAAGGTTTAGAGCAGCGCCTGGATCGGTCACTCGCAATTTTACGAATCATCATGATCAGCTTTTCATCGGGCAAATCGCTCGCTCCCCGAACCAATTCCGAAAACAGGACAGGGCGGCGGATAATCGTCTCGCGAATATCGCTGGCGATTTCGCCCACCAATGCAAGCAATACATCCATGTCCTCGTCTAAATCGTCCGCCAGTCGCCGTAGTACTTGCTCATCCGGCGGCCTGTGATTGCGTTCGATCCGTTCAAGATCGACTGGCTCCACGCCAATGCGCCCAGCGATGCTCTCTATGGAGTATTGTTGGTTGAATTGGTAACGTCTTTGGCGAATTCGCCGGATGTGATCCCCAAAGTTCATGCCCGGATTCCGCAAGTTTTTTTAGAACATTAAGCAGTAAACGGAGCCGACGTTGAACATGGCCGACTCTGTCAGTGATTTATCCCGCGCGCCGTCGCAAATCCAAAGTATAAGGGAAATTGGGGTTGGGTTCTTCCGTTGGCGCAGTCATCGCTCCTGGCGTATGACCATAAGGCCAGAACCGGGCGAAACGCCGCGCTTCCGCTTCATTAGCGTTGACCGGGAACGTATCGGGATTGCGCCCACCGGGATGCTGGACATGATAAGTGCAGCCGCCGATGGAGCGTTGATTCCAGGTATCGACGATATCGAACACCAATGGTGTGTGAATCGGCACGGTCGGGTGCAACGCCGATGGCGGCAGCCAGGCCCGATAACGAACTCCGGCGACATATTCACCCGGAATATCGGTCGGCCGCAGTGGCACCCGTCGACCATTGCAGGCTACCACATGCCGCTCGCCGGTCATGCCGCGCACCTTGACTTGCATCCGCTCCACCGAGGAGTCGACGTAACGAGCCGTGCCGCCCAGCGCCTGCTCCTCACCCAACACATGCCACGGCTCCAGAGCCTGACGCAACTCCAGATCAATGTCGCGCTGAACGATGTTGCCGTAGTGCGGGAAACGGAACTCGAAGAACGGTAGGAACCAGTCGCTTTCAAAGGGGTACCCCGCCTGGCTCAGTTCGCTGATGACATCCTTAAAGTCTTCCCAAACATAGTGCGGCAACAGGAAGCGATCATGAATTTGCGTCCCCCAGCGCACCAGTTCCTTATTCGGATAGGGCCGCTCCCAGAATCGTGCGATTAGCCCGCGCAGCAGTAGCATTTGCATCAGGCTCATCCGGGCGTGCGGCGGCATTTCAAACGCGCGCATTTCCACCAATCCCAACCGCCCGGTCGCCGAATCCGGCGAGTACAACTTGTCGATGCAGAACTCGGCGCGGTGGGTGTTGCCGCTTAAATCCACCAGCAGGTTACGCAATAACCGGTCGACCAGCCACGGTTGCGGGGCCTCGCCCGGCGGCATTTCACGGAAGGCGATTTCCAGTTCGTACAGACTGTCGTTACGCGCTTCGTCCACCCGTGGCGCCTGACTGGTCGGACCGATGAACAGCCCAGAGAACAGGTAGGACAGACTGGGGTGGTGTTGCCAGTAGGTAATCAGGCTGCGTAATACTTCGGGGCGACGCAGGAACGGGCTATCGCTGGGCGTTGCGCCGCCCAGGGTCACATGGTTACCGCCGCCGGTGCCGGTGTGGCGACCATCCAGCATGAATTTTTCCGTACCCAGCCGCGACTGCCGGGCATCTTCATACAGTCCTTCAACATTGCGCTTCAGTTCATTCCAGTCGCGGGCGGGATGGATATTCACCTCGATGACGCCGGGGTCGGGCGTGACGGCAAACTTGCGCAACCGCCAGTCCGACGGCGGGGCGTAGCCCTCGACCAGCACGGGCATTTCCAGATCAGCGGCGGTTTGCTCAACGCAGGCCAGCAGATCCAGATAATGCTCCAACTGCCCCAACGGCGGCATGAAGATATAAATGTGCCCCTCGCGCGGCTCCACACACAGGGCAGTATGGATGACCGGGCTGGTATCCGCCTCCGCTGTCGGTTGCTCCTGAAAGTCACCGCGCGGCGCATCACCCCGGCCTTGCAGGAATGCGCTGTAGCGGCGCATGACCTCGCCATGCGTGTCGCCGAGCGCGGTGCGGAATTCAAATAATGACTGGGGATGAGGCACCTCGCGGTCCGTCTCCCCGACCCAGGGCAACGCCGCCAGCGGCAACCGATAGCCCATGGGTGAGTCACCGGGAATCAGATAAAGATGCTCGCGGCGCAGCGCCCACGGCCCGCTCATCCAGCGTTCGCCGTCCGGCGCGTAATGCCAGCGAATCGGCAGCGCGTAACCGGTGATCGTGTTCAGTCCTCGCTCCAGCAGGATCGCCAGCCGCCGGCGTTCCTCATCGTCTTTGAGGTCGTATTTCAGCGGATCGACGTTGACCGGCAGGGTGCGTTCTTTCCACAGGTAGTAATATACGTCTTCATAGCCGGGGATAATGTGGTTTGTTTCTACCCCTAGCCGCCGGGTCAGTTCAGCGATAAATGCCCGCGCCTGGTCGGGACCGTAGCCTTGCGGCGTTTCGTCATCGGCGATCCAGCGCGGATCATGCCATAATGGCAGGTCGTCGCTGCGCCAGTAACAGGACAGCGCCCAGCGCGGCAGAGATTCGCCAGGATACCATTTACCCTGGCTGTAATGCAGGAAGCCGTAGGGCGCGAAACGGTCGCGCAGTTTTTTCAGCAAGCGGCCCGCCAGCTTGCGCTTGGTTGGTCCGATGGCGGCGGTCGTCCATTCCGCCCCATCCATATCGTCGATGGAGACAAAAGTCGGTTCGCCGCCCATAGTCAGGCGCACGTCGTCCGTGTGTAACTGCTTATCGACCAGGTAGCCCAGCGTTTCGATCGCTTGCCATTGTTCTTCGGTATAAGGTTTAGTAACGCGCGGGTCCTCGTGGATGCGCGTTACTTTCATATCAAAGCCGAATTCCGTCTCGCATTTGTCGGTATAACCGGTGACTGGCGCAGCGCTGGGCGGGGTCGGGGTGCAGGCCAGTGGGATATGCCCCTCGCCGGCGAACAGGCCGGAGGTGGGATCCAAACCGATCCAGCCCGCTCCCGGCACGAACACTTCAGCCCAGGCGTGCAGGTCCGTGAAATCAACTTCGGTGCCGGAAGGGCCATCCAGCGCCTTGACATCGGCGGTGAGCTGAATCAGATAACCAGAAACAAAGCGCGCCGCCAGTCCCAAATGCCGCAGGATTTGCACCAGCAGCCAGCCGGTGTCGCGGCAGGAGCCGCTGCGCTTGCCCAGCGTTTCTTCGCAAGTCTGCACGCCAGGCTCCATACGGATGATGTAACCGATGTCCTGGCTCAGTCGCTGGTTCAGGTCGACCAGGAAGTCAACAATGGTTTTCGGTGTGCGGTCGACGCCATTCAGCCATTCGTTGAGCAACGGTCCGCTTTCCTGAATTTCCAGATACGGCGTTAATTCGCCAGACAAGGTCGGTTCGTAAGTAAAGGGGTACTTTTCGGCGTAACTTTCGACGAAGAAATCGAAGGGATTGATAACCGTCATCTCGGCCACCAGATCGACGGTGAGGCTCAATTCCCGGACTTTTTCAGGAAACACCAGCCGCGCCTGGAAGTTGCCGAAAGGATCCTGCATCCAGTTGATGAAATACTTGCCGGCGGGTTCGATCTTGAGCGAATAAGCATGAATCGGGGTGCGAGCGTGCGAGGCAGGACGCAGGCGAATCACATGGGGGGATACGCCGACCGGGCGGTCGAAACGGTAAGCGGTTTGATGATGGAGTGCAACGCGAATGGCCATAGCCCGTCCTTCACTGGTAGCGGAAAAAGTGGCTTATTATGCGGGATACTGAACACTTAACCAATGCAAACGGTATTTCGGGCCTGTAGCGGGCAATCCAGCAGATAAAGTTTTGACGGCCTTAGCCTCTAAACAGAAGAGGAAGCGGGGATTGCTGAATATGAAATCTATATGTCAAATTGCGTTGCTCACGCTAATCAGCGCAGAATTGCAACAATTCGGACTACGACCTTTACCACAATGATCGAGACATTGTATCCATGCCACGACTCGCCCTGCTTCTCGTCAGTCTGCTGTTTAACTCTATTATCCTAGCCCAACCTGCCAACCCGGTTACCGTCGATGCTCGTCCCTTCCGCGAAGTTGCTTTACCTGATCGAGGCACAGCGCCGGCCAACGTCATCGCCCCAAATGACAGCCGCATTGCCGCAGAAGTCACTGCCAGAGTTGCGCGCATTCACGCCGAGGTCGGCGGTACAGTTAAACTGGGACAACTCTTGCTGGAGCTTGACGATACGGATTACCGGCTGGCGCTGGCCCAGGCGGATGCCCAGGTCAAGGCTGCCCAAGCGCGCGTGGCTTTAACGGAACACCGGCTTCAGCAGGCTTTATCACTGCGCAAGAAGCAATTTGTCTCCGATGACGCCGTGCTGGAACTGCAAACCGGCGTCCAGGCCGCCAAGGCCGATCTGGACGTTGCTCAGGCGCAACAGGCTGTGGCGGCGCGTAATGTCGAGAAATGCCGGATCATCGCCCCCTTCGCCGGTGTGGTGCTGGAACGCCAGGCTCAAGCCGGAGCGCTGGCCGCGCCGGGGACGATCCTGCTGCGCTTGGTCGATCTAGCCCCACCCAAGATCGAGGCGCACATTCCCACGGCTCAAGCCGATGACTTACCTCATGCGAGTGAACTGCTCTTCACCAGCCAAGGCCAGCGCTATCCGGCGCGCTTGCTGCGATTGTCCCCGGTTGTGGACGTTGTAGCGCGCACCCGGCTTGCCCGACTGCGATTCACTGACGCCGCAGCGCCGCCAGGCAGCAGCGGCCTATTGCACTGGGAAGGGGCCAGCAACCAGTTACCCGCTGAACTACTGGTTAAACGCGATCAAACCCTGGGCGCTTTTGTGGTGGAAAACGGTCGCGCTCGATTCAAACCCGCTCCCGACGCCCAGGAAGGCCGTCCCTTCACCATGAACCTGCCGCCCCAGACTTTGGTGATCACGCGCGGCCAGCAGGGTGTGAATGACGGTCAACCTGTGACTGTGGAAAGGGCGCGCTGATATGCGCTTCGTCCGGACGTTAATTACCAACCACCCCCTGGCCAACATCGCCTTCGTGGTCGTGATCCTGATGGGCCTGATCGCCTACTCGCGCATGCCCCGCGAACAGGATCCCGAGATCAATTTCAACTGGATCAATATCGCCACGGTCCTGCCCGGCGCATCCGCCGAGGATGTCGAAAAACGGGTCACCAATCCACTGGAAGACGCCGTGCGCAAAGTGCAGGACGCCAAGTTCGTCATCAGCTCCTCGCGGGAAGGGCTGTCGAATATCCTGGTGCGATTCCGTGATATTCCCTTGCGGGTGTTTGACAAACGAGTCAACGATTTACGACGGGAAATTCAAAACCAGGCCAATGCCGAACTGCCGGTCGAAGCAGAGGATCCGGAGGTTCTGGAAATCACCAGTTCCAACGGTTTTCCTACGGCCATGGTCATGCTGACCGGCCTGGCTGACGATGAACATCTGCGTTCCGCCACCCGATTGATCAAGGAGGATCTGGAACAGATTCTCGGAGTTGATGCGGTGCTGGCGTTGGGGTTCCAGGACCCGGAGCTGTTGGTGGAATTTGATCCTCCCGCACTCGCGGCGCGGGGTTTGACCGCGCTGGATTTAGCCGAGGGGTTGCGGCTATGGTTTCGCGACGTGTTCGCTGGCAAGCTCCAAACCGACCACGGCGAGTGGCTGGTCAGAGTAAGCGGCACAACCGCCGATCCCGAGTTGCTGGCCAGTTTCTATCTGCAACCGCCAAGCGCGACCACAACCCACGTCCCGTTAGACGCCGTTGCCCAGGTGCGGCGCGGTCGCGATGATCCGCTGCATCTGGCCGCCATGAACGGTCAACCCGGCGTCATGATGTCCATCACCAAGATCGGCTATACCAACACGCTGGAATTGGTGGGGCGGATTCGCGATTACATCGACCGCAAGAATGCGGTGCTGGCCGGAAGCGGCCTGAAGCTGACCCTGACTGACGACCAGACTATCCCCACCCGCCAGGCGCTGAGCGTAATGCAGAACAATGCCGCTATCGGTCTCCTGCTGGTGCTGGGCGTCTGCTGGCTGTTCCTGGGGTCACGGATCGCCGCCCTGGTGGCGCTGGGCGTGGTGTTTTCCGTGGCCGGCGCTTTTGTGATCCTGGACGCGGTGGGATCGACGCTGAACGTCTCGGTATTGCTCGGTATTGTCATCGTGCTTGGCATGTTGGTGGACGATGCCGTGGTGATTGTGGAAGCCACTTATTTTCGCATGGAGCGCGGCATGGCGGCCCTTGACGCCGCGCTCGATGCGCTGCGCGAGGTCGGGTTACCGGTATCCGCCGCGGTGTCTACGACCATCGCCGCCTTTCTGCCTTTGATGCTGCTCACGGGTATCATTGGCAAGTTCATGTTTGTCATTCCCTTTGTGGTAACCGTGGGGCTGGCGGTCAGTTTGATTGAGGCATTCTGGATGCTGCCCGCCCATGTGAGCGCGCTTGGTCGTCGCGCCATCAGTCATTCAAAAACCCAAAAGTTGCGCGAACGAGGAACTCACTGGGTGCGCCTGAAATACACCCGAATGCTGACACGGGTCATGCGCTATCCGGTGCGCTATCTGGGTCTGGCCTTAGCGTTATTCATCGGCGCGGGCGCGGCGGTCGGCGCGGGATGGGTGAAATTCCAGTTCTTCGCCTTCGATCCCATCCGCCTGTACTACGTCAATGTCAACATGCCAGCAGACGCTCCGCTGGAGGAAACCCTGCGCCAGGCCCAGGCGGTGGAAGCGCGGGTGCGTTCTGAGCTGCGCACGGGCGAGGCGCGTTCGGTCATCTCGCTGGCGGGCGTCCAGTTCACGGAGACTGAGGTGCTGTATGGCGATCAGTATGGCCAAATCGCCGTGTCGCTCAATCCGGCGCAGCCGGGTATGCGTGAGCTGGACGCCATCATCGAAGATATGCGCGAAACGGTCACCGGCACTCCGGGCCGGGCGACGATTTCCTTTCTCAAGCTGTCCGGCGGTCCGCCTACCGCCAAGCCGATCAGCGTCAAGGTGCGCGCCGACGATCGTCAGGAACTGCGCGCTGCCGCCGATGCGGTCAAAACGATTGTCTCCCGGATTCCCGGCGCTCGCGACGTGGTGGATAACGACATCACCGGACGGGCGGAATTGAGTTTAAAAGTCGATGTGAACGCTACGCGAAACGCCGGTCTGGATCCGGGGCTGGTTGCCCAATTGGTGCGGTTACATCTGGATGGCGAAGTCGTCGCCGATCTGCGCGACCAGGGTGAGAAAGTGGAACTGCGAGTGCGCGCCGCGCCACGCACTGTCGTTCGAGTCGAGGAATTGCTGGACGACCCCATCGCTCTGCCCAGCGGCGGAATCACGAACTTAGGAGCGCTATTGATCGCCGAGGAAGGCGAGAGTCTCGGCCTGATCCGGCATTGGAACCTGCGTCGTGTAGGGAAAGGGGGTAGCACCATAAAAAAAAAAAAAAATTAAAAAAAAAAGGACGCACAGGAGCCATTACCCCGGTGGCGCGACTTAAACCGGTGTTCGTGGGCGGGGTCACGGTGACCAATGCGAC
>JAGRHQ010000360.1 GCA_020444905.1 Candidatus Competibacteraceae bacterium
CCGTCTCAGAATAGGAATGGATATAGGCTACAAGCGAAATGTGCGCCTGTTTCTGTCCCTTCGACCACATGCTTTCCCCACCCACGAAGGCCCGCATCGAGGACATGATATCCAGGCTAAACATCATCGAACTCAACAGAACGACGATGATCAGCACGAAAGGCCAAACGGCTTGTATCATCAATCGATTAGCGGATTCAGTCTGGTGCCTATTGCGCATAATGTATGGCGCCTAAAAATCATGAATTAATATAACTTAATATAATAACTTATATTGTTTGAAGATTCTTGTGGAGCCAGCCGACTCAAAGGCGACCCGCAGATCCAATCTTTTGATCTTGAAAGAGGCGGTATCGACTTGGCGTATTGATCTTGGCTCAGAAGTCCATATTCCATAGAAAACTTCGAAGAACCGCAAATTGAAAATAATAGAAAAATATTCAGAAGCATTTCTAATAATGGAACATTATTTGCTTAATTCATTAAGCAATTTTTAGAAGCTCCTTTTTAAGAAGGCCAAACCCATGCGAACCCCTACTCTTCAAAACCTCCTGCTCAGCGGTTGCTGCGGGCTGGCGGCGTCGACGTTCGTCATGGCGGACCCTGCCTTGCAACCGCTTGACGACATTGAGCGTACCGCTCACGCTTTTTTAGCGGCGCAACATCGCGGCCGCGAAGAACCGCCGAATATCCGGTTACAACCGCTTGATCCTCGCCTACGATTGCCCAAATGCCAGACAGCGCTGGAAGCTTTCCTGCCGAGTGGCGCACGCACCACTGGCAATACCTCGATCGGTGTGCGCTGTCCTGACGCTAAAACTTGGACCCTCTATCTTAGCGCCAATATCCAGATCCATGACCAAGTGCTGGTCGCTAAGCGCTTCCTGCGCCGGGGAACCATTCTCAGCGCCGTCGACTTTCAACCCGAACGCCGTGAGCTGTCCACGCTGCCCAGCGGTTACGAAACTGACCCCCAACAATTGATCGGTCGGCAACTACAACGCGCACTAATGGCGGGAAAGGTCATTCCACCCCGCGCCGTCAAAATACCGCCAGCGGTCCGCCGCGGCGAAACCGTCACCCTCGTCGCAGGACAAAGCGGCATCGAAATTACCTCCAGCGGCATCGCCCTAAATGACGCGCGCATCGGCGAACGGCTACGTGTGCGCAACGAAAGATCTCAACGAGTCATCGAAGGCAAAGTAACCGCCAACCGGCGCGTCGAGGTTGGAAGATAACTGAAATTATATTAAAGTTTCATGAGGTACAGCCGATAACTTGGGTAAGTCTTAAAACTAACGGCGTAAGGATCACCACTATGGCCATCATCAATTCCATTTCGACTTTTCCCATACGCAGCAGCAATGGCCCTGTGGAGCAGTTCCTCACCGCAAAGACGGGAAAATCGCCAAATAGCGATTTGTTCAACAAGTCAGATGCGGAGAGCGACCAGGTTAATCTCACCAGGAGTTCGCTGCATTTACGCGAGATTGAAACCCACGAGGCGGAAGGACAACCGCCGATGGATCAGGAAAAAATCGAGAAGCTGCGTAACGCGATTGCCAAGGGCGAATACCGGGTCGATTCGAACAAGATCGCGCACAAAATGCTCGAATTTGATGAGTCAACCCTCGCATAGGACTGCTTGACCATGCTGGAGAAATTGTTGCGTGAAGAGCTAGCCGCTATTGAGGGGCTGCAGCAATTGCTTCAACAGGAATATGACGCCTTGCGTACCCGTGACGTGACGGCGCTGGAGCATATTGCTGGTGAAAAACAGATCAGCGTTGACCGGTTGCACAGTCTGGATATAGCACGGATGGCTTACTTGCGCGAACAAGGTTTTACTGCCGATCGACAGGGATTGCA
>JAGRHQ010000361.1 GCA_020444905.1 Candidatus Competibacteraceae bacterium
AACCGCACCATCAGCGTAGGGTGGTAGTTCTGTAAAACGCGCAGCCCGGCTTCCAGACGGTCGCGCAGTTCCAACAATTCAAGTAAAACGGGTTTCAGCGCCGCCCGTTGTTGTTCAGGGATCGCATCCCGGGCGCGCTCCAGCTCATTGCTCAGTTGATTTTGGCTGGTTTGCAGGGTTTCAAACACCGCGCGGAATTCATCGAGAGCGGTTTTGACTTGGCGCGATTCCAGCCGGACTTCATTTTTCAACGCGACCAATTCGGCGAACAGCGAGTAGAGATCAGTGCGCCGCCTCTCTTGAACCGCACTTTTTTCCTGACCTGTTTCAGCAGGGACCGCCTCGGGTTCTTCGTTCAGATAGGCGCGGAAACGGTCCAGCAGGCGTTCGGTGGTTTCAGTGTCCATAGGGCCTTTTATTTCTGACCGGTCAAGCGGTTGTTAAGCCATTGCCGCAGTTGTTGTTCGGTCGGGCGACGGCGTGCGCCGATTTGCAGGGCGGACGCCACCAGGCGGGCCGGGTCGGGCGTTTCATGCTCGAACAGGCGATAGCTTAACCGATCCCGGCGGGTTTTAATGGCTTCGTAAGCCGCGCGGATGGCCTGAAAACGTTCGGGGGCGCGCTCCGGCGGATATTCGCGCACCTTTTGCAAGTAGGCTTTTTTGATGGCGGCGTCATCAGCGGTTTCCGCGACGTCCAGCAGGTTGAAAGGATTTGACAGGCTCATGGCTGCTTATCTTCGGCGTCTTGCGGGGCGGTTGCGACCGCGCCGGGGCGGCGGGAAATCATCATCGTCATCCTCCTCATCGCTGTCGAGAATCTCTTGGAGCCGACTGTCGCCGAGAATTAGCGCCTTCATCAGCGCCCGTTGTACTTCAGGCGGGAAATCGTCGTCCTCTGGCAGGTCATCCAGAATCCTTTCCAGCATCGGGCCTCTAAGCATGGGCGGCAATCGCTCCAGTTCCTGGCGAATTTCCTCCATTCCCGCCCGCATGTTGGGAGGCAACACAGGAATCGGCAAGCCTCGCGGGCCGCCGCCTGACCGTCGGAAGGGTATCGGTGGCCCCCCCTGACTGAGGAACCGTTTGATCCGCATCGCGCTGCGTTGGTCGCCTACCTCATCAGCAGTCTCCAGGGCAGTCTCCAATCGGTCGTAGTCGCGGTCTCTGATCTCTTCCGCGTCGCCTTCAGCGCGACCGTAAATCTGGTAATAGATGAACAGCGGCCGTCCGGGATGTTGTTCAAGCGCCTGGGTAGCCGCATATTCCAGTAATTCATAGTGCGGCGCTTCATGCAGGCATTCACAAATCGAGATCCAGTCATCCTGATGGCTGATTTCCCGGATCGCTTTCTTCAGCGGTTTCTCCAGGTCTTCCAGCAGAGGGCTGATGTCCGCGAAACCTTCCTCTCGATAGGTGTTGACCCATTGAATCAAAGTCATCAGCTCAGCGCGATGCACCGTGAATTTTCGTGGATCGCCCAGTCCCAGATCGCGTTGAAAGGTAACCGGTTCGAGTTTGAGGCGGTAGGCTTCCACCGCCAACCGCAGCCAGCCCAGCACGGGACTGCCGGCCAGGCGCAGACCTTCCTGGAACCATTTTTGCATCAGTTCGCGCTGGCGCTGTTTGAAGGCCAGCAACCCCCGGTTGATTTCAATGACGCCGCTGCGGGCGTTATCGCGCTCCCATTGACCGGCGCTGTTCAGTTCCTTTTCCGCCAGGGGATATTTACCGGCCAGCATTTGCTTGCGCGCGTGTGCGAGATGCGAGTTGATGAGGACCGTGCGAGCCTTGGTGTTGATCGGGTCCAGCTCCAGCACTCG
>JAGRHQ010000362.1 GCA_020444905.1 Candidatus Competibacteraceae bacterium
TGGTCAGCGTGATTCTGGCCGGGGTCGGCGTGGCCATCGCCGCCCGGCGCTTTGCAGGTCGGCACTGGGACAGCGTGGCCATTCTGCGCTGCATCGGCGCAACCGAGACGCTGATTGTTCGCCTGTTCGTACTGGAGCTGGCGGCGCTGGCGGCGCTGGCCGGCGTGGCCGGACTGCTGGCCGGTTATCTGGCGCAATATGGGTTAAGCGGGGTGCTCGGTCAATTGGTGAGTCGTGTTGAACTGCCTGCGCCCTCGCTGTGGCCCGTGCTGCCGGCGCTGGCCACCGGGTTCGTCACCCTGTTGGGCTTCGGGTTACCGCCCTTGCTGCGCTTGCGGGAAGTGCCGCCGCTGCGGGTGTTGCGCCGTGATCTGGGGCCGGTTAATCCTCGTTTGCTGGCTCTGTACGGGCCTGCCGTGGCGGCGACTTTGGCGTTGCTGGCCTGGCAAGCGGGCGAATGGCGTTTGGCGTTATATGTCTGCGCTGGGGTCGCAGGAACCGTGATTGTCCTCTCCCTGGCCGCCTGGGGACTGGTGAAGGCGCTGAATCTGTTGCGGGGCCAAGTAGGCGTAGCCTGGCGTTTCGGTCTGGCCAACATTGCCCGGCGTGGTCCCGGCAGCGCAGTGCAGGTTGTAGCGCTGGGTCTGGGCCTGATGGCCTTGCTGGTGTTGACCCTGGTGCGCACGGACCTGTTGACTCGTTGGCGGGCTAGTCTGCCCGCCGACGCGCCGAATCATTTCCTGATTAACATCCAAACTGCCGAGGTGAGCCAGGTACAGCGCTTCCTGCGCGAGCGAGGCTTGCGCGACGCTGCTTTGTTCCCCATGGTGCGTGGGCGTTTGACCGCGATCAATGGGCGTAATGTCGGACCGGATGATTACCAAAGTCCGCGCGCCCAACGTTTGGTGGCGCGGGAATTCAATCTGTCCTGGACGGATGTTTTGCAGGAAGATAATCGCATTCTTGCGGGCCGCTGGTGGCGATCCGGCGATCAAGGTCAGGGCATTGCCTCGGTGGAAATCGGTTTAGCTGAGGAACTGGGGATTGTCCTGGGCGATACGCTGCGTTTCCAGATCGCCGGACAGGATTTGCAAGCAACAGTGACTAGCCTGCGCAGCGTCGAATGGGATTCGTTTCGACCCAACTTTTTCATGGTCTTCCCCTCTGGCGTGCTGGACGCCTATCCAGCGACCTGGATCACCAGTTTCCACCTGCCGGCTGACCAGAAACCGGTGATGGCGGAACTGGTGCGGCAACATCCATCGGTCACCGTGCTGGATGTCGAGGCGTTGATGACCAAAGTGCGAGAGATCATGGATCGGGTGATCGCCGCCGTCGAATACGTGTTCCTGTTTACTCTGGCTGCGGGACTGGTAGTGTTGTACGCAGCGATTCAGGCCACCCAGGACGAGCGGCGGTTTGAGAGTGCGGTGTTGCGGACTCTGGGCGCGCAGCGGGCGGTGGTGCGGCACAGCCTGCTGGCGGAATTTGCTACGCTGGGTTTGCTGGCGGGGGTGCTGGCGGCGGCGGCTGCGACCCTGTTGAGCTATGTGTTGGCGACCCAGGTGTTCGACTTCCCCTATTTCTGGAATTCGTGGATCTGGCTGCTCGGCGGCGGCGCTGGCGTCGTGGGCGTCGGTCTGGCCGGACTGATCGGGGCGCGTTCGGCGCTGGCCCAACCGCCGTGGCGGGCCTTACGGGAGCTGTAAATGGAGCGTCGCTAATGCCGCGAACGATTGGGAATCACATGTCCCAAGGCGAACAAGGCCGCCGCCGCAACAACCACTGAAGGTCCCGCCGGGGTGTCCCAGC
>JAGRHQ010000363.1 GCA_020444905.1 Candidatus Competibacteraceae bacterium
GATTGTTGAACACTTCCAGCAGGATCGGATCGACCTCAGTACCTACAGCCACTCGCGCAGGGCGTGGCTGGCAACGGGTCAAAACCAGCGCGTTATGCGCCGTGACCTCAGCCTGCCAACCCGATGCGATGAACGTTGTCGCTCCGGATTCGCTGAGGATGGCCGGGCCGGGAATGCGGCAGCCGGGCAATAAGTCAGCCCGCCCAACCCGCTCCCCGAATGCCTCTCCCGCCAGTGGGAGCGAGGCGTCGCCACCGCCAATCACTTCAACCGACAACGCTTCAACGATCAATCTCTTGTCAGGCATGACGAAGCCATAGCGTTGCCGGTGGGCGGACTCGAACCCGGCTTGCAATTCTTCTGCATCGCTCGCATTGACGCTCAACGCCGTATCGCTGCCGGTATAACGTAGGCGGACAGTGCGAACCGCATGTATCTGCTCCGCCGGAATGTCTTGCGCCTGCATATCGTTCCGGCCCGCTTGCTCCAGTTCCACAAAGACCGATTCCAGCGATGCCATTAATTCGCCTGTCAACGGCGCTTCGATCGCACGTTCTTTCAACAAGCGCGCATCGGCCAAACCCATGCCGTAAGCAGACAGGACTCCTGCAAAAGGATGGATGAAAATCGCTGGCATCCCCAGCGCATCGGCGACTGCGCAAGCATGTTGTCCGCCCGCGCCGCCGAAGCAGCACAGCGTGTATTCGGTCACATCGTAACCGCGCTGGGTGGAAATTTGCTTGATAGCATTGGCCATGTTTTCCACGGCGATCTGCAAAAAGCCTTCAGCCAACTCCGCCGGGGCATAGGTCTTACCGGTTGCGTTCTGCACTTCAATGGCCAATGCGGCGAACTGACGCGTCACGATGTCCCGATCCAGCGGCTGGTTCTGCGCCGGGCCGAAAACGTGAGGAAAAAACTCCGATTGAATCCGTCCCAGCAGGACATTGCAATCCGTGACGGTCAGCGGTCCGCCGCGCCGGTAACAGGCTGGCCCCGGATCCGCGCCGGCGGATTCCGGGCCGACGCGCAACCGGCTGCCGTCAAAGCGGCAGATCGAACCGCCGCCCGCCGCTACCGTGTGAATATGCAACATCGGCGCGCGTAGTCTGACGCCAGCGACCTGAGTTTCAAACGCGCGTTCGTACTCACCGGCATAGTGCGCGACATCGGTGGACGTGCCGCCCATGTCGAAGGTGATGATCCGGTCAAAACCAGCCTGGGCGGCGGTGCGAGCCGCGCCGACAATGCCGCCAGCGGGACCGGACAGGATGCTATCCTTGCCGTGGAAATGATGCGCATCCGCCAATCCACCGTGGGATTGCATGAACAGGAGGCGCGCGTTGCCCAGTTCACTGGCCACCTGGTCGACATAGCGGCGCAGGATCGGCGACAGGTAGGCGTCAACTACGGTCGTATCACCGCGCCCGACCAACTTCATGAGCGGACTGACCTGGTGGGAGACCGAGATTTGCGTGAATCCGATTTCGCGGGCCAGCACCGCCGCCTGTTCCTCATGCGCCGGATAGCGGTAGCCGTGCAGAAAGACGATAGCCACGGCGCGGATACCGGCTTGATAAGCGTTGCTCAGTGCTTCATGGGCGCCGGCGGGATCGAAAGGAATGATGACATCGCCGTAGGCTGAAACTCGCTCGTTGACTTCGGCGACTCGCTCATACAGCAACTCCGGCAGGACGATGTGGCGCGCGAACAATTGGGGCCGGTTCTGATAGCCAATGCGCAGCGCATCGCGGAATCCTCGCGTGGTCAAGAGCAACGTGCGGTCGCCCTTGCGCTCCAGCAGCGCATTG
>JAGRHQ010000364.1 GCA_020444905.1 Candidatus Competibacteraceae bacterium
ATAGCGGCTGGGTAAGCTCAACACGGTCATGCGGGCATCGTTCTGACAGGCGTCGCGCATCGCCTGAACCGCCTCCGGCTTATTATCTTCGATAGCGATCAAGGCGCGCGGCGCTTGCAAGGCGTGCAACATAATAGCGGCCCCATCGACGATCTCCGCGGCTCGTTCCCGCATCAAGCGATCGTCGCAAGTCACATACGGCTCACATTCAGCGCCGTTGACCACCAGCGTATGGACGCCAGCCTGACGCGCTTTGCTGAGCTTGACCGACGCCGGGAAATTGGCCCCGCCCATACCGACAATGCCCGCTGCGCCGACTTGCCGAGCGACTTCTTCGGGAGTGCGGCTGAACGGATCAGGCGGCGGTTCACCCTCAACCCAACGCTCCTCGCCATCGGGATCGAGAACGATGGTAGGCAATGGCAACCCCGAAGCATGTGGCGCGGTAAAGTCGCCGATCGCAGTAACCGTACCAGAGCTGGGCGCGTGGAGCGGCGCGGAGGTCACGCCATGTTCGCGGGCCAGCAGCTCGCCCTTGGCGACTTTCTGGCCGACGGTCACCACCGGCAATGCTGGCGCTCCCGCATGTTGTTGCAGCGGAATATAGAGGCGCGGCGGCAAGGGCAGAACTTCGATGCTCCGATCGGCGCTGAGATGTTTTTGATTGGGCGGATGGACGCCGCCCCGGAATGTATGAAGGCGCATCGCTTATACTCCTGCCAGCATCGGCTTGGGCCAGTACCAGGTAGCGAAGGTGGGGGTCTGGGGATGCAGTTGTAGACACTCGGTCGGACAGACTTCGACACAGAGTCCACAGCCCATGCAGGCTTCCTGAAAGACCGCATGAATCTGTTTCGGCGCACCGATAATCGCGTCAGTCGGGCAGCGCTTGCCGCAATGGGCGCAACCAATGCAACGACTTTCATCAATCTGAGCCAACAGGGGGGGACCATCAGCGCTCTCCAAAGTTCGTCCCAGCTTCGCCGCCAGCGTTCGCGCTAGGATTGAACCGCCCGGCGGGCATAAGGCCGGTGAAGCAGCGCCCGCTATTAGGGCGTCCGCAGCGCCGCCGCAACCGGGGTAACCACATTGCCCGCAATTGACGCCAGGCAACAGTTCCATGATTTCCTCGCGCAGAGCGTTACCCGGCGTCTGAAAAAGACGAGCGGCTAAACTCAATAGTAACCCCGATAGCAGGCCAAGACTGGTCAAGGTGGTAATGGCGGCAATCATGTTTTCTACACTCCTTTAACGGACGGGCAAACCGACAAAGCCCATGAACGCCAGCGCCAACAGGCCAGCGGTAATAAAAGCGATGGGGGCGCCGACAAAGGCGGCAGGCACGCTGGCCAGCGCCAGTCGCTCCCGAATGCCAGCGAAGAGCGCCATCACCAACGTGAATCCGAGCGCTGATCCAAAGCCATACAACAGACTGCTTAGAAAGTCGTGCTTCTGCTGGACATTCAACAACGCCATGCCAAACACTGCGCAATTCGTGGTGATCAGCGGCAGATAGATGCCCAGGGCCTGGTAAAGACTGGGGCTGGCCTTGCGGACAAACATTTCGGTGAACTGAACAAGAGCCGCGATGACCAGGATAAAGGCCAGGATGCGCAGGAACTGGATATCCAACGGAACCAGGATGTAGTGCTCTAGCAACCAACTGGCTGTCACCGCCAGGGTTAGCACAAACGTGGTCGCCATCCCCATGCCCAGGGCGGCATCGATTTTGTTGGAAACGCCCATAAACGGGCATAACCCGAGAAAGCGCACTAGCACTACATTATTAACCAGCGACG
>JAGRHQ010000365.1 GCA_020444905.1 Candidatus Competibacteraceae bacterium
TGGTTTCCAGCAATAAGCGCTGATCGGCATCGATAATGATGAAGTAGAGATCCTGATAACGCATATTACGCAGGGTCTCGATCGCCAGCTTTTGCGCCTGCTCGCGATTCAACGCTCCGGCCTGCTCCTGCTTCTGATAACGTTCGATAACGCCCGCGCCCATTTCAACTACGCTTAACGCCAGGTTTTGTGCGGATTCCAGTGATTGCGAGCGGTACTGAAGCGACAGGATGGCCAGTAACGCCATGCTGGCGATTGCCCAGCCGACCAGCAAAGCCAATTTACCCTGCAAGTTCAATTTTTTTAAAAGCATCATGCCAGTCACTCGGTTTTTTTCGCCGTTGCGCGATGACGGTTCAGGAGAGCCAGGTTGAACAGCTTGTCGATATTAATCGTGAGCAACAGTTGGTCCTGGAGTTTATACGTGCCCTGGATTAACTCGCGGGCAATGCCTTCGAGAGTATCCGGTGGACGTTCAAAACAGGATTGGTCGACTTCCAGCACGTCACCAATGCGATCCACCAACAGGCTGAAGGTGCCTTGGCGGGTCTGAACCACAATATTAATCGGTCGCCGATCGTCTTGACGGTCGCCGACCTGGAGTAACCGCCGCAGGTCGATGGCGGTGACAATTTGGCCGCGCAAGTTGATCAGGCCGCGCACGACCGGCGGCGCCAGAGGCACCGGGGTCACCACCTGATAGCGGATCACTTCCTGGACTTTTTCTACGTCGACGCCAAAAAATCGGTCTTCCAGGAAAAAGGTGCAAAGCTGGTGGTAATCCGCCATCGGTTCAGGCCTCCTCGGCCAGCGCCAGTAACGGCATCATTCGTTGCAGGAAACTCTGAACATCGAACAATTCGGTCACCCGACCCTGGATGACCAGGGTGCCGACCACGCCGGCGCGGGTCGCCCGACCTTTGGTTTCAAAAACATCCTGAACGATATCGATAATTTCATCGACGACCAGCCCAATGCGGCGGGCGCCATCGCCGAAGACAATCACCTGCAACAGGGCGGTATTGAATGAGCCGGTCTCGGTGCGCGCCAGACGATCGGAACTGTAACTGGCGCTGAGGACATTTTTGAGGCGAACCAGCGGCAGAATTTGACCGCGATATTGAACGACGTCGACATCGCCGGCGCTTTCCACATGGCTGGATTCAAACTCTTCCAGTCGGGAAACGGGCGCCAGCGGGATCGCCAGCCGGCCATTCCCTGGCGAGCGCACCAGCAACAGCGTCTGAATTTCGGCTTCGCGCTCCTGAGCTTGCCGCAATTGCGCTGCGACATTCTGGTCATGGCTATCGCTCAAAATCCGCGCCTGTTGGGCAATTCCCAGGATATCGAGAATCAGCGCAACCCGGCCATCGCCCATGATGGTGGCGCCGGCGAAGACCGGAATATCCTGGAGCACCTTGTCGAGCGGTTTAACGACGATTTCCTGCGTATCATTGATTTGATCCACCACCAGTCCGAGTTGGTGCTGGCCCGCTTGCAGCACCACGATATTAAGAACTTTCGCGGTAGCGGTTAAACCCAATTCATGATTCAGATAGACGATGGGCAGCAGTTTGCCGCGCAGTCGATAAACCGGATTGCTGTGAACGTATTCGATAGCGGCGTCGCGTTGCTCCTCGGTAACGCGGATCAATTCCAGCAGATTGACCTGGGGGATGGCGAACCGCTCGCCGCCGCTGGTGACAATCAGGGCCGGGACGATGGCCAGCGTCAGGGGAATACGAATCTTGAAGGTGGTGCCCTGGCCCA
>JAGRHQ010000366.1 GCA_020444905.1 Candidatus Competibacteraceae bacterium
CGTTACCTTCATCGCCATGGTTTGCCCCATGAACAGCCGTGTGTGGGTGATTGGGTGTGTGTAGAGATGCTGGCCGGCGACAACCTCGGCGTAATTCGCGTGCTTATTGACCGCAGAACGTTCCTGCGCAGAAAATCGGCTGGAAACGCGACCGAGTGCCAGATGATCGCGGCGAACCTGTCGTGGTGATCGTGCAGTCCTGCGACGTCGATTTCAATTTGAAGCGCCTGGAACGCTACCTCGTCATGGTGAGGGAGGGCAGGGCTGAGCCTTACCTTCTGTTGACCAAGATCGACTTAGAAGCTGTATTGAAACTCTATTATCTAAGTGGCCTGTAAAAGATTATCTTCTAATACACATGAAATCCTTGCGCGATCTTATTCTTTTTAATGACTTCAATCATACAGCCAAATTGTTGCTTATCCCATTCAATTAAAGAGGTGCTGTTATTAAGCGCCATCCGCCCAAATTTTTTGGATCGTATTCATCATTAAAAACAGGGCAGATAAGACAAAATAAGCGGCATGCCCATCGTAGATATGCGCCGCATAAACCCGGGCAATGATCAGATCACCCATTGTATCGACAACAATAGATCGTTTCCTACCCTGGATGAGTTTCCCACCATCCAATCCCGATTCCAGAGCAGATTCTGGGGTTCCTTTAACCGTCTGGCTATCGATAATACCCGCACTGGGTTGTTCATTTCGACCGAGTTCAACACGGAGTTTGGGGTGAATTTCTGCATTGATCTTTTCAATAATTTGATGATCAACCCATTTATGATGATAATAACTCACGGTGCAATAATGCGGGAAATCCTTCGGTAGATAGCGCCAGGGACAACCCGTTTTATTCAGATAAAGAACTCGTGAGTCATAAGTTCTCAATAACTTGTTGAAGTTGTTCAAATTCGCCTATTCGACAAGTTATTTCCACAGGAGAAAAAAACCAATTATTCTTCAAAAAGTTATATGTTATTCAAACCCATGCTGCATGAGAACTTGTGACTCTCGAGTAAAGAAGGGCATTGACAACTTCACAAAGATCAACCCTTCGGGGGCGACCTGTCTGATAAGGTTCAAGCTTTTCTAAAATCGGCTTGACGATCTCCCATTCATCATCCAGCAGATCACTGGGATATCGCTTAAAAGGAATTTCTTTGGACCAAACCATCGTTTACCTCAAATGGGATCTGTAAAATTAAAATAATAGCCTCGTTTTAGCCCAATTTCATCCCCTTTGCCTCTATCAAAATCAATGACTTATTTTTAATACAGCTTCTAACGCTTTGTGAGTCAATGATCCCATAACTCGGCAAAGATTCGCGCCCCTCTTTTTGACGATGCAGTGAAGTGAGCTCATCCAATACATGGGTCCAAATGCCTTTTTATTCCAACGTCGAAAGTGATCATAAACGGTTTTCCATGGAGGAAAATCATGAGGGAGCAATCGCCGAGTGATCCCGCCTGTCACGACATAGAGGATTGCATCGACAATTGATTTTTTAGAATGCTGGTGAGCGTTTCCTCGTGGGTCTTTCGGATTAAAGTGATGCTGAATTATTAGCCATTCTTCATTCGATAAATCACTATCATACATTCATTTTCTCCCTACTAATTCCGATTTTAAGGTAAGATTATTTGTTCAAGTATACCGCGAATGCCTTTTTCAATACAGCTTCTTCTCACCACCTATCAGTTCTGAGTTAGACTCTAAGGCGAGTTTAACTGAAATGGCGAGGAGACGATGGGAACGGTTC
>JAGRHQ010000367.1 GCA_020444905.1 Candidatus Competibacteraceae bacterium
ATCTTTACTACTACCGCGAACGGGCGCGTGGCGGAACTGGACTGATCATCACTGAAGAACAGTCCACGCACCCCACCGATCACCCTTATGAGAAACTGATTCACGCTTTTCATCGCCGGGTCATTCCGCATTACCGGCGCATCACCGGAGCGGTTCACGCTGAAGGCGTGCCGATCTTGGCGCAGATCAACCACAATGGCGGCCAGAGTAGCAGCATGTTCACCCGGCTACCCGCCTGGGCGCCGTCGGCGCTGGCCGATCCCCTGTTCCGCGAAGTAGCGAAAGCGGTGGAGCACGAGGATATTCTGGAGATTATCCAGGGTTATGCGCGTGTGGCCGCCTACACCCGCGAGGGCGGTTTCGATGGCGTGGAGTTGCAATGCTCGCATTCCTCCATCGTCCGCCAGTTCCTGTCGCGCAACACCAACCAGCGCAGCGACGAATACGGCGGCAGCTTGGAAAACCGCGCACGGCTGCTACGCGAGATCATCGCCGCCATTCGCAACGAAGTGGGCCGCGACTATGTGATCAGCGTGCGGCTGTGCGGCGATGAATTGATCCGCGATGGCATTACCCTCGACGAGGCCGTCACCGTCGCCCGGATTCTGGAAACGGACGGGCTGATCGATCTGATCAACACCAGCATCGGCACCGCCACTCAGACCTTGTACATGATCGAAGCTTCGATGCGGATTCGCCCGGATTATGCGCTGTTCATTCCTTCGGCGATTCGTAAGGCAGTGCGTTTGCCAGTGATTGGGGTGGGACGGATCAAAGATCCGATCCAGGCGGAGCGCATCCTGAGCGAAGGCCACGCCGATCTGGTCGGCATCGTGCGCGGCCAGATCGCCGATCCCGAATTCGCCCGCAAGGCGCGGGAAAATCGAACCGACGATATCCGGCTTTGCCTGTCCTGCAACCAAGAATGCGTGGGACGGATGGGACTCAACCGGTGGATGGGTTGCATCGAAACCCCAGCGACCGGTCAGGAAAAGCGCTACGGAGTCAGCACTCTGTCAACCGTCGCCGAACCCAAGCGCGTACTGGTGATCGGCGGTGGCCCCGCCGGATTGAAGGCCGCGACCGTCGCCGCCCGCCGGGGGCATCGCGTCACCTTGTTCGAAAAGGAAGCCCGTCTGGGCGGCCAAGTGGTGTGGGCAGTGCGGGTGGCCGGGCGTGCCGAATTTGGCGATATCGTGCGTAATCTGTTGCATGAGATCGAACAACTAGGCGTCGAAGTGCGCACCGAAACCACGGCGACGCTGGATTCGGTGCTGGCCGCCAAGCCAGACGCGGTGATCGTAGCGACCGGTTCGGTTCCCAACCGCGCCGCCATTCCTGGTGGCGACAGTCCTAATGTAGCTGATGTCGTAGATATTCTGTCGGGCAAGGTCACGCCAGGCCGCAAGGTGTTGATCATCGATCGGCTCGGTTTTCACGAAGCCACTAGCGTCGCCGAATATCTGGCGGAACAGGGCTGCGAGGTAGAAATAGTGACGCCGACCCTGTACGTCGGCCAAGATTTGGGCGTCACTCTCGATCTGGAGAACTGGTATTGCCAGGCCCGGCGGCTGGGCATTCGCTGCACCCCGAACCATTCGGTCCTCAGCATCGATAACGGCGTGGTCATGGCGCTGCACAACTACAGCGGTCAGATGGTGCATTTTCCTCCGGTGGATACCGTGGTGCTAGCCATTCACCGTCAGGCCGACGATAGCTTGTATCAAGCACTGAA
>JAGRHQ010000368.1 GCA_020444905.1 Candidatus Competibacteraceae bacterium
TGCGTGACTGGCTGGGTATGGCGCTGGATGTGTTCGAGGCGGCGGTAGAAAAACTGCTGGCGCATGGCGGCGCCCGGCGGGACATAGAAGGCAATCTCAGTCGAGGGGAGGAGGGCTGGCAACGTCCATACCAGCAGCAAAGTGAGCATAAGCTGCTGGAGCCGCGGCAAATGCTGGAATTCGCCGACAAGGCGACCGGTTGCCGGATGGTGCGTCTGGTGCGCCATTTCGGTGACCGGGACGATGATCAGCCTTGTGGGATTTGCGATGTCTGCGCGCCCCAAGCGACGACCACGCGCCGCACGCGCCGGCTGAGCCAGATTGAAAGCCAATGGGCTTTACAGGTGCTGGATGGGTTACGTTGGCGCGAAGGACAGACGCCGCGTCAGTTGTATGAACGGCTGACCAATGGGCAAGCGGATCGCCGGGGGTTTGAACGGGTGCTAGAGGCGATGGCGGGAACCAGTCTGGTCGAATTACGCGATGATGCCTTTACCAAGGAGGGTAAAGTGATTACTTTCCAAAGAGTTTATCTCACAGATGGCGGACGGAAGGCGGGGGTGAGCGAAGTGGGGATGGCGCGGCTGGCCGAGAAGGTGACTGCGGCGGCGCCAGCGCGCCAACGCAGTGGGCGAAAAAAGCATTAAAGCCACTACTCGCCCCTATCCCTCGCCCGCTTAAGGGCGAGGGAATCAACATTTACGCCGCCGCCAAAATATTCCGGTTGCGGTTCTTCTTCGTCGGAAATTACAAGTTGGCCGAACGCCACCAACTGTTGTGATCGCGGCGCAGTTCCTCGTGCGTCGGCATGGGATAGAACGCCAGGTCGGCGCCGTTGCCCATGTAGAAACCGCTCTTGATCATGCGATAGGGGAATTCCAGGGAATGCACACGATGCACCAGTTTGGTGTGCTTGTCTTTGGGATCAACTTCCAACAGAGCTTCACGCAGATGGTGCATGAACGAGTAGGGCAAATCGCCGACCGGGCCATTAGCTGGATCGGTAGCCAGTGCGCCCAGACCCAGCTCAACGAAGCACAAGCCTGGGAAACGAATGAATTTGGCCGGCTGGCTGGTCACGTCTTCATAATAAGCGGAGGGTCCCTGAGTACTGACCACCAGGCTGTTGACTGGCGCTAGATCCTGGTACATATGCAGGCCACCCGAAGCATCCGGTGGCGCGGTTTCGCTCCGGCTAATGCCCAATGTGTGGCCATAGGCGGTGCTCAGATAGAGCTTGCCCAACGCGCTGACTGGAATGTGTTCCAGCACCCGGTAGATCGAAATATATACCGAGTTTTTGGGTTGGCCGTCCGGGTGGGGCGCACAACGGGCGATGCCCTCTTCAAGCGGGAAGTACTCATGCCGGAATGAGGGATCAACCTCGAAAAAGATAGCCTGCCCCTTGGACTTGTATTTGTGGCCCGTCGCATAGTATTGCCCGAATTGTTCCGGCGGCAGCATGGACGCGATCAGCGCTTCAGGGATCAGCGAAAAGTACAGATGGACGGTCATGATGTGTGCTCTCTCCAGGTTTTGAATGGATGGGACGAATAATGCCAATAGTTATGATAGATCACCGGGTAACAAGGCAGGGAATTATACTGCTTTTTACCGGGTTTCGTGATCAAGATGGTTTTATTATCTCACCACCTATCAGTTCCTCATTACGGGGCAAACCCGGTAGAAAGGGGGTAAGGGTTGTTGCATTTGCAGCTT
>JAGRHQ010000369.1 GCA_020444905.1 Candidatus Competibacteraceae bacterium
TCACCGGGCCCGAAATGTAGCCGTTGCGATCCAGGTCGCCGATGAAGACGTGCTCGCGGTCGGTCGAAGTATTGATGTCGCTGGAGTTGGCCGAGTTGTGGGCGTCGGCATAGATGCGAATCTTGTCTGATCGAATGATGACGATCTCGTCGCGGCTGTCGCCGTCGATGTCGCCGGCTGCCCCGGTGCGCCAGCCGTTGTCGGTATCGAGTGTCAGGCCGTCGGAAAACTCCTTGATGATGCCGTCGCTGCCATCATTACGCACAATGAGCCGCCGGCAGTTGCCGCTGCATGTGCGCACCATGATTGCCTCGACATCGTCGTTGCTCCCGTTGATGTCGCCGGTGAAGACGACGCGCGGCCCTGGGTCGAACTTGTCGCCCTTGTCATTAGAGAGGCTGCCGCCGCTATATTCCCAGATGGTGAATGCATTGAGCGGCGGGTCGGCTGTGCGCACTGCCAACATCTCGTGGTTGCCGCCCTTCAAGTATTGGCCAAAAGCGACGTCTTTCCAGGGTTTCTTCACACTACCTTCGTCGGTGATCTTTCGAAAGTTGGCCGCCGGCTCGTAGACGGCAAAGTTGCCGGCATCGGTGTCGACGAACGCAACGTCGTCGCCGCCGGTCTTGTCGAGATTGCCGACAGCGACACGCTCCCACTTGTCGCTGAAGTCGCGTATCTGGTGCTCCTCCCATGCGGTCCCGTCGGGCGTTGCGCTCGTCTGCTTGTAGATGACGACGCGCGTCACGTCGCCGGCATCGGCGCCATCTTCCGGTACGACCGCCCGCACGATGCCGATTTCGTCGCCCGGCACGTTCGGGTCGAAGTTGCCGGCAAAGACCAACTCCGGACGCGACGGCAGGGGCAGACTAAACATGACTTTCCAGGGAATGTCGTTGATGGTCTGGCCCGGGACGATGGCGCCCTTGGCCACGACCGGATCGTAGATGACGAGAACCGGTGCGGTGGATGTGCCGGGGGTGCCGCGCACGGCAACGACCTCCTTGTCGCCGTCCACGTCGAAGTCACCCAAGGCGATACTACGCCAGTTGCCGGACGAACTGAACCACTGGACCTGCTTGCCCGAAAATGTCGTGTCGATGACGCGGATGGTGCCGTTGCCGTCGATGTAGACGATCTCCTCACTGGCGTCGGCGCTGGGCGCGGCGGGGGAATCGACACCGCTCTCCTGGGCTCGGGCTGCCCGGGGTGAAAAAACGGACGACGCGGGGAACATGGCCAGCAGCAGTGCTACAAGCACGGCTGTGTTGACCAGCCCGCGTTGCCTGGTTGCGATCATTGCGAGATTCTCCTTCCCGTGTATCGGAAACAAATGCGTGCCAAATCGCCCTCGGACATTGCCCGATTGGTCGATTGGCGGTATCCTAATCCTTACCATTCTACACACAAGCAACGAGCGACCCAAGAATGTCGTTCCCAACTTTGGTACTGACTCTAGTTCAAACTCATCAATCGACCCGGTGACGCCCGGCTGGCGGGTTTCACCACGTACAGACTGGAGAATATGCGTATGAAGACACCCATCCGTGTGGCCGTCACCGGCGCCGCCGGCAACATCGGCTACGCCCTGTTGTTCCGCATTGCCAATGGCGATCTCTTCGGCCCCGATCAGCCGGTTGCCCTGCAACTGCTGGAAATCACGCCGGCCATGAAGGCGCTCGAAGGCGT
>JAGRHQ010000036.1 GCA_020444905.1 Candidatus Competibacteraceae bacterium
CTTCAATCTTGGAGAAATCGAGGATGTCGTTGAGAATGCTCAGCTGGGTTTGCGCCGAGTCGCGGATGACCTGGGCCATCTTGCGCTGTTCGTCGGTCAGGCGTGTGTTGAGCAGCACGTCCGTCATGCCAATCACGCCGTTCATCGGCGTGCGGATCTCGTGCGACATGTTGGCCAGAAAAAGACTCTTGGACAGGTTGGCCTCCTCGGCCATGGTCTTGGCCGATAACATTTGATGTTCCGCTTGTTTGCGATGGGTGATATCCAAAATAAAAGTGATAAAGCGGCTGGATGTATCTTTAGCTGCCGGTAGCCAGTAGCCACTGATTTCGACGGGAATTAGGGTCCCATCCTTGGCTCTTTCCTGACTTTCGAAATGGGCGGGTCCACTGGCGAATAACTCCCTGGTATTGGTCTGAAAGTCCCCAGGTGGAAAATTTGGATCAATGTCCGGTATGGTCAACTCCAGCATTTCCTCTTCGCTGTAACCCAACAATTGGGCCGCATAGCTGTTCACGTAAAGCAATTTCCCCGTCTTCGCATCGACCCAGTGGATGCCGATGCCGGCGCGGTTCATAGCGAAATGGGTGTCAAGTAATTGCTGGTTCACCGATTTGAGTTCAACGGTGCGTTCCTCGACCAACTCCTCAAGATGCTGGCGATATTGTCGAAGTTCAGTGATATCCTCGGAGATGCCGAGCAGGTATTCCGCTTTGCCAGCGTCATTGCGTAATGCCAGCTTTTTGGTATGCACTATCCGACTTCCGTGGTAGCGCGTCTCAATCGCCTCTTCAGGAATATCCAGAACTCCCGTAGAGTTCAAAATTTCTCGATCCTTGCCAGTAAAGAAGTCCGCCTGCTCCCTGGGGAAAAAATCATAGTCGCTTTTGCCAAGCAGTTCCGACCTGTCAAAACCCATAAATTCCTCCGTCGCTTTGTTGATCAGGACGAAGCGCAGGTCTTTCACATTCTTCAGGAAAATCATATTGGGAATATTCTCGATGATCGAGTCGATCAGGCGTTGTTTAGCCTGATTCTCCTCTTTGAGCCGCGCTTGCTCCGAAATGTCGCGAAACGCTGACACCGAGCCGGTGATGCCTTTATCGCTGATAGGGCGACTATTTATTTCGATATCGATTATTCTGCCGTCTTTGCGAAGGAAGCGTGTTTCTCCAAAATAGCGTTGTCCCTCATTGACCTTTGTGTGAATGGGGCAAGAAAGGAAGTTGTTTGTCTGCTCTGAATCAGCATATCTATGGAGAATCTCACAACCCACTCGGCCAACGACTTCATCGGCTTCGTATCCAAGCAACTCCGTAAAGGCGTTGTTGACCTGCGTAATGATCCCTTTTTTATTTATGACATACAGGCCATCGCCGATGGCGTCCATAATGACCTCGAGTTGCTGTTTCTCGCTTTTCAATGCGGTTCGAGAAGCATGGAGCATGTAAATAGCCCAATATAATCCCAGAAGCATTAATGTTCCGACGATAAGATGCCTGAAAAAATCCTGCCACAGTATGGAGAGGGCTGAATCCTTTCCGTAGGAGATGAAGTAGCCGACTTTCCTGCCCAGGGTGTCTATGACCGCTACAAACGAAATGCACCACTCACCGTTGGAGCTAATAATCGATATTGAGAAGTTTTCACCGTGAGCCATTTTCTTTGCAAGTGTGGCGTCTTGCCTGAGCATGGCATTAATCTCTCGAATATTACCCGGTTTGAAGGACGCATTTGCATCCTCGCTTAGCGCCTTATCGAGGATGAAATCCCGGTTGATTTCGGAAGGGAGATATTGCGCCCGCCATTCTTCGAACAATCTGTCAAAGACAGCTTTTTTTTTCAAAATCAACCGGTAGTACTTGGACTTTTCCAGCAGGGCCATGGAGTCGCGGAGCTGGTCGAAAGACATGCTGATCTCCACGCTGCCAAGATGCTCGCCATGGTAAAAAATTGGGAACACATTGCGAAAGCCCGACGTTACCCGTCCCATCTCAAATCCGGTGACGATCTCTTTATTGGTATTAGCCTGGACCAAAGACGGCCGCACATCCCGCAATGAATCGCCATATTTATCAGGCAAATGGAGACGTAGAAAGCTATGCGCATCCTGGGTATGGAAATGGACCAGTTGGATGCCTTGCGTCTTCACATATTGGTACCAGGGCAAAAGCATTCGATAGAGTTCGTCCCTTGCCTGTTGCTGGGCTTCGCCAGTGCTATGCACGCCCTTAGCGAAGGTTTTCAAAATCTCCTCCCGTCGTATCACCTGGTCAACCATGAACTTCGTTGCCAGTTGCATACGCTCGATGCTGGCTTGATAGACGGTCGTCAGAACCGCCGTGTGAGTTGCTTGGCGGCTCTCCTGCTCTCTTCGGTGGACTCCATCAAGAAACCAGTACATGCAACCCCATAGCACAGCAAAGAGCGATAAAAGCAATAGGTTACGTAATTTGATGAATGACTTCATATTTGGACGTGATACTCGCAATCGCTAGGTCTGGAACCCGTGATTTGCAATAACAAGCCAGCCCATTTCGCCCGATTCGGCGGCAAAGTCGGCGGCAATCCCCAGTCCCACAACGGCAAGGAGCGGATGAGCAATTACCCCCTCCTTAACCCCATACACCAAAGGCAACCGCTCCCGGTCCCACGGCGGAATGCCTGCTTCCTGCAACAGCTTCTTTAACTCCTGGCCATGGACCCGACCCACAGGCCGGAACCGTTCCCCGCCCTGACGGAAGGCGACGAGCAGCGAGCCGCTCTGCAACATCTCGGCGCGCAAGCCTTCACCCACAGCTTTGCGTAATTCCAATCGACCGATGCCGGGCAAATCCAGGGGCGGCCAACGATCGCCAGCCGATCGCCAAACCAAGGTCCGCCGGGCATCATGCGGTTTGAGCGGCGGCATGGCGTACAACGCGTTTCGATAACGCCGAACTTCGGCGCCCGGCCAGCGTATACAAGGATTACGATCAGCAGAAGCGGTCAGAGTATCGTAGAGAATCTGTTGCAATTGCCGGGCGTCGGGAATGGGCAGATGCAACCGCCGCAACCAGTAGCGCAGCAGATTGCGCTGGCGAACCGCGCCCAATTCCCGCAAGGCCGGAACCGCTAAACGATCGGGATGCTCTGTTGCAACGCGAGCCAAATCCGCAGCGGCTTCTTCATCGAGCCAGGCCGCTGTTTCCGCACACAGCCGGGCGGAACGGCTCAACGTGCGGTTCGCGGCAGGCCAGCGTTCCCGCAGCAGGGGCAAAACCCGATGGCGCAGATAATTACGGTCGAAATCGGTATCGGTATTACTGGCGTCTTCGATCCATTGCAAATCGTGAGTACGAGCGTAAGCCAGCAATTCAGCGCGGTCGACTTCCAGGAAAGGCCGCAGTAGCCAACCTTGGCCTAAACGACTTACGGCAGGCATCGCCGCCAAGCCATGCGGCCCAGTGCCACGCAGCAATTGCAACAGCAGAGTTTCCGCCTGATCGTCGCGGTGATGGGCGGTCAAGAGCGCCGAGTCAGGGCCAAGTTCAGCGGCAAGAGCGGTATAACGGGCGCGACGGGCCGCAGCCTCGGGACTTTCCCCCGGTACGGGTCGGGCGTCGATCTTCAGTACTCGAAAAGGCATATTCAGATCGCAGCAAACCTCAGCGCAGTGTTCGCCCCAGGCAGCGGACGCCGTTTGCAGACCGTGATCAACATAGATCGCTTCCAGTTTTTGGGTCAGCCAATACGGGCGATGCATCGCCAACCCATGCAGCAGGACATGAGAATCGAGGCCGCCGCTGTAGCCAACAATCAGTCGGAAAATCTGGGGATGGGCGATCAAAAGTTGGGATAGATATCGATGGAAGGGTTCCATCGGGGAGTTTTTGTATCGCTGCTTAACCTTCCTTATCCTTCCCCAGCAACGCCGCTACGCTACTCTGCCAGGTCGATTGCAATGATGTCGCTGGCGCCGCTTCCTTGAAAACGCCATAACCCATCAGTCGCTGATAACGCTGCTCCAGCAGATCGTCGATTGATAGCGCATCCAGCGTCTGGAGGTTTTCCCGCAACGCGATTCGGACATTCTCTGCGGTCAACGCCAAGTCGCGGTGCGCGCCGCCTGGCGGTTCGGGAATAATTCCATCAATCAAATTAAGCTTCAACAAGCGATCGGCGGTGAGTCCCATGGCTTCAGCGGCGTCAGGCGCCTTGTCAGCGCTCTTCCACAAAATCGCCGCGCACCCCTCCGGTGAGATGACCGAATAAGTGCCATATTGCAGCATCAACACCCGATCGCAGACTCCCACCGCCAGCGCGCCGCCCGAACCACCCTCACCGATTACAACGCCGATAATAGGCGTTCGCAACCGACTCATCTCAAACAGATTTCGAGCAATGGCTTCGCTCTGGCCACGCTCTTCTGCGCCAATGCCCGGATAAGCGCCTGGCGTGTCGATAAAGGTCAGAACCGGCAATCGGAAGCGTTCCGCCAGCTTCATCAAACGTAACGCCTTACGATAGCCTTCCGGTCGGGGCATGCCAAAATTACGGTAAATTTTCTCCCGGGTGTCCCGGCCCTTTTGATGACCAATGATCAGTACCGGTCGGCCATCCAGCCGCGCCAATCCAGCGACAATGGCATGGTCGTCGGCAAAGGTTCGGTCGCCATGTAATTCGTCGAAGTCTGTGAAGATGCGCTCCAAATAATCCAGTGTATAGGGCCGCAAGGGATGACGGGCGATCTGGGAAATTTGCCAAGGCGTTAAGGTGGCGAAAATCGACTCAGTCAGCGCTTTGCTTTTTGCTTCCAAACGGGCGATTTCATCACTGATATTCAAGTCCTGCTCGGTGCTCAAATGCCGCAATTCCCTGAGCATTGCCTCCAGCTCGGCAATCGGTTTTTCAAAATCCAGGCAATTATTCGGGTTCATCGGCGTTTAATAGCTCATTCCCGTTCAGGCGGCATGCGCACCGCCAAGTACAGCGATTCGTTTTCCCGGCGCACCAGCACCGGCACGGCTTTACCATTAGGCAGTTCTTTGGCTATTTCAACAAACTGGCTGCCGCTTTTCACCGAGACATGGTTGAGCTGCAAAATAATGTCATCGGGATACAGACCAGCGTTGGCGGCAGGGCCTTCATCCAGTCCAGTGACCAATACGCCCTGGTCGTCAGGACCCAGTCCACGCCGTTGCTCATTGCTCAGATCAGCGACGATGATGCCCAGGCGCGGGTCGCTATACTCATCCATCGTCATGACCCGTTCTTCGGTGGTTTCCAGGCGGGCGATCGTGGCCTTGATTTCCAGCGGTTCACCGTTGCGCAGAATCGACATCGCTATGGTCTTGCCGACCGGGGTCACGCCGATCATGCGTGGCAATTGCGAGGAGTCCTCTACCGGTTCGCCGTTGTAACGTAGAATGATGTCGCCGGGTTTGAAGCCGGCGCTGGTCGCTGGGCTATCGGGCAGGACTTGGGCGACTAGCGCTCCGCGCGGCCGGTCGAGTTTAAAGGCCTCGGCCAGATCATTGTTGACGGCTTGCAACAGAATGCCCAGCCAACCTCGGGTTACCTCGCCGGTCACCTTCAATTGCTCAGCCACCTGCATCGCCAGTTTGATGGGAATCGCGAAGGACAGGCCCATATAACCGCCGGTGCTGCTGTAAATTTGCGAATTGATGCCGACGACCTCGCCGCGCAGGTTGAAGAGGGGGCCGCCGGAACTGCCGGGGTTGACCGCCACATCGCTCTGGATAAAGGGTACATAAGTGCCACTGGGCAGGTTGCGGCCCACCGCGCTGACAATGCCTTGTGTCGCGGTGAGTTCAAGCCCAAACGGCGAACCAATAGCCACCATCCATTCGCCAACTTCCAATGCGTCAGAATCGCCAATTTTGACCGCAGTCAGATTTTCACCCTCATCAATCTTGAGCACGGCAACATCGGTCAATTCATCGACGCCAATTACTTTAGCCGGCCGTTCCCGCTGATCGCTGAGTCGGACGATAATTTTTTCGGCATCCTGGGCAACGTGGGCGTTGGTCAGAATATAGCCATCGGTGGAAATGATGAAACCGGAACCCAGCGAGTTCGCCTGACGATCTCCGGGAAGTTCGGGGCGCTCCTGAAAGAATCGTTTGAAAAACTCCAGATAGGGATTTTCGCTGCCCGGCAAGTCCGGTAACCCGGATGAGCGGGACCGCCGGCTGGGGGTTTGCGTGGAGCTGATATTGACGACCGCCGCCTCGTTTTGCTTCACCAGCTTGCGAAAATCAGGTAACGGTTGCACGATTTCGGGACGCGCCGCCGGAGCGGCGGCTATCCAGCACAATGGGAGCAACAACGCCAGTAGCGGAAGCCAGTAGCGGGAGCCATTCACATTCATGGAAATAATCTTCTCCTGATGGTAAAACAGAGGCTGATATCAGCCCGAAAGTGCGATGAGACAGAGTGACGAGGCGCAAAACAGCCAAAAATAGCGGAGGGGGTTGGGCGATCACGCCGGAATACGCAAACGCCAGTATAATTTTTCGAGTATAGCGTATCAATCAGCCAAAAGGAGACCTGATATGGAGCAGAGTTCGGCACTGGAAGTCAACGATTACGAAAAAGCGACTCAGTATCTTTATGAGTTGACAATCAAGCTGTTGGATGTCGGTGGATCGGATATTTTCATCACCGCGGGCAGCGCGCCAGCGCTCAAAGTCAATCAGGTCATTCATCGCGTGGGCGACCGCAGGCTGACTCCTCAACAGACGACGCTGTTGAGCCGCGCAATCATGCATGATCGCCATGCGCGGGTATTCGACCAGCATCACGAAGTCAATTTTTCCCTGAATTTCCCCAATATGGCCCGTTTCCGGGTCAGCGCTTTCACCCAGCGCGGCAGCGCCGGCATAGTATTGCGCCTGATCCAACAGCAGATTCCAACTATCGAGGAGTTGAGTCTACCGTCGATCCTCAAGGAGATTGCACTGACTGAACGTGGGCTGGTGATTTTTCTGGGCGGCACGGGGTGCGGCAAAACGACCTCGATGGCGGCTATGTTAGATTACCGTAATGAGCAGCGCCAGGAACATATTATCACGGTTGAAGATCCCATCGAGTTTTTTCATCGCCACAAACAATGTCTGGTGGATCAACGCGAGGTGGGGACCGACACCGATTCCTACGAGTCAGCGCTGAAGAACACCCTCCGGCAGGCGCCCAATGTCATCATGATTGGTGAAGTGCGGGATCGCGAAACTATGCAGTACGCCATCAACTTCGCCGAGACCGGACACTTGTGCCTGACCACTCTTCATGCGAACAATACCGACCAGGCTTTTGATCGTATTATCAATTTCTTCCCGGAGGAGAAACGGGCGCAAATCCTGATGGATCTGTCGTTCAATATGAAAGCGTTCATTTCCCAGCGACTGTTGCCGCGCGAGGACCGACCAGGCCTAATCCCGGCAGTGGAGGTTTTGCTGAACACGCCGCTGATGGCGGAGCTGATCTTTCAGGGACGGGTCAAGGAACTCAAGCCGGTTATGACCCGTTCCAGCGAACAAGGCATCGTGACGTTCGATCAGGCGCTGTTTAATCTCTATGAAATTGGCCGGATTAGTTATGAAACCGCGATTCGCCATGCGGATTCCGCTAACAATCTGCGACTGCGGATCAAGCTGGAGAGCAAACGGCCACAGCCAAAAGCGGCCAGCGAGGGGCCATTGCAAATCGAGGATGATCGGCTGCGCTGAGCAGCATAGTCTCTGGACGAGCAAGGATAGAGGTTTTAGGCGTCAGGTTTCGAACGGTGGAGTAACCGTTCTTCAGCCTTTGTCCGTTCCCACAGCATATCCATTTCCGCCAGCGTTGCCTCCGTTGGCGCGCGGCCCTCTTCCGCCAGCCAGATCTCGATTTGCCGGAAGCGTCGCTCAAACTTGGCGTTCGTTCCACGCAGCGCGTCTTCAGGATCGAGTTTAAGATGGCGAGCCAAGTTGGCGACTGCGAATAACACGTCACCCAGCTCGTCGGTCAACCGTTCCGCCGGGGCATGGCGGGCCACCTCGTGGCGTATCTCGGCAATCTCTTCTTCAATCTTGGCCAACACCGGTTCCAGCGCGCCCCAATCAAAGCCCACGCGCGCGGCTTTCTTTTGTAACTTAACCGCCCGAATCAGCGCAGGCAATGCCAGGGGAACGCCTTCCAGGACGCTGGCGGCGGGTCCCGACGTTTCGACTTTTTCCGCCGATTTGATGCGCTCCCAGGCAGCGGTTTGTTCCGCGGCATTGGCATAGCTTTCATCGCCGAAGACATGGGGATGGCGACGGGTCATTTTCTCGACGATGCCGCTTGTCACGTCGGCAAAGTCGAAGCGTCCTTCCTCACGGGCGATCTGCGCGTAAAACACGACCTGAAAAAGCAAATCACCCAGTTCGGCGCGTAATTCCGTCCAGTCCTCGCGGGCGATGGCGTCGGCGACTTCGTAGGCTTCCTCAATCGTGTGTGGGACAATAGTGGCGTAAGTCTGCTCGCGGTCCCACGGGCAGCCATGATCCGGGTCGCGCAGGCGAGCCATGAGGGTAAGCAGTTGTTCCAAGTTCACGCACTCCGGTACTAAATTGAAGTTACTCACAGTCTCTCACTGCAAAGGACCAGTCGGCGGCGTGAGCGGAATTTCCTGACCATTGACAACCAGTTTACCCTCTTCAAAACGCGCAGTCGTTTTATAGTGATCTCCCTCCAGCCGAATGAATCCAGTCGTGGTCAGATCCTGAAGTTGCTGGTTCGCCTGCATCGCCGCCATGCTTTGCACGGCTTCTTCGGTCAGCGGTTGATCCTGCCCTTCAGCCTGGCTCCGTAATTCTTCACTGATAGCGTCGATCAATACCGTTTCGACCAGCGTCCTGGAGGCGACCACCTCCGCCAGACCTTTTTCCAGGGCGGCCAGCAGACCCATCGGGTCTTGCAAGGCGCTCATGTCGCCAAAATCCTGGAAATCCAGGGTCAACTGACCTTGCCAGTCCCCCTGGCTCAGCTGCGCCTCGGTATTCAGCGCCAGTTCCGGTTTGCCGCGCAGCAGCGCTTTAACCAAATTCAGCAACTCGCCCAGCGCCTGGGGATCATTAGGGTTGTTGGACATTTTTTGTTGCCACTGCTGCAATTGTTCGACCGTGGCGCCATCCAGATTGCGCAACGCCAAGCGCAAGCTACCGGTTCCGCTTTGCTGGTCAACCGTTATCTGATCCGCTTTGAACACTGCTTCGCCGGCGACCTGTTGCGGGTTTTGCTGACTGAGGTTAGCGGTCATACCGAAATTGGTCATGACGAACGGTTCGCCGGTGCTCTCATCCTGGACGCGCAATTCGCCAATGTTGAAACTGGATTCGCCATAGAGCAGACCAAAAGCGCCCTTGCGCTGATCAGCGGTCAGGGTGAAATCCTTCAATTGCACCTGGCCAGCCGCGTTCTCAGCGGATTTACCTGTCGCTTCCAGAGTGTTTATCGACAGCTTACCCTGCACGGTGGCAGAGTGAGCGGCGACTTGAAACCGGCCTTGTAACCCTGAGAAATGGAGCTTTTGTAAATCTTTTACGTCATCCAATGTCAACGGCGGCATGGTGATTTGGGTGTCGCTGGCGCCGTCGAAGGCAATTTTCGAAATCGCGACCACCGGCTCCTGGCCGCCATACCACTGCGTCAGTTGCCGGGTCCACGCGCTGCTGTCGGGATCAAGCGTGGCGCGCACCACTGCGCCAGTCCACTCCATCGGTATGCCTGGTGCATCCCGACCGGCGAGTGGCAGGGGACCATGGTAGATGTCCTGGCGAATTGAGAAGGATGGGTCGGGGATATCGGGATCGCTGCCTTCCGGCGGTCGGGCGATGTCGACCCGGGTTACGACATGCGATGAGAACAGCCCGCGTTGATAGCGTACCGTACTGAGCTTGAGGTTGCCGCTTTTGGAGCCTTCCGCCAAGGCTTCCTCATACCAGCGTTCGGCCTGCAGACCGGACCAGTAGGCTGCGCCGGTTACACCCGCCGCCGCTATGAGCAAAACGCCTGCTACTCCAACGACCCATTTTTTCATCCGCAACCCTCCAGCATTATTCTTCATAAAAAGGCGACTCTCATCGCGCTTCAATCAACGCTCGTAATTCGCCGGTGCAGCGCTCCAGCAATTCTGCATTGCCCCGCGTTTCGACATTCAACCGCAGCAACGGCTCGGTATTGGACGAACGCAGGTTGAAGCGCCAGTCCGCAAACTCCAGGCTCAGACCGTCCGTTTCATCCACTTTCGGTTGTTGAGCGGCGTAGGCAACGCGAATCTCCGCAAGCTTGGCTGGCGCGTCGGCGACCTGAAAATTGATCTCGCCGCTGCAAGGAAAAGCGCGCATTCGCGCATTGACCAGCGCTGACAGGGGCACGTGACGCTGGCTGATCAGTTCAGCAATCAACAGCCAGGGGATCATGCCGCTGTCGCAATAGGCGAACTCGCGGAAATAGTGATGGGCGCTCATCTCGCCGCCATACAGCGCGTCTTCCTGGCGCATCCGCTCCTTGATGAACGCATGACCGGTCTTGCTTTGCACCGGAATTCCACCTGCGGCGCGGACTTGGGAAATGGTGTTCCAGGTCAGGCGGGGATCATGAATGATCCTCGATCCCGGATGCCGCATCAGCAGCGTTTCCGCTAGCAACCCCACCAAGTAATAGCCCTCGATAAACCGACCAGCCTCATCAAAGAAGAAACAACGGTCGAAATCGCCATCCCAGGCCAGCCCCAGATCGGCGTTGTGTTCCTGCACCGCCTCGGCAGTCGCCGCGCGACATTCCGGCAGCAGGGGATTGGGAATACCGTGAGGAAAAGCTCCATCTGGCTCATGGTGAATTTTGATGAATTGAAACGGCAGATACGGCTCCAGTCCATCGATAATCAGCCCCGCGCCGCCATTACCGGCGTTGACCACAATCTTCAGTGGTCGCAGCGCGCCAGGGTCAATATAGCCGAGTAGATGCCGGAGATAATCATTTTTATCCGGTCGTTGGGCCAAAGCGCCACGCCGGCGGGTTATAGTGAAATCATCATCCGCAGTGGCTAGATCGCGGATGGTGAACAGGTCGTTATCGCCGCTCACCGGTTTCGCTTGTTCGCGCACCAGCTTCATGCCATTGTAATCCATCGGATTATGGCTGGCAGTCACCATGATCCCGCCATCCAGGCGATGTTCAAAGGTAGCGAAATAAATCTCTTCCGTACCGCATAGGCCGATATCCAGCACATCCGCGCCGCTATCCAGCAACCCGCTCGCCAGCGCTGCGCAAAGCGCCGGGCTGCTCAGCCGCACGTCATAGCCGACCGCGACCCGCCGGGGCCGCAGAAAAATCCCATAGGCCCGGCCAATGCGATAGGCCAGGTTTTCATTCAGTTCATCGGGAACCCGCCCGCGAATATCGTAGGCCTTAAAACAGGTCAGTTCACTCATTGCTCACTCCTGACATCTTCTTATTCACCACGCCCATACGCATCGTCATAACGCACAATGTCATCTTCGCCCAGATAGCTGCCGGACTGCACTTCGACGATTTCCAGCGGAATCTTGCCCGGATTCTCCAAACGGTGACGCACGCCCACCGAAATATAGGTCGACTGATTTTCGGTCAACAGAAAGACTTCTTCGCCGCGCGTCACGCGGGCCGTACCGCGCACCACCACCCAATGTTCGGCGCGGTGATGGTGCATTTGCGAGGACAGGCTGGCGCCCGGATTGACCGTGATGCGCTTGACCTGAAAGCGTTGATCGAAATCAATCGAATCATAACAACCCCAGGGTCGGTAGACCTTGCGGTGCATCCGTCCTTCCGAGCGGTGGCGGGTCTTGAGTTGATCGACCACCGCTTTCACATCCTGCACCTGATCCTTGCCGGCGACCAGCACCGCGTCAGCGGTTTCCACCACCACCAAGTGCTCTACGCCAACTGTGGCGACCAGACGCGAGGCAGCGTCGATGTAGGAATCACGGGTATCAATGCTGATGACATCGCCACGCTCGATATTGCCATCCTGGTCCCGCTCGCCGACCGCCCATAATGCTGACCAGGAACCCACGTCGTTCCAACCGACCGCCAGCGGCATCACCAGGGCATGATCAGTTTTCTCCATGACCGCATAGTCGATGGAATCCTTGGGGCAAGCGATAAACGCCTCCCGGCCCAGCCAGAGGAAATCCGTATCCGCCTGGTCCGTCGCCAACGCCTGCTGGCAAGCCGAGAGCATGGCCGGGGCAAAGCGCTCAAGTTCAGCCAGAAACGCCGAGGCGCTGAACATGAACATGCCGCTGTTCCAGTAATAATGACCGGACGCCACGTAACTCTGAGCGGTCGCTGCATCGGGTTTTTCGACGAAACGATCCACCTTGCAGATTCCCGAGTCCGCACATGGCGCCCCGGCCTGAATATAGCCATAACCGGTTTCCGGCGCGGTCGGGACGATGCCAAACGTGATCAACTGACCGGCCTCAGCCTGTGGGGTAACCTGGCGCACGGCAGCGCGGAAGCCATCGACATCGGCAATCACATGATCGGAAGGCAGGATTAAAAGCAGTGGGTCATCGCCGCGACTTTGCGCATACAACGCGGCTATCGCCACCGCCGGCGCGGTATTGCGTCCCACCGGCTCCAGGATCACTGCCGCGGGATGAATGCCCACGGCGCGCAATTGCTCCGCCACCATGAAGCGATGTTCTTCATTACACACCACCAGCGGCGCGGCAACATCCGGCAAACCGGCTACCCGCAAAGCGGTGTTTTGCAACATGGTGTTCTGATCCACCAGGGGCAAAAACTGTTTGGGATAAGTTTCGCGGGACAACGGCCACAGCCGGGCGCCGCTACCGCCGGAGAGAATGACGGGAATAATCATGCGGTTTCACCTCGGCCAATTGCGTAATAGACAAACCCTTGTTCACGTAGATACTCAGGATCATAAAGATTGCGCCCATCGAAAATCACCGGTTGCTTGAGCGCTTGGTGGATCGCGTCGAAATCAGGACTGCGGAACAGGCTCCATTCGGTCATGATCACCAGCGCATCCGCGCCATTTAATGTGTCGCTTGGCCGATTGCACAACTGGAAATCCGGCCGCTCGCCATACAGGCGTCGCGCCTCGTTCATCGCCGCTGGATCATAAGCTCGAACCGCAGCGCCTTCCCGCCACAGGGCTTCAAGCAGCACCCGACTGGGCGCTTCGCGCATGTCATCGGTGCCAGGCTTGAAGGCCAGGCCCCACAGTGCGAACGTGCGCCCACGCAGCTCGTTGTGGAAATGGCGCTGGATTTTGGCGAACAACACGGTTTTTTGCCGCTCATTGACCGTTTCCACCGCTTGCAATAACGCGGCTTCATAGTTCACAGAACGGGCGGTGTATTCCAAGGCTTTCACGTCTTTAGGAAAGCAGTTATGACAAATCAAGCCGGATGCGGCGATAACCGTTCCCGTACTGGTTTCCAGACTATAAACGGTAGTTTCAACATCTTCATAGGTTACTTCCTGCACGGTGAGCGCCGCATACGCACCAAGCCGGGAAAATCCGCGCTGCTTGATCTGGCGCTGATAGCCCGCCAGCACCGTTTCGATTTGTGCGCGGCGCTGGTCGCCAAACACGTCTTGCAATCGCTCCAGTTGCGCATAGCCACTCACCCGCAGAATGTAGGCCGGTTGCGTGGATTTGTTCATCCAGCGTTGACGAATCGCCGGAATAACGCCAACGGTTTGCAGCAACAACGCCAGACCATGCGCCAACGACTGACTGACTGTGGCGTATTCCAGCATCAGATTTCTCCTGTTTTGCACAGGAGTCACCGAACCATCGCCGCTGAAAGCGCCGCGAATCAGCTCCATACGCAGTTCGGACGGGACATTGAACGCCAGTCGAGGCAGTGCCTTGTCCTCGGAGCGCACTCCACAGCGCAAGACATCGCGTAACAGCCAGGCCATGATTCTGGATGAAACCACCGTCGTTAAGGCATTCTGCCCATGGCGCTCCAGGAATTTCAGACCCCACCGGCTCAGGATGCGCTGGACATCCACAATGTATTCAGCTTCCTTAGCGTGGAAGCAGAAGCCGATCCGTTCCCGAACCGCGCCGGCCCGGCCCACGTCCTGACTGATATAACCCTCGGCCAGATAATAGCCGCATAGCCGTAGCAGATCGGCGTCAACCGGGATACAGGCGTTTATCCTCGTCCCTGCGCCTTTAGCGGTATAAAGCTGCAGTTGTTCCGCCGGGATATCGAGTACGCCCAACTGGCGGAGATGCCAGTACAGGCGCAACGGCATTCGATTATGACGGCGGATTTCCTCGGGATGGCGCAGTACGCTGGCTGGAATATGCGCTGCAAATTCCTGGTAGCGAGCTGAGAACGCATCGTCGAGCGGCGCGACATGGACACCCTGAGCCAGCGGTGTACCACGGAGTCGTTCGATCAAATCAAGAGACGCCGCCGGTTCAACGGTGGGCAGTTCGCATAACGCCATGAGTTGATCGCCCGGCGCTACGCCGACCGCAGGAACGATGTTAAAACCGCTCTCGGCGCGTAAAATCACTGGGTGATCCGCAGTGACGCTCAAGCGCCGCCCCATGCTGGTCTTGATCCGCACCATTAAGCCTTGGTAGGGACGCCGGGTCACGGCTTGCACCTGCGCCAGTGTCGGTTGACCGGTTTCCAGGTCAAACGCCAGTACCCGCTTGTTTCTCGGCGTCACCACCGCAACGGTTTCGCTCTGAAACGGTTCGCCGCCCTGATTGAAAACAGTCTCCAGTTTTTCCGCAGCCACATTTGGGCTATTAAGGGTAAACACCGTTTCTTCAGCCTCGAAACAGCTCCCCCCATATCCGGCGCCGGGATAGATGAAGTGGTAACCGATGCGCGGGTCAGCGCCAATGCCAATGCGCACTTTCTCGATATCGGCGCCCAGGCGTTCCGCCAGATTGGCTATCTCGTTCATGAAGCTGATTTTGGTGGCCAGCATGGCGTTAGCCGCGTACTTGGTCAATTCCGCCGAGCGCACGTCCATCTCGATCAACCGGTCATGATTACGGTTGAACGGCGCGTAGAGATTGCGCAGCAGTACGGTGGCCCGGTGATCGTCATTACCGACAATAATGCGGTCTGGGCGCATGAAGTCCGCCACCGCTGCGCCTTCCTTGAGAAATTCCGGGTTGGAGACCACCGAGAAAGGAATATCCTGACCGCGTTCGGCGAGAACGCCGGCAATCGTCTCCCGAACGATGTCGGCGGTGCCGACCGGCACGGTGGATTTATCAATCACCACCCGGTAGTCCTGCACATACTGACCGATGGAGCGGGCTACGGCGCGGACATGCTGCAAGTCGGCGGAGCCATCCTCATCCGGCGGCGTACCGACTGCGATAAACTGAAACAGGCCGTGGGCTACGCCCTCAGCAACCTCGGTAGTGAAACGCAAGCGACCGCTGGCGCCGTTGCGGCGCACCACGTCATCCAGACCGGGTTCATGAATAGGAATCTCGCCCCGTTGAAGCATGGCGACCTTGTGCGGGTCGACATCCACGCACAAGACATCATTGCCTACTTCGGCAAAGCAGGCGCCGGTGACCAAGCCAACATAGCCAGAGCCAAAAATGGTGATTTTCATGATGATGCAACGCTTGTTGAAGATGTGGAAATGATCGAATCGCTAATAATGAAACCTGCTCACATACTTTGCGCCAAGCGGCGGGCATGGGAAACTATAGTTGTAACCGTTCAGTCCCCCCCTTTAGCAAAGGGGGCTAGGGGGGATTCTGGCCCCAGCGACCATGCGAAATCCCCCCGACCCCCCTTTAGCAAAGGGGGGAGGTGAATGCTTACCTATAGTTTACTCATTATGAGCGATCACCATGCACATAAAAGCCCCCTGGGTCACCCTGGCCGTGTTTGAAATCCTGCCTACTGCCGAAATTAGCCGAGGCCGGCTGGTGGCGGAAGGTATTTCCTGCCGATTGCTGGATCGCTCTTTGTCAGGTCTCGGGTTGATCGCGGACGGCATTGAACTTCAGGTTCCCGAAACGGAACTGGAGAAAGCAGGAAAGGTGCTGGCGCAGGATTTCTCCAGTGAACTGGATCTGGAGCCATGAACCGATTGATGGTCATGCGCGGTCTGTTCCGCCTGATCGCTGCCCTGCCTTTATCCTGGGTTCACTGCCTGGGCGCGTTTTGCGGCTGGCTGCTCTGGCGAATTCCCAACAACCGGTCCCGGCGCATCGCCCAACGGAATTTGGAACGCTGCTTTCCCGGAAAGTCGGTGGCTGAACGGGACCGATTGTTGCGGCTCAGTCTGATGGAAAGCGGTAAGAGTGTACTGGAACTCGGACCGCTTTGGTTCTGGCCCAGTGAGCGGGTGATAAAGCTGATCGCTCAACCGCCGCCGGGCGAAGACGCATTAGCGGCCGCGGTGGCTCGTAAGCAGGGCGTGATTCTCCTGACGCCGCATCTGGGGGCCTGGGAAATGGCGGGACTGTACTATTCCAGCCGGTATCCACTAACCATTCTTTATCGTCCCAGCCGACTGGCCAAATTCGACCTATTAAGCCGCCAGGGACGCAGCCGGATGGGCGGTCAAGTAGTTGCGACCGACGCCCAAGGTCTCCGCGCTTTGCTGCAGGCGCTGCATCGGGGCGAGGCGCTCGGCATTCTCCCGGATCAGGACATTGGCAGCGACGATGGCGAAGTCGTGACCAGTCGGGTCTTTGCGCCGTTCTTTGGCATCGCCGCCAGCACCATGACCCTGGTTTCCCGCTTGACACGGAAAACCAGCGCCGAGGTGTTTCTGACCTGGGCTGAGCGCTTGCCAGATGGTCAGGGCTATCGGCTACATCTGCGCACCCTGCCAGAGATTGTCGATGCTGCAACATTGACTGAATCAGTAGCGGCCTTGAACCGGGCTGTCGAAGCCGCGGTTCGTACCCTTCCCGAGCAATATTTATGGGCCTATCGGCGATTCAGGACACGGCCGCCAGGCGAAGCTAGAATCTATTAACACCCGTTTACACCCATGACCGGAGGAATCCACCATGATCGCCAAATCCGCCCTGTCGTCCGCACTCCTTTTAACCGCTGCGCTTGGCGTGGCCTCCGCCCAGGCCGCTGACCCGCTGATCACGATCAGCACCGGCAAGAGCGGCGGCGGCTACAACACCATCGGCGGGCGGCTGAAAAGCGTGCTGGCCGAGCAGGATCAACCTGTCGAGGTGTTGACCAGCGCGGGTTCTCTGGAAAATCTCAACCGGCTTGCTGATCCCGCCAATCCGGTCAACGTCGGCCTGGCCCAGGCCGACGCCCTGAAATACTACCTCAAGGATCATCCCGGTTTCGCCGACAAGTTCATCAATCTGGGCGAGATCGGTCAGGAATGCGTATTTATCGTGACCGGCAAGGACAGCGATATTCGCAGCGACAGCGACTTGCAGGAAAAGGGCAAGGGGCGCTTAATTGCCGTGCAGTCACCCAACAGCGGCGTCGCGGTGACCTGGGAATACATGACCGAGCTGGAGCCGGCGTTCAAGAACACCGCGCCCGCATTCGTCGATGGCGCCGAGGCGTTGCTGCAAATCAAGAGCGGCGGGAAAGCAAGCAAAATTCAAGCAGTCATGGTCGTACAGAAACCCATGGCTAAATCCACTGAAATGCAAGTCGTTCTGGAGAATCCCAAGGATTTCCGCCTGATTCCGGTAAAGGACTGGGACTTGAACGACAAACTGCCCGATGGCAGCGCCGTGTATACCTTCGAGAATGTAACCGTCGCTGAAAAGAAGTGGGGCTTCGACACCTCTGTCGATACCATCTGCACCCGCGGGTTGATGCTGGCCAATAAAGAAAAGCTGACCGCCGATCAGCGCGCCCGCCTGGCCAAGGTCATGTTGCTGGCCGCCAGCCGGGTGGTGGGGGAAACCGGTAAATAGCGCTAAGGCGTAGGTAAGCATTCACCTCCCCCCTTTAAAAAAGAGGGGGTCGGGGGGGATTTCGCATGGTCGCTGGGGCCAGAATCCCCCCTAGCCCCCCTTTGCTAAAGGGGGAACTGAACGGTTACAGGCGTATTAAGCACACATTGCAACTGAACTCTGAGGAGCCGCCATGTTGAATCACGAAATCACCGGACGTTGTCTCTGTAACCGGGTGTCTTACGCTATCACTGGCCATTTGGGCATCTTTCAGTATTGTCACTGTTCACGATGCCGGAAGTTTACCGGTAGCGCCTTTGCAGCCAATCTACTGGTATCGCCTGCTGATTTTCGATGGATTCGCGGAGAGGAATATGTTGGTCGATATGAAGTTGAGGAGGCCCAGCATTTTGCTACATCTTTCTGTAAGTTTTGCGGTTCCTCTCTGCCCTGGTTGGGGAAAAGCGGCAAAGCGGTCGTCGTTCCGGCAGGCACCCTGGATGACGATCCGCTGATCCGTCCGATGCACAACATTTTCTGGGGTTCGCGCGCGCCGTGGTACATCGAACCCAGCGCCCTGCCGCACTATGATGAGTTGCCTCCACGGAAGCGGTAATTGGGCCTCTGATTCGGTGCGTGAGTGAATCCTCTTCTTTAGCCGCAATTTCCCTGCGACCCGCTGATCATGCGTTGACGACTATGCAACCCGAAATAAATAGCAACGCCCTCCAAGATAAGGCTATCCCTTCCACAATGGACAGTCGCCTGCATCGCAGTCTTGAATGCGTTGTTTCCAACCCTGACGCGGGTAGCTCGCACACCAAGCACACTTTCGTGCTATGGCGATAGACTGATATTTACCAGATAGATGGTTTTTTGCATGGCTATACTGCTGATTCAGAGTTTCCCACCATTCCTGAGTCTCATCAGCACTCATAACATGCCTCCCCGAAGAAAGACCTCGTTGAAACAAACGTCAGGGTCCGCAGAAGCGCCTGAATGATTTGGGGCATTCTGCACGGTGTGCATACGACAGTCCTTGCAAGACCTAGTGTGCGCATTGGTTAACCGGTTGAAAAATAGCACCCCGGACAGGATTCGAACCTGTGGCCTCACCCTTAGGAGGGGTGCGCTCTATCCATCTGAGCTACCGGGGCGGAAACTACGGAAACTGCCGGGAAAATTAGACAGCCCGCAACAGGGCTGGATTTAAGAATAGCCGATGATCGCTTGCGCAAACAAGTGGAATCATGACCGCCAGTCGAGTTGAAACTCCCGCCGGCTGGCGTCAGCCCAAGTGATTTCAACGATATGCGCATCGCCATCATTGCGAACCAACAGCGCAGTTGAAGCGCGAGTGCCATAACCCGGCGCGTCGATGAAAATCGATGACAGCCAGCGCTCCCATTCAAGTGGAACGCCGGTTTCAGGCAACTCAGCATCCGGTGCAACGCGGCGGTCGGTCAACACTTCCAGCAAATCGTCCGGCGTCGGATCGGGCCGCTGGTCCAGCCGGCCACGCAGCAGGCTCAGGCCCCTCCGTAACTTCGGCCAGGGCGTGTCCAGCAAGTGATTGCTGAGACCGTACCACCCTGGCGGTAAAACCCGAATCTCGCCCGTCTGATTGGAGTGATAGTATAGGCCGGCCTGATCGCCCAACAGCAGGTTAAAACCATTATAGTCGTCGGCAATCGGACGCAACTGTTCCAGATAATCGTTTGCCGATTGTGAACCTTGCAGAAAATCCCGCACCAGTCGCCCCCGCGAAGGCGCGCCCGACTTGACCTGACCCGGATCACGGTAATTAGTAATCGCGGCAAAATGACCGGCGCGCGTGATCCCCATCCAGGTACCTCCTTCCTGAAGATCGCGCCCAGCCAGTATCCGGGGCGCTTCATCCCAAAACCCTAGTGGCGCGGTAGGCCGCTGGTGGAACTCATCACGATTGGCGGCGACCACCAGTTCATAACCAGGATGACAACGATACGCAATTAAAATCAGACACATGGTCACCCCTCTCTCACATCGTAAAGCTTGAGAATTCCCAAGGCCATCGCCATTCGAAGCAGTTGCGATAAAGTGCGCGCTTCCATTTTCTGCATAACTTTGGCTCGATGCACCTCCACGGTCTTGCGGCTCAGATCCAAGCGTTCGGCGATTTCCCGATTGGACAGGCCCTCAACAACTTCGCGCAAGATATCCTGCTCACGCGGGGTCAAGGTCTCGAATCGATTCAACAGGATGCGACGCCACGCCCGAGCGCGGCGTCGGTCTCGGTCCTCGGTGACTGCATGATGCACACAATCCAGCAACCACTGATCATTCAACGGCTTTTCCAGAAAGTCCATCGCACCCTGCTTCATGGCGTTGACCGCGGTGGCCACATCGCTGCGTGGGGCAATAACAATAACGGGTAAGTCAATATTCTGTTCGCGTAACACCTGTTGAGCACTCACTTCGGCGCGTCCGGTGATGCGAATATCCAGCAACAGGCAACCAGGCCGTTCGGGTTGATAGACCGCCAGGAATGCATCGGTTTCACTGAAAGTTCGGGCATGGAGACCGACCGATTCCACCAGTCGGCGCAGAGAATCGCGCAATGGAGCATCAGGATCCAGAATGTAGACTATCGGCGTGTCACAATGGCTCACGGCTTCCGACACAGTTGAAAAGAGAGATTTGAAAGTATAAAACATTCAGTCATGATCTGTGGAATCCACTACAATTTTCTTGTTCATTCAAAGCTTATCCATCCCAGGAGAACCCGCGCCATGACCGCAACCTCTTCTTCTCAAGACGCCCTGGTGTTACGCCAGGATGAAGCTGGCGTAGCCACCCTGACCCTCAATCGACCCAAGCAGTACAACGCCTTGTCAAAAGCGATGCTGGACGCCTTGCAAACGACGCTGAATGCGGTGGGCGCTGATGAATCGGTTCGAGTTGTAGTGATCGCCGGCGCCGGTCCCGCATTTTGCGCGGGCCATGACCTCAAGGAAATCCGCGCTCAGGACAGCCGGGCGTTTAATCAAGCGCTGTTTACCCAATGCGGACAGGTCATGTTAACCATTAATCGCCTGCCGCAACCCGTGATCGCCCGGATTCACGGCATTGCTACGGCTGCGGGTTGCCAGTTGGTCGCGGCTTGTGATCTAGCGGTTGCATCCGATAACGCCCGTTTCGCAACCTCCGGCATCAATGTCGGCCTGTTCTGCTCCAGCCCTGGCGTGGCGTTAAGCCGGAATCTGGGCCGCAAACAGGCGCTGGAACTTTTGCTGACTGGCGACTTCATCGATGCAGCGACCGCCTTGCAACAAGGATTGATTAATCGGGTGGTTCCGCTAGAGCAACTGGACGCGACCGTTTGGCAACTTGCCGAATCGATCCTCAACAAATCGCCGCTGGCGATCCGTATGGGTAAAGAACTTTTCTACCGGCAACTGGATTTGGGATTGGAAGAAGCCTACGCCTGCGCCACTGAAGTCATGGCCTGTAATCTGGACAGCGGAGATGCTCGGGAAGGCATCGACGCCTTCATCGGCAAGCGCAAACCGGAATGGAAGGGGTGTTAGCTCCACAAGCTCCAGGCAGTCGTCGAGCAAAAGCACAGTGTTGCCCGACGGCTATTGAGTCAATCGTTCCGCCCGAACTCCGGTCAAAGCCCCTTCCAGCCGCCGCCAGGCCAGTTCACTATCCGGCAAACCAAAGCGCAATCCCGGTGGGTTAATGAAACGCCGCACCAGAATCCCGCGCCGGGCCAGGGCCTCCTGCCAAAATTCCGCCTCCGGCAAGGGAATCCACTGAAACAGGGCGGTCCCACCGGTCACAGGCAAGCGCTGCCGCTTGAGCAATTCCGCCAAGCGCGTTCCCAAAAGGGGCAATTGACTTCGCATTTCCTCCTGCCAACGCCGGTCGCTCAACGCCTGCGTGGCCACCCAACGAGCCGGGGCGCTGACGGTCCAGGGGCCAAGCGCATCCTGCAAGCGCTCCCGCACCGCCGATTCCGCCAGGACAAAGCCCACTCGCGCCCCGGCCAGGCCGAAAAATTTGCCCAGGGAGCGCAGAATGATCAATCCGGGCAAGCCAATATGACCGGTTAAACTGTCGTCCGGCGTAGCGTCCATGAACGCTTCGTCCACCACCAGCCAGCCGCCGCGCTGCGCCAGCCGTTCCCGCCAACGCAACAAGATTTCCGGCGCAAAACGCAGGCCCGTGGGATTGTTAGGATTCACCGCCACCAGCACATCCAGCCGATCCACTGCCGTTTCCAGCTCCATAACGGTCAGCGTTTCAATCGCATGGCCAGCTCGTCGCCAGGCATGGGCATGTTCGGCGTAGCTGGGATGCAGGATTCCTGTTCGACCCGGTTCCCGCAACAATGGCAAGGCTTGAATCGCCGCTTGCGAACCGGCGACCGGCAACAGATGGGGCGTACCGTAATAAGCCGCCGCCGCTGCTTCCAGACCATCTTCCAGCTCGGGCAGGCGCTGCCAGGCGATCGCGGGAACCGGGGGAACCGGCCAACCCTGGGGATGAATGCCGGTGGACACGTCCAGCCAGTCGCTGAGAGGAATCCCGTAACGCGCCGCTGCCGCTCGCAACGCGCCGCCATGTTCAAGCAAAGATCAATCCCCCCAGGGCAATCACCCCTAACCATAGCCATAACGCCCGCCGCACCAGTTGCACAGCGCGACCGATGTCTTCCGTGCAGGGAGCCAGCCCTTCGCCCAGCACCGGGCGCGACTGCCATTCGCCGCCATAACGCGCCAATCCGCCGAGCGCCAAGCCCAGCGCGCCTGCG